>JAFGVU010000215.1 GCA_016937855.1 Bacteroidales bacterium | reverse complement strand
TTAGTATATCTTCCATTTTGAGTGTTTTTTAATATATTTGCAAAGATAACAAAATCAACGTTATTTTAAACTACCGCCATAAAAAAAATAGTTATGTAGTACAAAATATTGAAATTTTCCCAAATCCTATTATAAATTATTGCAATATATTTATTACTGTAACCGAAGAATCCAGCTGCTCTATTTCCATTTTTGATATGTCGGGGTTCTTTGTCTATAAATTTGACCAATTATTATCAAAAGGTTATCATTCAAATTCAATTGATTTATCGGATGTTAGTGCCGGAATATATATTTGCGTCATATCTACTAATAATGGTATTGAAACCATAAAAATTATTGAAGAATAATGCTTATTAATTGTCTTTCTCTGAAAATTTATTCAAAATGAGTTTTATTTATTGATATTTGATAAACAATTCTAACAAAAAACCAAACAAAAAATGAAAAAAAAATAATTATTTTAATTGCAATACTTTTTACAAGTATTTATGCTTTTTCTCAGGAATACTTGTTAACGAACAGGTTCTACACAGGAGGAAATCAAGGATATTTAATTGACACAAGTGCAACCAATGCTATTGGTAATTACTTTGGAACAACACTAAATGTAAATATAACCGATCATTTTTTTATTGGTTTGGACATCAACAAAAAAAATAAGAGCTTATTCTATGAAAACGAAGTGCTTTCTGATTTATATTTTGCTGTTGTTGACGCAAAAGCAAATTTTGCATTCTTACAAACATCTTTGAATATTGGCTTTTCTATTGGCAAATCAAATGCTCTAAATTTTAATTTTTGGGTAGGTGGTTCTTATTATATTTTAATGTCCACAAACATGAATATAAAAAAGACAGAACCCGAAGATTTATATAGAACTTTCAAATGCTATTACTCATGCAAAAGATGGATTTTTGGTAACATGAAATATCCAGGCTTAAAAATAGGAACTTCGTTTTCATATCCCATAAAACCTTTTTTAAGAATTGGATTGCTAGCAAACGCAGAGGTTTCTATGATTGATATTTACCAAATAAACACCGGTATTTTTATTCAATTTGGTTATAAATCTAAAAATCAGGAGTAATGAAAATAAAATATTTTTCTATAATTATTATACTAATCAACTTGTTTACAGGTTGTTATATTTTTAATTCAAAAAAAATACCGCAAAAGTTTAAGCCTGTATACAATCTTAATGATGAAATTTTATTTATAAGTAATACGGGTGATAGTGACAGATTTAAGTGTGATTACAAGGCTGAATATAAATATAAGAATTTCGATAAAAAATGGTACGGAGAACTTGATTTATTGGGATGGAAATTAATAGATACAGTTATGAATATAGACTTCTCATACGAAATTAAAGGTATGCCGCTTGATACTATTGAATTGTATGTTGTTTTTTGGGGAGTTACTAATAATTTTCATAAAATTGACATGGTTTTTTTATTTGATACAATTAAAGTAACTCCAATTTTCATTATTGAAAATGATATTGATGACAAATTTCCTATTAAAATGTATTTTTCACCAAAATATGGGTTGCTCAAATATTTCTATAGAGGTGGTATAAAATACGAACGAAAAACTCTTTAGTTATGAGAAAAAATGTATTTATTTTTGTTTTAATATTTATTACGGGGTGTCAACTTTTTTTACCGCCCACAACCTATATTACAATCAGTAATGAATATTTGCCCGTTTTTGAGTCTGGCGATATTGTTGTTTTTAAAAGTAACAAAGGTGATTATGATACTTTTATGTATCAATATTACACAAAGTCATATATTGAAGAGTTCATTCAGAATCTTCTATTGCATGGGAAACAATTAATGTAAAATGAGAAGCAATACATGACTCAATTAAATATTCTTATTCTTATTATTTTTATTCACTACCTGAATCCAAACCATTGCCATTAGATGATATGATTATGGAACTTAATTTTTATAATAAAGATGTTCACCCATTATTATCTGATACTTTAATAAATATTGACACAATATATTCCAATTGTAATTTTAAGGCATTATATCCAAATGAAGGGTTATTAGAATATGTATTTATTTCTCCAAAATATGGGCTTTTGGAATATCATCTAAAAACAGGTGAGGTTTTTAAAATACACAAATACATCAAAAATATGACCGTCAATAAATAATTTGAAACTAATAAAACGTATAATAATACGTTAATTATCAACTATATAACTCTTTAAAACATGAGAACAAAACAATACATCTGGTTCTTTATAACTTTATTCACTATTTCGTTTTACTCTTGCCATCAAACAGAGTATGTTGATATCCAGGAAGAATTAGTCCCAATATATAATTTCGGAGACACTGTTATCATGAAAAGCAATTTTGGAAACTATGATACTCTTGTTTGTGAGTTTAAATATGGTTATTATGAAGGAACTATTTATGGAGTACCACCAGAAGAATCAGATACTGCTTATTATACGATTTCCTCCGATTGGAACAAATATTATATAAATGTATCTCATTCATTATCTGTACTTTCTTTATTTGATTGCTCTGAAAAAAAATTTCACAAGCTTGACACTCTAATAGTAATTGACACAATAAAAGAAATCAATGTCTTTGTTAATTTTTGTCAGGATACATGTGATATAAAAAAAGAATTTTATTCTGCGAAATATGGGCTTTTGGAATATCATCTTAGAACTGGTAAAATTTATAAAATTTATAAATACATTGGACATCCTGATTGATAAAACTAATAATAATTCAATTCAAAAACTTAATAACCCGAAAACACGATTACTCGAAAACTCAAAAACTCATTAAAATTATGAAAACATCAAAAAACACCACTTTATTATTAACATTTTTATTCCTCGTATTTTTAACTTCTTGCCATCAAACAGTTTATGTTGATATACCGGAAGAGTATTATCCTGTTTATGGTTGGTTAGACACTGTTATTATGAAAAGTAATTTAGGAAACTATGACACACTTGTTTGTAAAATGCAGTCTGGTATTTATATGGGAAGAGATCCTAATATTGATGCACAGTACCAAGATACAGCATTTATGACTGTAACAACAGGTTGGGAAAGGTACGGGATTACAATTTCCAGCCTTTCAGTAACTTTAAGTTCTTATGATTGCAATAGGAAAGAATTCTATAAAATAGATACTTTAATAGAAATTGACACAATCAGAGAGCAGAATGTATTTGTAAATGTTTGTCAGGATACTTGTGAAACAGTAAAAGAATTTTATTCAGCTAAATACGGTCTTTTGGAATATCGTCTAAAAACAGGAGAAATTTATAAAATACACAAATATATTAAACGTTAAATGTTTTACACCTTATAAATATACAGGTTTATAAATGCTTTATTCATGAAAATCAAAAAACTATATTTTCAAAATAAAAAGCCACAAATAAATCTGTGGCAATAAAGTTTAAAGAGCGGTATTTTTATAAAGAGTTTTGATGTTTTCGTAGAAATTTTTTATCAAATTACCTGTTAATTCTCCTATGTTTATATTTTCTTTTTTTATCCATTCTCTAATTTCATTTTCTAATGGAATATGAGCATTTATATATGGAATAACTTTACCAGAATTTATGTCATCTTGAGTTAATTCCGGAATATCAGAGTAATCTATATTATCATCATCGTAAAAAATAAAATTTTCAGGAACATCAATACCAAAGCGTCCCAAAAGAATTGCATCTTGAAAAGTTATTTTTTCATCATCAAATTTAATAATATAATAACCGTTGTATTTATTTGTTTTTATAAGCTCAATGGCTTCTTTTGCTGTAATTTGCTGTTCCATAGCTACTGTTTTTTAAAAACTATTTGTTTGATATTTTTCTCTTTCTCTATAATTAGCCCTTCTTGCTGAAATAATCCTAACCTCCTCATTTCTATATGTAAAAGCTACAAATATTATTAAGTTATACATTTTACCAATAACTTGCCATCTTGTTTCTCCGTATTTTTTTCGTTCATCCTCGGAAATTAATATATTTTCATCCTCAAAAACTTTTTTTGCATCATTAAAGTCAATTTGGTGCTTATTAATGTTTAATTCATTTTTGTTATCATCCCATTGGAATTTTTCAAAATTCATTTCATGATATTTTAATATTTAGTTGTTAAATTCATCGTTTTTATATTCTAAACAGAACTTAACGGTTATTATAAAAAAAGAACTGCAACATAAAATAAACAGCTCTTTTTGACATTAGTAATTTATTCTAATCTCTATGAATATTTTACGTTTCATTAAGACAAAGATACTAAATTTTAAACAAATAATACAACCAAATCTAGTACATAATTCTTTTTGAATTTTTATCTAGCATTTGTTGTAAAGCCTGAGCCGGATTTTGGAATTTGCTTGTAAGCATCATTGCAGCAATAACATAAGGTTTCCAGCCTGCTTCTTTGTATGTTTCAATTCTGTAACGGTCGAAAATTTCATTTGTTACTTCTCCGTTTACACAGCTAAGTCCTGAAATATCAGCAGGTAGCGGGTGCATGTATAGAGCTTTTCCGCCTTTTGTAAGTTTCACTTTTGCTTCATCTGTTTCCCAATTCATGTGATTTGCATTTTCTGCAAGAGCTTGTTTTTCAAGAGCTTTTAGTCCGTCATGATCTTTATTTTGCAACAATTTTGTGCGTTCGCCCATTACCCAATATGGAGCCCAGCTTTTTGGATAAATAATATCTGCATTTTCAAACGCTGCTTCCATTGAATCAACGATTTCAAATTTACTTCCGTTTTCTTGTGCTTGTTTATCAGCCAATTGCTCAACTTCAGGAATTAAATTATAATTTTTAGGATAAGCTAAAGAAACATCCATTCCAAAACGTGTCATAAGACCAATAATTCCTTGAGGAACTGAAAGTGGTTTTCCGTAACTAGGTGAATATGCCCATGTTACAGCTATTTTTTTGCCTTTTAAATTATCAAGGCTACCAAAATATTTTACAAGGTGTTGTAAATCAGCCAATGATTGAGTTGGATGATCAACATCACTTTGTAGGTTAACAATTGCAGGACGTGAAGGTAAAACGCCTTGTTGGAAACCATCGGTAAGAGCATCACCAACTTCACGCATATATTTTTCGCCTGCTCCAAGATACATATCATCACGAATACCAATTACTTCGGAAAGGAAAGAAATCATGTTTGCTGTTTCGCGAACTGTTTCACCATGAGCAATTTGCGCTTTGCCTTCGTCCAAATCCTGAACAGCTAGCCCAAGTAAATTAGCAGCAGAAGAATAAGAAAAACGAGTACGAGTTGAGTTATCTCTAAAAAGAGAAACAGCCAATCCTGATTTAAACATTTTTGCTGATATGTTATTGTCTCTCATTTCTTTAAGAGTTTCAGCAACAAGCAATAGTTGTTTAAGTTCGTTTAGATTTTTATCCCAAGTATTGATAAAATCGTGCCCAAAAAGATTTTCGGTTTTATAACCTGCAATTTGGTTAATAAGTTGTTTAATGTTTTGCATAATAAATGAGTTATAAAGTTTATAAAGTTTTGATGTTATAAAGTATTATTGAAAAGACCATTCTGATTAGTTTAAAACTATTTTCTATGTTCTTTGATTCGCACAGTTTGTACGTTTTAACGTCTGAAAATGAACGACTAAAAATATTTTTGCCTAAAAACATCAATCTGCAAATATAATTCTAATTACCTAATTTACAAACTAAGAAAAATAGTTTTAACCTCAATTCTTTTGAAAATTAAAAAATAATCGCACATATAAAATTTATATTTCTCATAAAAACTAAAAATATTCTCCTTATTTTTAACTTCAACTTCTACCCTAACTACCACTAAATCAAACTAAAAAAACAAGCTTTCAAATTTTATTGAAAGTTTAGAAACATTTTACATATTTTTGCGTTTATATTTAAAACTAAATTATCAACATATTTTCAATTCACACTTTAACAATTTTATGTTATGAAACTCAACGAAGCACAAGAAAATTTTATCAAATCATGGGGAAGTTTAGGTTCTCAATGGGGAATCAATAAAACTCTTGCACAAATACATGCACTTTTTATTACTACCGAAGAACCTATTTCCACAGAAGATATAATGGAAAAACTTCAAATTTCTCGTGGAAACGTAAACATGAATGTAAGAACCTTAATTGACTGGCAATTAGTCTATAAAGAACATAAATTTGGCGAAAGAAGAGAGTTTTTTGTTGGTGAAAAAGATTTGTGGGTTGTGCTGAAACGAGTGCTAAAAGTAAGAAAAGAAAAAGAACTTGATCCAATGCTAAAAGTTGTGAAAAATTTTAAAGAAATAGAAGAACAAACTCCCGAAGCAGAGGCATTTAAAGCTAAAATCGAAAATATCGAAAAATTTGCAATGGAAGCAGATTCAATGCTCGAAAAATTTATAAAAATGGACGAAAATTGGTTTTGGTCGAAGTTTATTAAACTTCTTAAATAAAAAAAAGTCCAAATCACAAACCTAGTTGTCTTCCAGAACAATGTAAACGGAATGCAACTTTTTTTAAAACTAAAACTTTCAAAAATTATTGAAACTTCTATAACAACAATAAAAACAAATAAGCATGAAAACAAAAATTGCAGTAACAGGAGCCTTAGGCTATTCAGGGAAACACGTAGCTAACATATTATTTAACAATGGATTACAAGTCAAAACTCTTACAAATTCTACGCAGAAACCAAATCCATTTGGCGACAAACTGGAAATTGTTCCGCTCGATTTTCAAAATCCGGATAAATTATCAGAAAGTCTAAAAGATTGCACAATTTTAATTAACACATATTGGGTGCGTTTTAATCACAAAAAGTTCAATCACCATGAAGCCGTTGAAAACACTAGAATACTTTTCGAGGCAGCAAAAAAAGCGGGAATTAAGAAAATTGTTCATGTAAGCATCACAAATCCCGACAAAAACTCAAAACTAGAATATTTTAAAGGCAAAGGAGAACTTGAAGACTACTTGATAAATCTTGGAATATCATATTCGATTGTCAGACCGGCAGTTCTATTCGGCGACAATGACATTTTAATCAATAATATAGCTTGGACAATCAGAAAACTGCCAATTATGGGGACATTTGGACCTGGTTTGTACAAAATTCAACCGATTCATGTCGAAGATTTTGCAAATATTTTAGTTGAAGAAGCTGAAAATCCGGAAAATAACATTGTTAATGCCATAGGTCCAGAAACATTTACATATCGCGGTTTGATTAAAACCATAATGAAAATAATAGGAATAAAAAAACCTGTGATTTGCGCTCCGCCATGGATTGGTTATTTAGTTGGGAAAAAAATAAGCAAAAAGCAGAATGATGTTACAATTACGTTCCCTGAGATTCGAGGATTAATGAAAAACCTACTCTACGTGGATACTCCTGCAACGGGTAAAACAAAACTTACGGATTGGGCAAAAGAAAGCAAAAACACGCTTGGAATGGAATACGCAAGTGAATTATCTAGAAGAAAATAATTTTCAAAGAACAATGAACAATGAACAGAGGACAATGAAGAATAAAAAATAATTTTAAAAGCGAAGGGTTTTGTTAGATATTAATTCTTCGCTTAACTTTTTCAATTCAGAAACTAAGGTCGTTAAGTAAGACATCTAAAAAAGTCCCAGCGGGACAGTCTGTTTGAAAAGTGGCACGCAAGTGCCACTATATCATAACATAACAAAAAAGTCCCAGCGGGACGACCCGTTTTTTTCGCAAAATAGAAAGTATAAATTGAAAACTTACTAATATTCCTGAATTTAATTAAAAACTTAAACCAAAATAAGCTGTCTGTATAATTTATATGCTTAATAATTCAAGTATAATGAACAATAAGAAATGATTTTAACAGGCGAAGGATTTTGTTAGATATAAATTCTTCGCTATATGTTTATTCACATAAAAAAACTCCCGCAATTATGCGAGAGTTTTAACAGTTATAAATTATGATTGTTATTCTTCTTTAAGTAACATTTTTACGATGCCTTTTACTGCTTGGAAACCGTCAGCGATAGCACTAATTGCATCAGCTGTTTTGTTAACAGTATCTCCGCCTGCAAATACTTTCGGATCTTTTGTCTGATTGTATTCATAAGTGATAATTCTACCTCGGTTAATTTCAATTTTATCTTTAAATGATTCAGGAATGAACGAATAATCAGCTTCCTGACCAATTGCACCAATAACTGTAGTTACTTCAATGTCTGTTTCACTTCCTTCGATAGCAACAGGACTTGGTCTTGCGCCTTCTTTTTCAACTTTCATTTCAGCTTTCAAGTAACGAACATATTTGACCTTTCCATCATCTCCGGCAATAAATTTAACAGGAATACCTTGAGGAACAATTGTAATACCTTCGTGTTCAGCACCTTCAATTTCTTCCCAATCTGCAGGCATATCCTGAACTCTACGACGATAAAGAATTGTAACATCTGCACCATGACGAGCAGAAACTCTGGCTCCGTCAATAGCAACGTTACCGCCTCCAATTACAACTACTTTATTTCCAACATCAAGGGTTCCTCCACCGTTTATTTCTCTCAAATAATCAACTGCTGCAATAACTCCCGGCATGTCGTCTCCGTCAATACCCAAAGTCCACGCTTTTTGATAACCAATTCCTAAAAATACGGCATCAGAATTACTATAAATATCATCAAATTGAATATCAACTCCAACTCTTGTGTTGTATTTAATTTTTACGCCGATACTTTCCATATACTCAACTTGTTTGTCGAGACTATCCATTGGGAAACGATATTTTGGAATTCCCCACATAGTCATACCGCCTGCTTTATTAAGAGCTTCGTATATTGTAACATCAAAACCTCTCAGAGCTAAATAATATCCGGCAGTAAGTCCAGATGGACCAGCACCAATAATGCTAACTTTAAATCCGTTAGATTCTGAAATTTCAGGGTTAACAATTTCTTTAATTCTTTCAGCAGTAGGAGCAGTTTCTGTTACGTATCGTTTTAACCAACGAATAGCAATAGCACCTTTATCATGTGGATCATCTTCTACTCCTCTATGTGTCATTGCACAAACCTCTTCGCAGCGACGTGTACAAACTTTTCCGCACATTTCAGGGAATGGATTATTATCATAAATAATTCTAAGAGCATCTTCATCCTTTCCGGCAGCAATTGCATTTATGTATTCAGGAATATGCATGTGTTCAGGACAAACTTCGGTGCAAATACCGCAACTAATACAACGACTAGCTTCAAGTCTGGCTTCGGCTTCCTCGTATCCAAGAACAACTTCGGCAAATGATTTCACACGTTCCATTCCGACAAGTTCTTTCATTGGAACTCTTCCGTAAACGTTCAATGAATGTTCTTTACTGGAAACAAAGCTTTTAAGATTTACTCCTTCAGGATTATCAACACCCGGAGTCCACAAAAATGCGTCAGCATCTTCTGTAACATAAATATAATCTTTGGTAAGACTTAATGAACCGGTAGGACAAACCTCAACACACAAAGCACACCAACAACAACGACCATTATCAACTCTTGGACGAAGCCCAGTATCGCCTTTTGAAGAGTCAATCCCGGCTATATTAATCATGTCGATAGCCTCATTCATGCAAATAGTGGAACAATTACCACAACCAATACATGCTTGTAAATCATTATAATGAACCCCTCTGTATCTGTCTTTTGCTTCAACTTCAACTTCCGGGAAACGCAAAGTATGAGGTTTTTTAGCAAACTGAGCCAAAGCTGTTAATGGGTTAACTGTTCCTTTTATGTTGAAAAAACTCATTGTATTTAGTTTAAGTTTTTAATTATAGGATTTTTACATCTTTCTACCCTCTTTTTTAAGAGGGAATTTATAAATTATTAATTGTACATTATCAATTGTACTTTGATTATTATCTTTCCATTTCCGGAGGACAAGTCCCTAAGCTGTTCATAATAAATGAAACATCAGCTAGATTTGCTCCAACAAGTACGTCCTCTAATAAAGTGAATCCATGAATATAAGCAGGTCCTTTTAAGTGAACACGTCTTGGTTTGTTTGATCCGTCGCTTACAACATAGAATGCTGATTCGCCACGAACTGTTTCTGTTTTAACCAAAGCATCACCTTTGGGTACAACCCATTTATGTGGATTAGGAATTTTATTAAAAACAGGTCCTTGTGGCATTTTTTCAATAACCTGACGAACAATGCTTATAGATTGTAAAAATTCAAATCTTCGCACCAAAGCTCTTGACCATACATCACCGTCTTTGTACATATCAGGTACCTGAAAATCTAATTTATCATAAACTTCGTAAGGTTCATCAATTCTAACATCACTTTTTATGCCGCAACCACGCAAAGGAGGTCCAACAACGCCCCATTCACGGGCTTTTTTAGGATTAATAATTCCAACACCTTTAGCACGTTTTTGGAAAATTGCATTATCAAACATAAGTCTGTCGTAATCTTTCCAACGTTTTTCAAGATAATCCATTACTTTTAAAACTCTATCTCCAAATCCTTCCGGTAAATCTCTACGAACACCACCCGGCCAAATATACATGTGGTAAATACGTCCACCAGTTAATTCTTCAAACAAATCTAGAATATAGTTTCTATCACCAACAGACCATTGTCCCATTGTGTATAAACCGGCAGAACCAGGCTGTCCTGCGTACCAAAGTAACAAAGAAGCTAACCGTGCAAGTTCTAAAACCAAAACACGAATATATTTTGCTCTTTCAGGAACTTCTCTACCCTCAATTTGCTCTACTGCTCTTGCATAATTTTCTTCATTTGGATCGGGTTCCGGCACGCACATACGGCACAAAATAGTAAAACTTTGAAGCCAATTACGACGTTCAATAAGTTTTTCAAATCCTCTGTGTAAATATCCCACATGGGTAGTAGCCTTAACAATTGTATCACCTTCCAATTGAAGTTTGATCATCATATTTCCGGTAATTCCCGGGTGTTGAGGTCCTAAATATAAAGTTGTACTTCTATCTTGTTTCATTATCTTGAATATTTCTTAGAAAATTCCGGTAATTCTTCGCCGGTTCTTTTAATTATTGTTTCTCTAACATCCTGAGCATCTTCACGTCCCGGACGATCAAAAAAAGTTTTTTTAGCATATTCAGCTGTGTCAAAATCCCTTCTCATTGGAGGCATTTCAATCCAGTCTTCTAATATCATTTCTTTTTCGGCTATTAATCCTGTAAATTCAATACCAAACATTTCTCGTATTTCTCTCTCAAATGTATTAGCATGTCTCCAAATATAGTCAATATTAGGAGCTACCGGATTCTCTCTATCTACTCTAACTTTCGACATGATAGTTATTTTAGATTTAGGAGAAAATATAGCATACATCAACTCAAATTCATTTTCTTCAATCCAGTCAACACATGAAAAATGCACTAAATGAATATATCCCAACACATTTTTGGCATACATCAATACATCTTCAATAGCACTAGTTGAAGTAAATATTTCTACTCTTTTGTCACTTTTAACACTTCCGGCAATCCTGTCTTGAAAGTGTTCGACTAAAAGATCTAATAATTCTTGTTCCATATAACAGTTATTAGTTTCGTGTTGTTAGTTAACCAGTTAATCAGTTAACCAGTTAATCAGCTAATCAGTTAACCAGAAAATTGTCTAAGTAATATTATTACTTGTTAGTTCTTAGTTCTTAGTTCTAAATTTCGTTTACCAATTATAATCCGGCATTACCCAATTATGAATAATTTTCTTTTGGTTTTTGCGATAAAACTCAAGGTTATTTTGATAACGCTCCCAACCGTCGGCTTTTCCGGCCTGAATAAGTTTCTGCAATTTAGCAAAACCGGCAATAACAGCTTCGGGACGAGGCATACAACCGTTAATATAAACATCAACAGGCATATACATATCAAGTCGGTTTATAGTATTATATGAATCCCAATACATTCCACCATTAATAGTACAAGAGCCAAAACCAATAATGTATTTAGGGTTTTGCATTTGTTCGTAAGCACGTATAACACGCTTCAAACTTTTCGTTGCAAGATAACCTGTAATAAGTAATACATCGGCTTGACGAGGAGTAGCAGCACCTCTAATCCCAAAACGTTCGGCATCGTATCTTGATGTCATTGTCGGCGGAATTTCTATTGCCCCACAACCAGTACCATAAGCAAGAACAAAAAGTGAACTTTTTCTTGCAAAATCCTGAATTATATCAACTATTTTTCGTGATTCTTTATCGTTTACCATCTTAATCAGTTATCGAGTTAACCAGTAGACCAGTTTTCGAGTTATCGAGATGACTTGTTTTCTGGTATATATTTTTTCATATTTAGCCCAAAAGTCAATAAAGTTACAATTTAGGCTTAACTTTTATTTATTATTTTTTACAAAAAAGCTGCTTGTAAAATCCCAAGAAGCCCAAAGAACAAAGGCCATCCCCAGAAAAACCTAACAGATTGTTCTGTTCTAAATCGTGGAGAAACCAAACCCCAAAGAACAGGGAACATATACAAAACAAAAGTTTTTACAACTAATAGAACAAGGTTTGTTGCTCCGCCCATAAAAATATCAACATAAAGCACAAGTTTAACAAAGGCAAAGATAGAACCATTTGTCATAAGGGTACCAAGATATTTCCCTCCAAACTCTGAAATTGGTCCCGATGCCAACTCTGCTGGCGCACCTACAATATCAAACGGGGAATATCTGAACATTCCAGGCATTGCTAAAAGAGCAGCCAAAAATGCAAAAGGAGAACTAAACATTAGCCAAGTTCCTGAAGCCTGTTGCACATCCATTAAACCTACAATTGTAGTTGTTTGATGTTGAATCATCAACGCAACAAGTGCCATAACCCAAGGAATTTCAAAACCAATCATTTGGGTAAGTCCCCTTGTTACACCAATTGCACTATTTGGGTTTCCTCCTTCACCAGCTCCAAGTGCCATTCCAAGCGAACCAACTACCATAAGATATAAAAGGAAAATTAAATCCCCTTTAAAGGTAAGGTTAACAAAGAAAGTGCTGTCAACAAGTATCGGAATAAACATCAAAGTAGTAATTGAAGTTGCAATTTGCCATAAAGGAGCAAGATGCTGCATTACACCATGAGTAATATTACTTTTTTTACTCCACAGTTTAACCACGTCGATAAAATTCTGATAAACAGGAGGTCCAACACGATTTTGAACACGTGCAGTAATTTTTCTTCTAAATCCGGCATAAAACATACCAACTACAAATGCTAATGCAGTAGTAGTAATTGATGTCAATAAAAATCTTCCTATATCCATTGTGAATGATTATCAAAAATTAAAAAATAGTTGAACTTAAAATTAAAAGAGCTGTTAAGAATATTACCACGTATAAAGCGTAAGTTTGCCCGTTCCCTGAATATATTCTTCTAAAAAACTGAAAGAATTCTTCAATTCCTTTAGAAATTCTTTTATAGAAAGTTTCAACTTTATATTTCATAATTGGAGAAATTACACGGTAGAATGGTCTGTAAATATCTACTGAATAATGTAAATTGTCTTCATCTCGAATTGGTTCTCCTCCATTTGCTATGTCTTTTGTTCCAACTTTTTTGGTCTTTTTGTGATTTACCACAGTAATAATAATAAGGAAGAACACAAACACAGCCATAAACATGAAGTTAGCAGGTTTTAAAAACATACTGTTTCCCCACGCGTTTGTAAGAGAAGACATTCGCCAAGTTACATTTTCAAATCCCAATGTACTCATTGCTTGTGCAATAGGTTTGAAAATTAATCCAGGGAAAGTACCAAAAGCTATTAGAGACAAACTGATAAGTCCCATTGGAATCATCATTAAAACAGGAACTTCTTTAACATCTTTCAAAAATTCGTCTTCTTGTTGGCCTAAGAAAAGTCCGTATAAAAAGTGGAAACAATATAAAAATGCTGCGGTACTTGAAAGGAAAATAAAGAGAACCATAATAAAATGATTTGAGGTTATCATAGATTCATAAAGCATCCATTTTCCAACAAAACCAGATAAAGGCGGCATACCGGCAAGAGCTATAATAGCAACCAATGCTACAAAAAATGTAAAAGGCATTTTTTTGATTAATCCACTAATATCTCTAAAATCCGTTTTTCCGGTTCTGTGTTCAATTGCTCCAACAACCATCCACAAAACTCCTTTGAATAATCCGTGAAGAATCGCTAAATACAATCCGGCAAAAACACTAAGCTCTGTTCCTATTCCTAGTCCAACCGCAATATAGCCTAATTGACCAATAGAAGAATAAGCTAAAAGTTTTCGTATATCGTTTTGGAATATTGCCCAAAAAGTAGCTAAAACCGCAGTAATCGCACCAGCCCAGGCAATAACTTCACCCATAATAGGCATATTTGAATGAACATATAAATTAACCGCTACCAACGCCATACCATAGATACCCATCTTAGATAATGCACCTGAAAAAACAGCGGTATAAGACATAGGAGATTTAGTATAAGCACCAGGTGCCCATACATGTAACGGCATCAAAGCACTTTTCACACCAAATCCTGTAAGTAACAATAAACTACTTAATAATTTTGCTGCACTTGAATAATTTGGGAAAGAAGCAAAAAACTGCTCAATATTTACATTACCACTCCATTTGTTAATCAGTACAATTGCCATTAACATTGCGTAAGCTCCAATTGCACTAAAAATCATATACTTTAGTCCTACTTTATTTACTTTTTTACCTTGGTAAATAACAATTAGGTAAGATGACCAAGTCATTATTTCCCAGAAAATGAAAAGAGAAACAAGATCTTTACTCATCAAAATACCCATCATACCACCGACCGAAAACATAAAATTCATGTAGAACCACCCCAATCGGTCTTTTTTATTCATATAAGGAATAGAATACAAAAGAGCAAATGAAGAAAGCACAACTACAAGCATAGCAAAAAGCGATGCAAATGAAGTGAAACCAAACTGCAAACTCATTCCCATTACACTCACAGTATAATCACTTGGAGTATAAGTAAAGAAATACGCAGGTAATGCAAGTGCTAAAACACCAACAAAAACATTACCCAAAGTTTTGTTAATTTTAAAGGCTAAGTAAGTTAAGATTGCCCAGCCAAATATAGCTAAAATGATGACTAAATTACTCATTTTTAATGTTTTCTGTAATTTCTAATTTAAACCAACAAAGTTACTTGGTAAAACATTTTGTATATAGTTTGCTTTGTCCATCAAAGCATCAGCAGCGTTAACAAAGTAATTGTAAATTAAGTCAGGATAAAGTCCAACCGTAACAATTACAGCAGCAAGTATAAGCATAACTAAACTTGCATTCCAAGAAGGTTTGTGAGGCTCAAACTCACCTGTATATTTCTTAAAATAAAGTCCGTTAACAACTCTAAAATAGTAAACAATTTCTACAACACTAACAATCAGAATAAGAGCAATTAAAGCAATTAAATTGCTGTCAGCAGAAGCCATTAATAAACTTAATTTAGCCCAAAAACCTGACAATGGAGGTAAGCCTACTATTGCAAAAGCTCCAAGTCCAAATAAGAAAGCTGTTAGAGGTAGTTTTTTACCAAATCCAAATAAGTCTTTTATGTTTTTATTTTCAGAATTATAAACTAAATAACTACCTGAAAAGAATAACAATGACTTAATTACGGCATGATTAAATAGAATAAACATACCTGCAACAACAGCTGCTTTTGTGTTGATACCAAATGCAATCATTAACAATCCCATTTGTCCAAGACTTGAAAAAGCAAGCATTCTTTTTAATTTTTCCTGCCTTAGTGCGATACCCTCAGAAACAACTAACGTAATTATACCCATACCAAGCAACAACTGATAACCCGCATCAATATCGAATAGTGTAAAAACCAAACGAATTATTGTATAGATACCAGCCTTGGCTGTCATACTGGCAAACACTGCTCCAACCGGTCCGGGCGCTTGCGAATAAGCATCAGGAGCCCAACCATTTAGAGGGAACATTTCTGCTTCGATACCAAAACCAAGGAAAAGTAAAATAAAAGCTGTAATCTTTATTTTTTCCGGCATTTCTCCAATTCTCAAAGAAATTTCAGCCATATTTAATGTGCCTAATTGAGAATATATTAAGACGATCCCAAGTAATATTGCAATAGAAGCAAATGCTCCAACTATAAGATATTTAAAAGAGGCTTCTGCACCATCTCTTCCTCTATAAAAAGCAACTAGCGGATAAGAACTTAAAGCTACTATTTCAAGGAATACAAACAGATTGAAAATATCACCTGTTAGAACTACCCCAATAGAACCGGCAGTTACTAACATTATCAGCACAAAATATTTGAGAGAGTTATCGAACTCAACCTTCTTAAATTTGTAACTGTACACCCAAACAAGAAGTCCCATTATAGATATTATCCCGGCAATAAATCCCGAAAAAGCACTAAATACCAAATTAATACCAATTGGAGGAGCCCAACCGGCTATTTGAGTAATAATTGGCTTACCAGTAGATGTTACCTCTGAAAATAACACCACCGTATTAAATATCAGGAACATGAATAACAAGCCAGGGACTACTCTTATCAACTCCTTATGTATTTTCCCGAATAAAGGCAGTAAAAAAGCTACCAATAAGGGAAGAGCTACGTATAATATAGGATTCGCTACTACCATTTTAAGTTTCTTATTTCGTCAATATTAGTTGTATTATGATGTCTGAATAATCGAATAACAAGAGCCAAGCCAACAGCTGTAACTCCTAATCCAATTACAATCGCGGTAAGCACCAAAGCCTGTGGAACAGGATCTACCATTGGAGCTGTTTTTAGCACTTCTATTTTTCCGTCCATAATAGCCGGTGAAAAGATAGGTGCAGTTCCATTCATTATGTATCCTAAAGACACAAAAAGTAAGTTAACGCCTGAATCGACAATTGTTAAAGATAACAATATTTTAATCAGGTTTTTCTTTGTCAACACGCCATATACACCAATAAGTATAAGTGCAAGCGAGGCTCCGTAGAAGCTTATTGATAATATCTGTTGCATTAATTCTTCACTCATTGTTCAAATTTTAATTTTGTTCGTTTTCTTCAGAATCAACTTTAATAGAAAGCATAGTGTCCAGAATACCGGTAAGTTCCGATGCCACTTTAAAACCAACAGCAACATAGATTATTCCTATGATTCCGCCACTAAAAAGATTATTTATTGTTCCAACGGGTAAAAAGTTTTCAAGAAAATCTTTTCCTAAAATTAATCCTAAAACACCTATTCCGGCAAAGGTTACTCCGGCAATAGCTTCTATCCAGGTTAATGAAGAGTGACTAACTGAAAATTTGCGATAAGTAACTAATAATAATAAATAACCTGTCGCTATAATAACCCCTCCTTGAAATCCTCCTCCCGGTGTTAAATGCCCATGAATAAATACATAAGCACCCAGAAGAACGATAAGAGGAAATAAAATTTTCGCACTTATTTGTACTATTCTACTTGCATGTGGTGCATTACGCTGTGGATTAAGTTTTGTATGTACTTTTCTGCGACGGAAAAGAATGCTGCCAATTGCTGTGGAAGCCAAAAACAACACTGTTACTTCTCCCAGAGTATCAAATCCCCTGAAATTAACAACAATAGAAGTTACTGTATTTGCAACATGTAAATCATTTGGCGATTTATCAAGATATTCTTTGGAAACAACCATACTATCTTCTCCAAAGGGTATTTCGAAAAATATATCAGCCAAAAAGTAGCCAATAACAGCTAATAATAATATTATTATAATTTTTTTCATAAATAAATTTTTGAATTATGAATAATGAATACAGAAAAAAACTCTGCTTAATTCATTTATCTTCATATAATTATTATTCTTCCATTCTTTTTGTGTTTCTAATTGTAACGACAAAAATTATTGTCGTAAGTGCTACTCCAACTGTTGCTTCTGTAAGTGCAACATCAGGAGCTTGCAAAATCAAAAAGAAAACAGAAAGAATTAAACTTATTATGGAACTCGCTATTGTAGCGACTAACAAATCCTTACGTGTAAGCACATACCATGCACCAACTACCAAAAAGATTGCTCCAAGTACGACTATAAGTACAGTTAAAACGCTCATTATTCTTCTTTTTTAATTGATTCTTCGCAACCCTCTGCTATTCTTTTGTATGAATTGACGGTTTCGTTCAATTTTGGTTTAATACCGCTTTTACAAGAGCCTCTTGCTATTGCATGAGAACTAATTGGGTTTGATAGTAGTATGAAAATCATAATTACTATTATTTTGGGTAGCCACTGCGGTTCTAAAAAACCGATACCAAATAACATACCCAAAGACCCCATTGTAGAAGCTTTTGTTCCTGCCTGTAATCGACTGTAAATATCCGGCATTCTTAAAATACCAAAGGAGCCTAAGAGCAAAAAAGCTGCTCCGACAGAAATGAAAAAATACCCTAAATATTGTAATACTGTTTCCATTATATTCCTCCCTCCAAATATCTGGCAATGATTAATACTCCGATAAAACCTAGTACAGCATACACCAACGAAACATCAATATAAATAATACGATGAAACATAAATGCAAATAGTGCTAGTAAAGAAATTACTGTAACCGACATTGTGTCTAATGCTACAACTCTGTCTGCTGCTGTTGGTCCTTTTACAAACCTTACAAACGATAAGATGAGTGCTAATGCTACTACACCTAAGATTATTTCAAGAAACAAATCCATAGTTGATTATGTTTATTGGAAAATTTTTAATAATATTTTTTCAAACGGCTCGGCTATTTCTTTGTAAACCTCGTCTCTATCTGTACATTTTACATCGAGCCAATGTATGTAATACTTGTTGTCTATTACATCAATAGTAAAAGTACCGGGTGTTAATGTAATGCTGTTAGCAAGTACCAATTTTGCAAAATCAGATTTCAATTTTGTCTCAAATTCTACTATCCCCGTATTGATTGGCAATTTAGGATTAAGTACAATTAAGGCAACATTTAAGTTAGACTTTATCAATGCCCACAAAAAAACAAAAACATACTGTATCATATACAACACCTTTTTTGGACTAAAAGATTTTAAGCCTATTTCTGTAAAATTATTGAAATTATAAATTGCAATAATAAAACTTACAACAACTCCAGTAACAACCTCTGCCAAAGCAAATGTAGAAGTGAATGCTAACCAAATGGCAAACAAAACAACCCAAGTGAAAAAGAATTTACTGATTTTATTTGTTGCTTCCATAATTTAATTATGATTTTTAAACTTCGACAAAATTAGAATATTTAGCTATATCAATACAAAAATCTTACATGTTTAAAAATATGTTTATTTATCTAATTTCAAACTGTAAAAAATCACATTCAGAAACGCCCTGGAAATCAACACTATCCACGTCAGCCAAACGCGGACCTGTTCTACAGTATTTTATTAAAGTTTCAACAGCATCTTTTTCTCCTTGTACTACTGCTAGTACTTTTCCATCGTAAGTGTTCTTAACATATCCCGTAAGATTTAGTATTGTAGCTTTATCCTTAACAAAGCGCCTAAAACCTACTCCATGAACCCTAGAACCGGATATTGTTATTTCAAATGTATTCATTATTTTTTTGTTTTAAACCACAATTATAATTACTTTTGAAGAATTTCTTTTTTTTAATTTTCAAAAAATAAAATCAATATGGCAGACTTACTTTCTTCATTTAACCAAAAAGACAAAGAACAAATTGCTAAAAAAGGAATATCTTTTTCTGCTATTAGTGAACAAATTACTCAATTTATCAATGGAATACCATCTATCAATATTGTTTATCCTGCAACAATAAACAATTCTGGAATAAAAAAATTAAGCGAAGAAACAGAAAACCATTATCTACAATTTTTCAACAAAAAGAAAGATAATTTATCAATCGTGAAGTTTGTTCCAGCTTCGGGTGCTGCTACCAGAATGTTTAAAGACTTATTCGAATTTGTTTCTTTAACCAACTCTGAAACTCCAAAAGACATTCAAAACCTCATAAACAACATTGAAAAATTTGCTTTTTATGAAGATCTGAACGAAATTTTAAAAAATCAGGGAACAGACTTAAAAACTGAGATTGCAAATAAAAATTACAAAACCATAGTAAATCTTATTATTTCAGAAGAAGGATTAAATTATGGTAACCTTCCAAAAGGTTTGTTAAAATTTCATCAATATAACGAAGAAAAAAGAACGTCTTTTGAAGAACATGTTGTAGAATCTCTTTTATACGCAAATTCTAAAAACAAAAGCCAAATACATTTTACTGTTTCTCCTGAACATAAGAATAATTTCATAGAGCTTTCTCAAAAATTGATTACAAAATATTCCACTACTCAACTTGAAATTGATTTTTCAGCTCAAAACCCCTCTACCGATACTATTGCTCTTAACACAGACAATACTCCATTTAGAGACAATGAAAACATTCTTTTTAGACCAGGTGGACACGGTGCTTTAATTTATAATTTGAACAATATTAACTCTGATCTAATTTTCATAAAAAACATAGACAACGTTGTTCCTGATTATCTTAAAAAGAAGAATTGCAAGTACAAAAAAGCAATTGCAGGTGTTTTGCTTGAAATTCAGAAAAAAACATTTGAACTGATTGATTTACTTCTTCATAATCCTTCGGTTGAAACTATACAAGAGGCATTTAATTTTGTTGTTAATAACTTATGTGTAAAAATATTCTTTGAATTTTCAGAACTTTCAGGAACTGAAAAAATAGAATTTTTACTTGGCAAACTCGACAGACCAATAAGAGTTTGTGCAATGGTTAAAAATGAAGGAGAACCCGGCGGAGGTCCATTTTTTGTAATGCAAAATGACAAAACAGCAACGCTTCAAATTGTTGAAAAAGCACAAATTGACTTAACCAAACCCGATAAAAAAGAAATTTTTGACAATTCTACTCATTTTAACCCTGTAGATATTGTACTTAGTCCGATTAGATATAACGGCGAAAAATTTGACCTCACTAAGTTTATAGACCCCGAAACCGGTTTTATTTCAGAAAAATCAAAAGACGGAAAAATTTTAAAGGCTTTAGAATTACCCGGACTTTGGAATGGTGCTATGGCTAACTGGAACACTTTGTTTGTTGAAGTACCGGAAGAAACGTTTAATCCCGTAAAGACAATATTTGATTTGCTTCGAGATGCTCATCAAAATAATTGATAAAACATGTATATATTTTGCAACTTTTTACTAATTCAATTGTCTTATATTGAAGATTTGAATTCTAATAAAATCTTGTTTCTCTTATATTAAAAATCCGCAAATTTTAAAGATATGAAAAAAACTTTATTAACAACCTTAATTGTATTATTTGGTATTTTAATTCTAAATGCACAAAAAATACTTTTCGATGCAACAAAAGCAGAATCTGCTGGAAGCGCAGACTGGGTTATAGATGCTGATGCATACACTCTAAGATATTATTCTAGTGGCGGAGTTGATGTTTCTGGAAATGAAGCAACAGCTCAGCAAACACCTACTCTTCCTCAATCAGGAATTAATGTCTCTACCGTTGAAACTTACTGGAACGGAGCTATCTCAGAATGGGGTGTTGAGCTAGTAAAACTAGGATATGACGTTGAAACTCTGCCCTGGGATGGAGCAATCACCTTTGGCGATGCCGGAAACACTCAGGATTTATCAAATTATGATGTTTTTATTGTTTGCGAGCCAAATATTCCATTTACTGCTGCCGAAAAAACAGCAATTCTTAATTTTGTAAGTAATGGCGGAGGTTTATTTATGGTCTCTGATCATGGAGGAGCAATACCTGCAGACAGAAACGGTGACGGATGGAATTCTACTGATGTTTGGAACGATCTCATGTCTGGAAATCCTTTTGGAATGACATTCGATGACACTGATGTTTCTGTAAATCCAGCATCAAATCTGCCCACATTACCTGGTGATCCATTATTGCATGGTTCAGCAGGAGATGTTTCTGATATGGCTTTTTATGGATCTGCCACAATGACAATTAGTTCTGCTGCAAATTCAACTGTACTTGGCATCGTTTTTAATAACGGAGAATCTACTTCCGGTTCAACCGGAGTTTTAGTTGCTTATGCAGAATATGGGAGTGGACGTGTTGTTGCATTAGGAGATAGTTCTCCTGCTGACGATGGTACATCTAACGATTCCGATGATGCTTTATATGATAACTGGGCTGATTATGATAATTCTACCTTAATTCTTAATGCTACAATTTGGCTTGCTGAAAATACTATTAAACCAGAACCGGACAATCATACAACTAATTTTGTGGCTTCAGACATAAGTGACAGCCAGATTGATGTCTCTTGGACTGATGCTGTCGGTTCAAATTTACCCGATGGTTATTTAATTCTTGCTAATTTAACAGGAACATTCACTAATCCGGTAGATGGAACTGATCCTTCTGTTGACACTGATTTATCTGACGGAAGTGCTGTTATAAAAGTATTACATGGTTCAAAAGGAAATTATTCTTTTACCGGTTTAGATCCTGAAACTCAATATTTTTTCAAAATTTGGTCATATTCAAACTCAGGTTCAAATATTGATTATAAAATAGATATTCCAATTCCTACTGATGATGCAACAACAAGAGCTCCTCTTGCTACAACTTGTGAAGATTTTAACGGCTTAAACGAAACTGCTTATGGTAATTATGATTACAATGACTTCCATATTAATAATGGATTATGCGATGATACATATTCTATGAGTGGAAATGCGGTTAGATTACGCAATGCTGCAGGATCTTATCTAGAGTTGGTTGGTTCTGATGGAAACGGTGTAGATGGTGGTGTTGGAGATATTTCTTTTTGGTATAGAAACTGGGACGGAAGTCCTGCTGCTGTTTATGATGTTTCTGCAAATATTGATGGAGGTGGCTATGCAACAATTGGAACTATAAATACAACAAGTACAAATTTTCTCGAATTTACTTATACACTCAATAATGGATCAGATAATATTAAAATTAAAATAACAAATACATCTGGTGAAAGATTATATATTGACGATTTTTGTTATTCAAACTATTCAGCCGGAGGCCCCGAAGTTGATTGGTGCAATGTGCAATCTCCTGCATCCGGTAGCATAAGAGGTGGAAATGATTTTAATGTTTACACACAGGTTTACGAACCTTCTGTTACTGAAGCGGCAGGTCAAGGCGCAGGAATAACTGCATGGATTGGCTACAGTACAGTTAATAACGATCCCGAAACAAATCCGGGAGACTGGACATGGGTTGCGGCTAGTTATAATACAGATTCAGGTAACAATGATGAATATTTTGCCAATATTGGTCCTTCTTTAACAGGAGGAACTTATTATTATTCAAGTCGTTTTCAATTATCCGGTGGCGCATATAAATACGGTGGATATAATGTCGGTGGTGGCGGTTTTTGGGATGGAAGTGCTAATGTTTCCGGTGCTTTAACTGTTGACGATGTTGTTGACTGGTGTAATATTCAATCTCCTGCTAATGGAACAGTAAACATAAGTACTCCTACTTTTAACGTATATGCACAAGTTTGGGAAGACGGTTATACAAATCCTGCCGGACAAGCTGCACATGTAAATGCATGGATTGGTTACAGCTCAGTTGATAACGACCCCGTAGCAAATCCCGGCGACTGGACTTGGGTTGCTATGTCTTTTAATACCCAATCTGGAAATAATGATGAATATGTACTTGATTTAGGAACAAGTATTGGAGCAGGTGGAACTTATTATTATGTAAGTAGATTCCAAATTGGTAGTGGTGATTATTATTACGGTGGTTATAACGGTGGCTTTTGGACAAACACATATACAAGTGGTTCAGGAAATAAATCAGGACGATTAATCATTTTAGAACCAAGACTTACTGTTTCTCCAACTTCTTTAACCGGTTATACTTACATTGAAGGCTCTGGTCCTTCTGCTTCTCAATCTTTTGATTTGTCAGGTGCTGATTTAGATGGTACACAGGTAACCATTATGGCTCCAACAAATTATGAAGTGTCTCTTGATGATGCTTCTTTTGGTGCGAGCGTAAATGTTAGTTATACTGCACCAACTTTGAACTCGACTACAATTTATGTAAGATTAAAAGCCGGTTTATCGGCTGGTACTTATAATTCCGAAAATGTTACCTGCGATGATAATGGCTCTGCTTCTGACAAAATAGTTGAAAATAATGGCGAAGTTACTGCACCTTCTGCCGGTGGTTGTGCTTCCGATTTATTTATTTCTGAATATTGTGAAGGTTCAAGTAACAATAAATATATTGAAATATACAATGGAACAGGAGCTACAATTGATTTTTCATCAGTAACTTATACTTTAAGACAAGCAAACGCAGGTGGTTCATGGGGAGCTCCATATACTTTATCCGGAACTCTTGCTGATGGTGCTGTTTTTATTTTGGCAAATACTTCTGCAAACGGAACAATTTTAGCCGCAGCAGATGACACAGAAGCATCTGTAACAGCCTTTAACGGTGATGATGCCGTTGGTCTTTTTAAGGAAGGAGTATTAATTGATATTGTAGGTAATACAACCGGAGACCCTGGAACCGGTTGGAATGTCGCTGGTGTTTCTGCTGCAACAGCAAATCATACCCTTGTAAGAAAACCAACTATTACAGATCCTCAAACAGATTGGCCTACTTCTGCCGGAACTGACGCTTCTAATTCTGAATGGGTAGTTAATGCTCAAGATGATTTTTCTGACATTGGCTCACACACTATGAATTGTAATTCTCCAACATTAAATGTTACTCCAACATCTTTAACCGGCTATACTTATGTTTTCGGTAGCGGACCTTCAGGTTCTCAAAGTTTTGAACTTTCCGGAACAAATTTAGACGGAACCCAAGTAACAGTTACTGCTCCTACAAATTACGAAATTTCTCTAGATGATGCAACTTTTAGCGCTAATTTTAACGTAAGCTATACAGTTCCGGACTTAGCTAGTACAACAATTTATGTCCGATTAAAAGCCGGTTTACCCGTAGGACTATACAATAGCGAACTTGTCACATGTTCTGATGACGGAACTGCTTCTGATGTTAATGTTTCAAATGATGGAGAAGTTACAGCAATTCCTGTCCCTACTCTAATTGTTGATCCTTCTTCATTAAGCGGATTAAATTACACCTTTGGATTTGGACCTTCTGCTTCTCAATCATTTGAAGTTTCCGGTACAGACTTAGACGGCTCTGATGTTACTCTTACTGCTCCTGCAGATTATGAAATATCTACTGACGATGCTTCTTTTTCTGGTTCAATTACTTTATCTTCTTTTGATGGTACAGCAACAACAATTTATGTAAGACTAAAAGCTAGTCTTGCAATTGGAACATATAACGGAGAAACAATTACTGTCAGCGGAGGAGGTGATTCTTCTGATGAAACTGTTACATGTGACGGACAAGTTACAGACCCTGCATCTGCATGTGCTTCTGAACTAATAATCTCTGAATATTACGAAGGAGCTAGTAATGACAAATACATTGAAATTTTTAATGGTAGCTCCAGTGCAATAAATCTTGGTGGTTACAAAATTTCATTATATGCAAACGGAAGTACTTCTGCAACTGATATTTCTCTAGATGCTGTTGACCTTGCTGCAAATGACGCATATATTATTGCAAATAGTTCGTCAAATGCTTCGATATTAACTAATGCTGATCAAACAAGCGGAAGTTTAGGTTTCAATGGTAACGATGCGATTGCATTAAGAACAACTGCTGACGCTTTTATAGACGTAATTGGTGTTGTAGGAACTGACCCTGGATCTGAATGGGGTTCAGGACTAACTTCGACAGCTGATAATATGCTTATCAGAAAATCTTCTATTGTCGCCGGTGACGCAAATGAAAGTGATGCTTTTGACCCCTCAACTGAATGGAACGGATACGCAAATGGAGATTATTCAAATATGGGTATTCACACAATGACTTGTACTTGTGAAGAACCAACAACGGAAGCTAATAATCTTGTGTTTACAAATGTTTCAGATATTGACATGGACTTATCATGGACTTCCGGAGACGGAGTTTCCAGAATTGTTGTTGCTAAGGCAGAAGTTCCGGTTGATTGGGAACCCGTTGATGGTACAACCTACACTGCAAATTCTTCTTTTGGTTCAGGAACTGAAATGGGAACAGGCAATTATGTTGTTTACAACGGTTCAGGAAATGGATTTTCTGTTACAAATCTTATTCCCGGTACAACTTATTATTTCAAAATATTTGAATATGGATGTACTCCTGGAACCGAAGATTATCTAACCTCAGGAACACCTGAAGAAGGTAACGAAACAACATTACCAAATAATATTTCAGATTTATCTGTAATATGTGCAACTGCAAGTACAATCGATGTCAGCTGGACATTACCAACCGGAAATTATGATGCAATTTTGATAACTGTATTACAGGGCGGAACTCCGGATGATCCTTCTTGCGAAGGCTCCTCTTTAATAAATCCTGTTACTGATTATTCTTCTGCAGATATTTATTGTGCAAATGCTTCAAGTGCTGTATATGTTTTCAATGATATTGGAACAAACGTTTCTATATCAGGACTAACCAGTGGTCTTTCATACACAATAAAAGCATTTGTTTACATTAATTCGTCATGGTCAAATGGAATTTCTGTTACAAAAACAGCAGAAGTATCTGATGTTACCAATTTACAAGCTAGTTGTGGTAACACTACTAGTCAGGTTGGGTGGAATAATCCTAATTCAGCATGCTTTGACGATGTAATTATTATTGCCAGCGATGCTTCTATAACTGCTACTCCTGCAGGAGACGGCAGTACATACACAGCAAATCCTTTATACGGCGGAGGTACTGATATTGGAACAAACGAATTTGTTGTTTACAAAGGGACAGGCGAACTTGTTGACATTACAGGATTAACAAACAACACAACATATTACTTCAAAGCTTTTGTAAGAAGTGGTACAGATTGGTCTGCCGGCGTGGAAGTAAGCTGTATGCCTTCTACTGCTGTTGTTTTGAATTACGGTGATCTTGCAATTGTTGGAATCAATACTGATATCACAGGTTTACCTGTAAAACCTGATGAAATTCAATTTGTTTGTTTCGTTGATGTTACAACAGGAACTTCAATTGATTTTACTGATAATGGATATGAAAGAGAAACCGCAGGAGAATGGGGCGACGGAGAAGGAACTTTAAGATTTACTAGAACTGGTGCTGATTTGCCTGCCGGAACTATTATTACTATTCAGGGATTAAGCAGTTCTGCTACTCCGACTCTAGGAGTTGATTATGACGTTTTTGTATGCGGAGTTAATGACAATGGAAATTGGTCTGTTTCTTCATTAAACTTAAATGGTCCTTATGACTTAAATGTGAACGACCAAATTTGGATGATGCAAGGTGGAGTTTGGAACGATGATGGAAATCATAGTAACGACAACGCTTCTTATTCAGGAAATGTACTATACGGTTGGACTGCCACAGGCTGGAAACCGGCTCCGGGTTATGATGACACCAAAGGTTCTACTATTTATCCCGGTGCAGAATGTGCTACTACAGACGTTGCAGGAAAGACATTCCCGGATAAGGTACGTTATACTGGACCTACAGGAATTACTTCTCAAATTGGATGGATTGGTCGTTTTAACGATCCCGGAAACTGGACTGATTTTGCTGATAATCCAACTTATTTTGCCGGTGGTTCTTTGCCTTGTGTTATACCTATCAACTATGCTGTTGTTTCTTCAAAATGGACAGGTGTTACAAATACCGACTGGAATAATTGTGCAAACTGGAATAGTTTAAAAGTTCCTGATGCAACTACTGATGTAGAATTTGAAAATGATAATTGTTTCAATGATATTGTTATTCTTTCAGGTGAAAATGCTGTTTGTAGAAACATGACTATTAACGGTGCAGTTGCTTCATACTTTATCAAACTTGAAGGAGATGCTACTAAAGTTCTTGATATTAGAGGTGATTTAACAATAAATGCCGAAGCTCTTGACTTAGATGACGGAAATTCAGCGGTAACAGACGGAACGATAATTCTATTCGGAGACTGGATAAATAATCTTGGAACCGATGGATTTATTGAAGGAAACTCGACTATTGAATTTAATGCGAGTACTGATCAAAACATCAATACTGTTGATGCGACTGAAGATTTCGCAAATATCACAATTAATAATAATTCAACTAATGGTGTTGTTTTGAATAATTCAATAACAACTGCCGATAACTTATTGTTAAATAGTGGATTATTAAGTCTTAACGGTAGCGACATAACAATTAATGGACAATATTCCAGAAATTCAGGATTTTTTGCCGGAAACTCAGCTTCGAATATAGATGTTCAAGGAGCAGGAACACTAGCTGCGTTCTATTTTTCTACTCCACAACAACTTAATTCTTTTACAATAAATCGAGGAGGAGAAATTGCTGCACTTGCGACTAATCTAACAATGTCTGATATGTTAATTGATGCAGGAACAATTCAACTTAATGCTGGAAAATTCTTTACTGTTTCCAATACAATTACTAACAATGTTGGTACAACAGGGTTATTACTAAAATCTAATGCAACAGGAACAGCTTCATTAATTCATTATACTGAAAATGTACCTGCAACTTGCGAAAGATATATTGCCGGTGGTGTTTGGGGATATATATTTCCTCCTTTAAGTGCAGTATCTGAAGGAATTTTGGGAGGTTCAAATCCAAATTTCTATTATTATGACGAAGCAACTGCTGATTATTGGGACGCAATTAACATATACGAACCAATGGGTTGGCAAAACGTTCCCGGTGGAGCACTAGCTACTTCGAGAGGTTATATTGTTTATCATCCTGCTACTCAAATCTATAATCTAACAGGAGGTAATATGTATTTTGATGCAACTAGCAGAAATAAAATTTTCACAACAACTTATACTGATTCAGGTTCAGGCTCTGTTAACTTAAACGGAGTTACAGCAGACTGGAACGATTTTGAAGGCTGGAACTTATTTGGAAATCCATATACCGCTGCAATTGATTGGGATAAAGTAAACTTAAGTAATGTTGAAGAGGTTGTTTACTATTACGATGGTGCTGCTTCAAATTACAAATATTACGGAACCGGAACTTCTTATGATCAGGGAATAACTGTAAACGGCGGATCACAATTTGTTCCTGCTAATCAGGCTTTCTTTGTCAAAGCCACAGTAAATGGAGGAACTGTTACTATTCCTGACAATGCCAGAGAACATAATGGACAGGATTTTTGGAAAAATCATTCTTATCCTAATGACAAACATATTGATATAGTTAGACTTAAAATTGACTTTGATGAATATTCAGACGAAACAGTTGTAAAACTTGATTCTAATGCAACTGATTTCCATGACTTATTTGACGGATACAAAATGTTTTCTCCAGTTAAAGAAGTTCCTCAGATATTCACAATTGACAATGCAAGTTCAAATTACTCGATTAATTATTCTGCTTTTGAACCTATCAAAGTAATTCCTATTGGTGTTTTTATCAAAAATGAAGGAAATTATTCTATTTATACTGATGATGTAAACATGGGGGATTATCACGTTTATCTGAAAGATAATGAAACAAATACAACTACAAACTTACAAAACACATCTTCGTATTCATTTGATTTTGAAGGAGGATTAAATACTGAACGATTTGAATTATGGCTAAATCTAAATACTGCTCCTTACAGTGTTTTAGCACTAGAAAATCAAAGTTTGTATACAAACGAAACATTATCTTATTCTTTGCCGGAAGCTTTTGCTGATGCTGATATGGGTGACTATTTAACAATATCTGCTTCTTTGGAAGATGGAAATGATTTACCTGATTGGTTAACTTTTGAAGATGGAACTTTCGCAGGAACTCCTTCTGAAGTTCAAACGGTAAACGTAAAAGTAACTGCAACTGACAAATTTGGAGCTAATACTTCTCAAATTTTCACAATAACAGTTCTTTCAACAGTTGACATAAATAAAATTCCTGAAAATCAGATTATGATTTATCCAAATCCTGCTGAAAACTTTGTGGTTATTAAAATTACTAATGTTATTTCAGAAACAACGATTAAAATAATTGACATATCAGGAAAAATTGTTTTTGAGACAAATCAGGTTAATAATATCAACACTATCGATATCTCTAATTTAGCAAAAGGTGTTTACCTCGTTGAAATAAGAGATGATGTAGCCGTTGAAACTCAAAAATTGATTATTAAATAACTAATTTTTTAAACTATTCTACAAAAGCCTCCTTTATTAGGGGGCTTTTTTGTTTTATAATATGCTTCCCTTTGCTAAATCATGATTTCAGCTAAAATGCAATATTTCACATATTAACCCACATATTATTAGATTTGAATAAAATTCATGAATAATGTGGGTTAATTTAAAAAAAATGGGTCATTAGTGTTAAAATATTTAATATATTTGCATATTTAACCTAAAAATAAAATCAACTTTTTTCAAGAACTTTTTTGATATACTCAACTCACTTATTTTTTTTAAAAAAATGTCTTATTCATTTCAAAACATTTTAAAAAGAACAAGAAAAACAGAGAGTAATTCTATAAAGAGCATAATTAACAATAAATTAACAAAATATCAGACTTTTATTTGCAACTTTTAAGTTGTTTTATACGTCTAGTATTACAAGGTAAATTATTATTTTTCTTAAAATATACCTGACGACAAATGTGTTTTACGGCTATTAAATTCATTTGTCAACTCTTAAAACATACAAATTATGAAAACGAAACACCTACTTTTATCGTTACTTTTCCTTCTATTTACACAAGTTGGATGGGGGCAAACACAGATTTATGTGGTCGATTTTGAATCTGCTGCTGGATATTCAACAACTCCTGCTGAATTTAGTGATGGAGGAACAGACTATTTCACAAGCACTTTTAATAATACTATTGGAAGCGCTGTTTCTGTCTCTAATATACAGGGAACATATTTCTTTGGTGCTCAAGACATTGACGCAGACCAACCAACTGAACCTTGCATTATTAATATTGATGATGTTAATATTTCAGGATATACGAACCTTGAAATTAGAGTCTATCTTGCCGAAGATGATGACGGAAGCAATCAAGATTGGGATGCCGCAGATTATGTCCATTTTGATTATGACATTGATAATACTGGAAGCTTTTCTGATTTACTATGGATTGAAAGTTCTGGTGCTACCAACACTGCTCCATTTATAGATACTGATTATGATGGAACTGGTGATGGAACAGAAATAACATCAACATTTGTTCAATTTACACAGAACATTTCAGGAACAGGTTCTTTATTAGACATTAGAATAACTATCCAACTAGAGTCTGGCGATGAAGACATCGCGATTGACCATATTGAAATATATGGAACATCAGGTTCTTCAAACGACACAGACTCAGAAGCCTATGATTCCGGTTCTCAACCGGCAGCAGCAAACATTGCATCTACAAGCACTGCTTTTACTGATGTTTTTGAAATTGAAATAGAAGATATTGGAACAGCAGATGGTTTAGACACTAAAGTTACTAACATTAGAGTAAAACCTCACTCTACAAATACAGCTGACTGGACAGATCATATTAATGCAGTAAAACTTAATAATGGCTCTGATATTACCATTGGGACAGTAGATATTACAGACACATATATCGACATTCCAATAACTTCGGGTGATTTAGACATTACGGACGGAGGTTCAGACGTTATTACTTTACAAATTCAAATAAACAACACGGGAATCACGGATAATGCAATACTTTCGTTTATGGTAGATGCAGATGATCATGGTTTTACTGCCGACAACTCCGGATCCTCATTTGAAAATCCATTTACTCTTGGAGATTTTAATTCAAATGATTTTACAATTAGAGTAACAGCATCAGAACTTAATTTTGTTCAGGAACCTTCAAATACCGTAGTTAGCGTAGTAATGTCTCCTGACCCAACAGTTGCCGCAACTGACGCAAACGGAAACATAGATGTTGATTATTCAACTGCAATAACAGTAACTTCCGA
>JAFGVU010000214.1 GCA_016937855.1 Bacteroidales bacterium | reverse complement strand
GGAAGTAATACTTGCATCTGGAGCGGATTGTACTTCAATGATAATATTATCGGTACTGGTACATGTTCCAACAGTAACTTCGTAAGTGATTGTATTATTTCCAATTATTGCAGCACTTGGATCAAATGTTCCGTTTACAACATCTGTAATTCCATCACCAGACCATGTTCCTCCTGCAGTTGCAGCGGTTAAGTTTACGGCAGCATCACTTTCACAGGACGGACCAGCAGCAGTAATACTTGCATCGGGAGCAGCATCGACAGTAATTGTAATTGGAACTCTTCCTCCAGCATTAACTACACCCATGTCGGAAACAGCTTCAACATAATATGTTGTGGTACTGCTCGGCGTAACCACTAATGGAGTGGCTCCGAGGTTTGTTCCGCCAACCGCTGCAGTATATACATAGCAAAATTCTGAGCCAATTGAAACAGCATCGATGGTACTGCTTTCTCCTTCACAAATTGGGTTTGGAGTTGCTGTAACTGTAGGATCTTCGGGCACAGGTGGAGGCGTAACTGCACCTTCAAGCATTATTTCCAAATCACAATCATTGTTTGCATACCCGTCAATTGTAATGTAATAAGTTGTATTAGGTGGCAAATCATAAGGTCCCCATACTATATCTCCTTGATTACCAGGAGCGGAGCAAAAAACATTTGTATAACCTGCAGGTTCACAAGGAGTTCCAATTAGTTCGTCAACCGAGACCTGTATCCCATTTGATGAAGGAGCGCAAGTAGTATTTTGGAATGTTAATGTAACTTCACCTCCGGCTGCTGTTGTGGTAAAGTAATACCAAATTGTATTTTCCAAGGTTACCCCGGTACATGAAGAAAAAGATGGATCTTCTGTTGGGTCAGCTGTTGCAAAAGAGGTTTGACTAGCAGCCGTTGTTCCAAGTGTTAGCTCAATCGCATTACTGCAATGATCGTTACATTGTGGAAAATTGGCTGCATTAACCCAAATTGTATCATTCAATGGAATTTGATCTACGACTCCATTTGGCAATGAACACCATATTTGAATGTCTGATGTGTTTGATGGAATTGTAACATTAGGAATTTGAATTGTTTCAACTGCTCCAGGAGCAATTGTAAAACCTGAGAATGTTCCAGAAACAGGGGCTCCGCCATCAATAGAATATGTTAAATCAATACTGGTAATATCGCCAGGTATGACACAAAAGTTATTATTATTTCGCACCTGAACTTCCAAATTGTACGCGCTACCCCAACAGCCATAAGCGTATGATAATTCAGCATCATATGGAGTATCACTGATTAGAATATTATCAAAAGCAATTCGGTTTCGATCAGTATAATCATTAACTCCCGAAATTCCATAGTAAGCATAAGCAAGTACCCTAAGTTTAACACAAGACTGCCCTGCAAGGTTACATAAAGTATGTTCGACATAAGTCCAATCATCAACAGGATTCGCATAATTATCATACCACCAATTTGTATTCCCCTGATACCACATTGGATCGGAGCTATTGCCAAGTTGAGTCCAACTAACACCTCCATTGGTAGAATACTGTACCTGAAATTGGCTATAGTAATTTGTTAATTGATATTTTATTTCGAAAGACAATTTTGGATTAGTTAAAGTCGTAAAGTCTAAAACAGGAGATTCTACCCAAATTTGAGATGTGGAGCCATGAGTACTAACATCAACATACCAAGAATCACCATTAGTTTCATTTCCGTTTAAATATGTAAAGCTTCCAAGCTCAAAATTTCTACCATTATTTAATGGCGGATTAGAACCGGATGCTATCCAACCATTTGCCCCTGTATTAAAGTTTTCGAAATATGGAAAACTTGTTATAAGAGGAAAATATGTATTTATCGTGGTATAAATTGTGTCATTTTCTGTATTTGTATCTGGCGGATAATCAACGTAAGCTGTAAAATCGTAGGTTCCTAAACTTGTCATATCAACAGTTGTCGGGAAAGTATAATCAACATACGAAATAGCCGGTACAGTAACAGCTCCGATTAAAGATTGGGTAATTGCTCCGCTAATTTCACAAAAAACAGGAATATCAATCAAATCATTACAAAACGGATTATGCACTCTTATTGTAACCTCTTGGTCGGTTGGGAATGTGCAAAACTCTTGCGATTGAAGAGGAGAAATAAATTGTGATAATGAAACATCCTGCAAATTATCTACAATTCTAAAATTATCAAAAGCGAAATAATTACGATCGCGATAATCTGTAACTCCCGAAATCCCATAATAAGAATGGGCAAGCACTCTAAACTTAACACATGTTTCACCAGCTAGGTTACAGAGATTATGTTGTACTTGAGTCCATTCATCAACAGGATTTGTATAGTTATTATACCACCAGTTTGTATTTCCCTCATACCAGTTTGGATGCGCATTTGTACCAAGTTGAATCCAGGTAGTACCTCCATTTAGCGAATATTGAACCTGAGCCTGAGAGTAATAATTTGTAAATTGATATTTTATATCCATATAAAGGGATGGTGCACTCAAAGCACTAAAATCAAAAACAGGCGACTCAACCCAAATTTGATAGGTCTTTCCATGCGTCGAAACATCAATATACCACGAATCTCCTTCACCTTGTGGTCCACTTAAATATGGGAGATTTCCATGAACAAATTCTCTTCCCCTAACAACATCTGTTACCGAAGGTGTTTGTCCTCCAGCAATCCAATAATCAGTGCCGCTATTAAAATCAGCTAAATATGGGAAAGTACTAATTAATGGGAAGTCAACAGTAATACTTAATGTCGTGTTATCGTTCGTGTTATTAATATCACCCGGCAGAACAGTATATGCGTCAAAATTATATGAACCAACACCCGTCATGTCGAAAGTTGTAGGAAAAGTAAAATCAGTATAACTACCAGCCGGAACGTTTGGAACTGTTCCAATTAACACTGTATTTACAGTTCCTGTAATATCGCAAACCACAGGAACATCTATCGCATCAACACAGCTCCAATTATACACCCGAACCATAACTATTTGACTGTCAGAATACAAACACCCTAAATCAGATGGATCAGGTTCTATTATAGCTGTTACTCCAACATCAGTAGCATCAATAATTTTAAAATTATCAAATGCGAAATAGTTTCTATCACGATAATCATTTACACCACTAAGGCCATAATAAGCTTGCCCATTAATTCTAAATTTGACACATGATTCCCCAGCTAAGTCGCACAACTTATGTTGTACCTGTGTCCATTCTTCAACCGGACTAGAATAATTATTATACCACCAGTTTGCACTCCCTTGATACCAATATGGTGATGCATTTGTCCCCAATTGAGTCCAACTTGAACCACCATTTGTTGAATATTGTACCTGAAAGTTAGTGTAATAGTTCGAAAGCTGATACTTAATGTCCATTATTAGCATTGGATTTAATGCTCCGGACAAATCAAAAACAGGACTTTCCACTTGGAATAGTTGCGATCCTGCATGCTCAGTAACTTCGACAAACCAAGAATCACCTTCACCTTCAGAACCATTTAAATATGGTAATTCCCCATGTCTAAAATGACGCGATTCAATAGGTGTTGTCGACACCCACCCACCATTATCAGAATTAAAATCTTCTTGGTAAGGAAATGTATTAATTGGATTATTAATACGAATCTCTGTCAAGTTATCATTTGTATTGTCTCCGTCAGTCACCAAATTTGTTGTAACCGACAATGTATGTGTGCCAGCTGGGCTTAAATCAATTGTAGATGAGAAGGTATATAAAAACGAACCAAAACGAGGTATGGGACCGGGAATTATTTCATTTATTGTGGTAGTTCCATTAACTACAAGTGTAACCGGGATATCATACAATGGACGGCACTTATTATTATTTACAAGTATTTGTACAGTTTCGGAATTTGTATAACCAGCACAATCTGCTGCATCCGGCAAAGTAATTGCAACAGGTTCTGCATCATCACTTTCGCCACCGGAAATCATAAAGTTATCTATTGCAAAATAATTTCGATCGCGATAGTCGTTTACACCAGAAATTCCATAATAAGCATGTCCAATAATTCTGAACTTAACACAAGGTTCACCCGACAATTCACATAAATCATGACTAACATTAGTCCAGGTATTTACCGGAGCTGCATAGTTATTATACCACCAGTTTGTATTGCCTTGATACCAATCGGGGTCGGCATCTGTACCCAATTGCGTCCATGTTGCTCCACCATTTGTCGAAAATTGAACTTGAAACTGCGAATAGTAGTTTGTAAGTTGATATTTTATATCCATTGACAAAACCGGATTTGTATTCTCGGAAAAATCAAATACAGGACTTTCGAGCCAACATTTGTATGTTTTTCCGTGAGTTGTTACATCTACATACCACGAATCTCCCTCACCTTCGGCACCATTAAGATATGGAATTGTACCATGAACGAAATCTCTACCACGAGTAACATCGGCTCCTGTGGGAGGATCACCATCGGCTGTCCAGTATTGAGTCCCCGTATTAAAATCTGCCAAATATGGATAGACTGTTATTCGAGGGAAATTTACATCAATAGTTTCTGAATAATCATCATTAACCAAGTTGATGTCCGAAGGGTGACTCGTGTAAGAATGGAAATTATAAGTGCCTAATGGAGTCATGTCAAAACTACCGGGGAAAGTATAGCTAACGCTAGAGTTTCCGGGAATTACCGGAACAGTGCCGTTAAATGTCTGAGTATGTTCTCCGGTTAGCTCACAAGTTACCGGTACATTATTAACATCGACACATCCATAATTGTGAACCAATATAGTAATTGTTTGATTTGCAGAATATAAACACTCCGAGGCAGAACCATTTGGGTCGATCATTGTAATAACTCCAACATCTAAATCATCGATAATTTTAAAATTATCAAAAGCAAAATAATTTCTATCGCGATAATCATTTGTTCCAGAAACTCCATAATATGCTTGTCCCACAATGCGGAATTTAACGCATGATTGTCCTGCAAGATTACACAAATCGTGTTGCACCTGAGTCCATTCATCAACGGGAGATGAAAAATTATTATACCACCAGTTTAGATTCCCCTGATACCAGTTTGGATCATCCGAAGTTCCCAGTTGTGTCCAGGTGGTGCCTCCGTTTGTCGAATAATCAACTCTAAATTGAGAATAATAATTTGTCAACTGGTATTTTATATCCATATACAACATTGGGTTTGCAGCTGTAGTTAAATCAAAAACGGGAGATTCTACCCAAAACGTTTGCGTGCCGGCATGCTCTGTAACCTCAACATAATATGATTGTCCATTACCCTGCGACCCATTTAGATATGGAAGATCTCCTAATCTGAAATGTTTTGGTGCTACAGGAGTATAAGAAACCCAATCTTGATTACCACTTTCAAAATCTGCATCATAAGGAAAAGTATTTATTGGAATATTATTTTGTCGAGTTTCGGTAAGATTATCATTTGAATTATCACCATCAGTAGCAAGATTTGTTGTTATAGAAATATCATGCAAACCAGGAGAACTAATGTCTATTGTATTTGTAAAGCTATATAAATAAGAACCAAATCGTGGAATAGGTCCTGGAATCACTTCATTAATAATCATTCCTCCATCGACTTGCAGTGTTACCGGTATATTAGTTACAGGACGACAAGTGTAATTATTTATTAAAACCTGAACATTTGTACTTGAAGGATAAGCACCACATAATCCTGAATTAGGAATTGTTATGGCAATAGGTTGTATATCATCTGGTTCTCCGGCAGAAATACTAAAATTATCGAATCCAAAATAGTTTCGATCTCTATAATCGGTTACTCCTGAAATCCCGTAATATGCATATGCCAGAACTCTAAATTTAACGCATGGTTCTCCTGAAAGTTGACACAATTCGTGTTGAACATTAGTCCAAGTATTTACGGGTGTTGTATAATTATTATACCACCAGTTTGTATTACCTTGGTACCAATCGGGGTCTGCATCAGTACCAAGTTGTACCCAAGTTGTGCCGCCATTAATCGAGTACTGAACTTGTGCTTGCGAATAATAGTTTGTGAATTGGTATTTTATATCCATCGAAACCACAGGGTTTGTAAGATTTGTAAAATCAAAAACCGGCGACTCTGCCCAAATTTGATAAGTTTTGCCATGTGTTGTTACATCGATATACCATGATTCTCCTTCGCCATCTGCTCCATTAAGGTATGGGAATGTCCCATGAACAAACTCCCGACCTCTTAATCCGTCTGTTACCGATGGATTTGTTCCACCTGAAAGCCATCCACCCGAACCAGCATTAAAGCTTTGAAAATATGGATAGGTTTGTACTAATTGCTGCCTACCGGTGATGTGGGCATTGTTACCAATATTTGCATCTCCGGCTAAACCTGTTGAAACATTAAAGTAGTAAACCGCATCAGCTGACATATCAACAGTAGTACTAAAAGTGTAATCGTAAAACGAATAAGGAGCAATTGTTCCGCTGTAGGTTTCATTAAGAGTTAAACTTAATCCTCCTGTAATAACACAAGTAATAGGAACGTTTGATATCGGTTCGTGACTAAAATTATTGATGCGAACAGTTATCGTTTCATTGTTTGTGTATTGTTGTGCGCAACTTAGATACCATGGTGCAATTAAGTCTGTAATACCAACATCCGGGTTAGAATATACAACAATATCATCAACACACCACAATTTTCCATAAAACGAGCCATCCGAATATCTAAATCTTATTTTTACGTCTGCTTGATTTGCAGCAATAGCAGTAATATCAATTGTTGTGTCCTGAGGACTTGCAAGAGAGCCTCTACTTAGCGACCCGTAAGTCATCACTGTTGTCCAACTTGTTCCACCATTTGCGCTAACTTCGACAAAACCATTTGTTCCTTCAACTCCTTCCCAATAATGCTTAAAGTTTAGCTTTATATTACTGTTTCCAGAACAAACAATTTGAGGGCTCGTAATTGCGGCTTCGTTTGGGAAAGTGGCTCCACCTAAAGCGAAATCATCAAAAACTACATAATTGCCTCCAGAGGTACTTCCGAATGCAGGAGAGCTTCGTAATATCCACGATTGAGTACCCTGTATCGCACTACTATTCCAGCCGGTTGGAAATCCCGCTCCAGTGAATTGTTCATTGAGCAAAACCTCTGCTTTAGATAATTGTGCAATGAACAAAAACATCAACAAAATAAAAAAATACTTAGAAAAGCTCATACGTTAAAACATTAATATTAATTTTTTACTAATTTACGCCAATAACGGATTTGTTCGTAAGTATTAATGTACGGATTTAGCAATTGAAACAAATGTACTTGCCGAATTGCTACAACAGGTTTAAAAATATTTACCAAGTACTTTTTAAAACTGACATTTATTTTTACAGTTTCTATAATATTTGCCGAAATATAAAATAAAAAAGGCTGACTTAAAGCCAACCTTTTCTGAAAAACCAATTTAATAACTAAATAATTCTACTTTATTATTACTTTTTTTACTTCACTAGTATTTTCACCAATAAATTCAAAAGAGTAAATTCCTACAGGTAAATCACTAACATTAATTGTATTAGAGATAGTATTAATGTTTTTAATTTCTCTACCTGTAATGTCATATATTTTAATTCCATCGTAAGAATCAGCATTTAATACATTTATTACATTACTAGCCGGGTTTGGATAAATGCTTAAATCAGATTTGCTAGAATTGTCAATTTTAGTTGACAACTCTATTGGTTGATATCTTAAGACTTCGCTTTCTTCGTTGCCACCAATACTTTCAACAATAGTAGTACCATAAATCATTATAGCGCCTTTATAATCTTCGTGATACCAGTAATAGTAGTTATCTTCAACGCTCATAACTTCCATTGGTCCTGTTCCCATATCATACAAAGCTGAAAAAGATTCTGTAACATGAATTCTTAGAACATCATTAAAAACTGATCCATTTGGAGTGATAAGTGTACCTTGAGCATCTGCTTCAATTTCAATATCGCCATCTTCAATTGTCATATCAAGACCCGATGCTTGGATAATCCCTGTATAAGTATTAGTAAAACCACCTCCGGCAGTTATAGGAAATTGAAACATTAATGCAGAATCAGTATCATAATTTAAATACATGTCGCCTGTTATCCCTTTACGAGCCATATAGTATTCTCCTGCTTGAATATAAATATACCCGGTAGTACCGCTGGCTCCTTCAGCTAATGTTGCTGTTGGAAAATCTGCAGCGTCGTCTGTTTCTGCCGGATCAACATAATAAAAATAAACATTGTCGTTTTCAGTTAAAGTAGAATAATCCCACAACTTGTCTGTAATACTACCTGTGCCTGCAAGTTCAAAACCAAAATCGTTTACGTTTGTGTAGTGGATTGTATCCTCAATTTCAGGGATTTGATTAACTCCTGATATTGTAATTAATTGTGCCGATGCAGAAAACATAAATAATGCTGCTGCCAAAAATAATAAAGTTCTTTTCATACTGTAAAAATTTAATAATTAGTAAAAGTAAATTATGTGCTAAATTATGCAATATATCAATGCACTTAAAATAAATTTTGTACAAATTTCTAAATTAGCACAATAATTTAAAACTAATCCAAATCAGTACATTCATTTTCCACAAAAAACGCACAAACTATCAAAAAGTAAAAACGTACAGTATATCACAAGATCAGACATCAAACAATTAAAATAAAACTGCAAAACATTTTTTTATACATGTATTTAGACTGCAAAACATTTTTTTTGTTAATTTTGATGCAAAATAAAAAAATGTATTCATTTCTCGACATATTACACTTTACTCTAATTATTATCCCAATAATTTTTGCTTTGCAATTGCTAACATACTCTAATAAAGATGGCAAACCTCATAAAATATTGGGTACTCTTATGATTTTTGTTTCTATTTACTACTTTAATAATGCTAAATTCATTTGTAGTGCAATAGATATTTGCCAATTTAACTTAAACTTTTTATTTTTTCTATTCCTTTGCATTACACCATTTTATTATATATACACGAAATCACTCACAACAGAAGCGTTCGGTTGGGATAAAAAACATATAATTCATTTTGTTCCGGCTTTTTTAATATTAGTAGTTAGTGTAATTAGCAACAACTTCATTAATGCAGAAAACACAACAAGCATAATTAGTTTTGATAAGATTAGGATAGTATCAATTGTTGTATATAATTTGCAAATATTTTTGTACTCCGTCTTAATGTTTATAACACTTAACAAACACAACAAAAAAATTAAACAAAACTTTTCATACGAAAACCACAGGAATAACCTTAACTGGCTTAAAATATTTTTAATAATATTTATGGGTTTTTCAATACTTGACTTAGCAGTGTTTTATTTTAACCCATATCTCAATCTCAAACCATTTTATTATGTTTTGACAAATGGATTTTTTATTTTCCTCGGATATTTTGGGCTTAAACAGAATGACATTTACTATGCTTTAAAAACTATACCGGTTGAATTAGTGCGTGAAATTCCTGAGTCCGAAAACTTACCAAATGAGGAAGAAGAAGACAAAAATCAATACATTTCCGAAGAAAAAGTTAAAGAAATATATACACTAATTATCGATCTTCTTGACAAAGAACAATTATATAAAAAACAAGACTTATCAATATTTGATATTGCCGATAAATTGCAGATTAACAAGACATACATCTCTCACTCTATTAACAAAAACACTGGATCCAATTTTAGCAACCTAATCAACAAATACAGGATAGAAGAATCCAAAAACTTACTTTTAAACAGCGAGTTTGACAACTATACAATCGAAGCTATTGCTAATCATGTTGGTTTTCACTCTAAATCATCATTCAACTCTTGGTTCAAAAGTTTAACCGGACAAACGCCTTCAGTTTATAAAAAAAGTTTGTCTTAAGTTGATTGTGTAATTTAAAACTATTTCTCCCAATAATCGGCAAAATAATTTCGAAAGACAAATCGGCTTACAAATACCTTCAGTCCTCCATTTTTGATTTTGCTAAAAATATTGATGTGTTTAAAGAACTCGAAAATCAAAATTTCACAAGAATAAATCAAACAAAT
>JAFGVU010000213.1 GCA_016937855.1 Bacteroidales bacterium | reverse complement strand
TTTCTCGAAATTGACCTTTTATCCAATTTCGAGTTTCTCGAAATTGCCTTTTATCCAATTTCGAGTTTCTCGAAATTGACCTTTTATTCCTTTTTGTTCCAATTTCCAAATTTAAATTTACAATTGCAATATGATTCATCTATTTCGACGAAAGTGCTTTCCAATTTTGTGTTAATCCACTTTTCAATTACGTCTTGTTTCGCTTTTTCGAGTGCATATTGTTGAATTTCTTGATAATCATCTTTTAGGTTTGCTATATGCTTATCAACTTTGACATCAAGCTTTACAATTTTCATCACTTTTCCTCCTCGACTGTTTGCTGACAAGAATGGTTTTGAGTATTCTCCGATTTTTAGGGTAGAAACATTTTTAGCAGTATATGGATCAACGAATTCATTGCTAAGTTTTGCATTTCCATAATATTGATTCATTACTTTCCCTTGATTAAATCTGGATTCACCATCGCTATACTTTTCTACAGCTTGCTCGAAGCTGATCGAATCGCTTTTAATAAGATCATAAATTTCATTCATTTTTGTTTCGGCAACAGTAAGTTCCTCTACTCCTATTTTTGGAGTAAGTAAAATATGGCGGAAATTCATCATGTTCCCTTTCTTTTCAATCATCTGAATAATATGAAATCCAAACTCTGTTTCTACTACACGTGATACTTCTTCGGGTGAAGTAAGATTAAAAGCAACACTTGCAAATTCTGGCACAAGATCGTTACGTCCGACAAATCCAAGTTCACCTCCTTTGGTTGCAGAGCCTGGGTCTTCCGAATACAGAATTGCCATTGTAGCAAAGCTTTCACCATTGACGATTCTATCGCGGATACCATTTAGTTTATCCATTACCTGATTTTTCTGCTCTTCACTTATCTCAGGTGTAATAACTATTTCAGATATCTCAAAATATGGCTCAACTGTAGGCAAACTATCTTTAGGAATATCATCGAAAAAAGCTTTTACTTCTGATGGTGTTACTTTGACCTCGGCAGTTAACGATGCTTGTACTTTTTGGGTTAGTATTTGTTCTTTGATAATGTCACGAAAATCGCTTCTTATTTCAACTATAGATTTTCCGTAAAACTCTTCGAGTTTCTTTTCGTCTCCCAATTGATTAATAAAAACACTTAACCTACGATCGAGTTCTGTATCAACTTCCTTCTGTGTAACTTCTGTACTGTCATAAATTGCTTGCAAATAGAGCAGTTTTTGAAACATTAACTCTTCCAAAATATCGCATTTCAAATCTTCCGAACCTGTGTATAAACCTTGAGATTGAATTTGTATGAACTGATTTTCTATTTCGGATTTTAAAATGATTTCGTTACCGACTACGGCAATGACTTTATCGATTATTTCCTGTGCTTGCAAGCCAAAGGTAAAAGATAATACTATAATTAGTACAAGAGATTTTTTTAACATATTATTATTTTAAAATTACAGCACCGGACTCAAGTCCTTGCTCAATAAGTTGATTTTGTTTTTTTATGAGTTCTTCGTTTTTCTTCTTATTTATTAAAATTTCGGCAATTTCAGGTTTAGCAATTTCAAATGGCATGTAATCACCAATAGTCTTATAATCGTCGAATTTTATTAGATATCTAGTTTTGTCATATACATGTTCAAATGTAGATTTAAAAAGTAGCTCATTGGGGTCGAGTGCCGGTCTTTTTACTATATCCAGAAACTCGCCAAGTTCTATCCAATCTTCGTTAAAAAAGACTTTTCTACCAGTCCCAATACAAAAATCTTCAAGCTCTTCTCGATCTTCAATACTACTATTAAATAGCTTATCACGTTCCATATAATATGTGTAAACTTCTGCATCCATTGTCATATAATGAGCTTTGACATAAGTTTTGGCTAAAACGTAATCTTGTAAGTGTTTATTATAATAAGCTTCAATTTCTTCTTCGGTTAATTTATAATCGACCTTATTATAGATGAAATTTTCGGTGTAATAGTATGTGTATAATTGCTCGCGATAGAGTTTGATTTTTTGCTCGATAACTGTTGTGTCGGTTAAAACATCACGTGCTTCTGCAAATAATAGTTTATTGGCAACCCATGCTCTAACATATTCCGAAACCATTTTAGCGCTATCTTCGCTGCTGATATTTTTTGGCAATATTTGTATTATATCTTTTTGATACAGATATTCTCCATTAACAGAAGCAATAATATCCTGTTTCACTTCGACAGTTTCGTTCTGTTTGCAGGCAGCTAAAACTATTATTATAATTACAAAAAGAGCTATTGTTTTGTTTGACATATTATTTAGATATTTCTCTCAACACATTATCATGGACAACAACATTATATTTTTTATGCAAACTCTCAATCCACTTCTCTTCTAATAAGTTTTGATAATCAGCAGTTATTACTCCTCTTGCTTCGTTTAGAGATTTAATTTCCGGTGCGATTACCTGAATGGATGTTGCTGTTATTTTTTCAGTATCGGTAACTACTTTAACAACTCCCTCTTGTTCAGGAATATTATTAGCAGAAATTATTTTATCAACATCTAATTTAACACCTTTCTCGCATAACTCGTGTTGCAATAGACTTACAGCTGTTGAATCTTTTTTATTAAGTTTTGCAAATATTTTTTCATCTTCAACCGATTTTTTAAGAAGTTTCTCTAGTTTACTTAATGTTTTTACATCTTTACATTGGTAAGTGTTAACTTCGTATCGATAACCCCACTTGTAGTTTTCTTTGTTTTTGCTATAGAACTCTTCTAATCCAACAGTGTCGGTAATAGCTTTTGACCAAACAGTTTTATCTGTTAATTCAAAAAGCAAAATTCCATCATGGTATTCCTTAATAAGATATCTGAAAGCAGGATATTTTTCCTCTAATATCTCTTCTTCATACATAATAATCATTTTGTTTACGAAAGCATCATAACTTTGATCAACAAAATTTACGATGTTTTGAGGATTTTGTTTTCTGTTAAATTTCATAAGATAATTAACAAAATCCTGTTGAGTATATTTTCTATCAGCAAAAGAGAGGATTATTGCAGACAAGTCTGTTGATTCATCAACTTTCCAAGTGCCTTCAAAAATAGAATCAGTAACTATGCTATACAAAGGTTTAATATTTTCGATATTTGTTTTTGCATTATACTCTTGTTTTAGAGATGCAATAATTGATTCGCGACTACGAGAAGTTCTTGCGCTATTTGAAATTTTTGATTTAATGTCATGTTTTACTTCATCAAACTCCTTTATTGGTTCAACTTCGAGAAGTTTAATAATATGGTAACCATAGTTTGTTTTTAAGATAGGAGAAATATCGCCAGGTTTTTCAAGTTCAAATACAGCTTTTTCAAATTCGGCAATCATTTTTCCACCAACAGTAATCCATCCTAATTCTCCTCCTTTTTCGGCTGTTCTGCGGTCTTGGCTAAATTCTTTTGCAAGTTCAGCGAAATCGCCACCTTCGTCGATTTTCTTTTTTATTTCGTTAATATCTTCCTGAGCTTGTTTATCAAGATTGCTTCCCGATCCTTGAGGCACAACCATCATTATGTGGGCAACTTTAAATTTGCCTTTAGCAGGTCTTTTATCATTAACTTTTAAAATATGATATCCAAAGCGTGTGCGAAATGGTTTTGAATAGTCGCCAATATTTGTTTGATACATAACTGTTTCGAACTCATAGACAAGGCCAAAAACGGTTCTAAAACCTAGATTTCCATCATTAAAAGCTACAGATTCATCCTCAGAGTTTTCACGAGCTAACTTAACAAAATCGCCGCCATTTTCTAGTTTTTTATAAATGTCGTTTATTTTTTTCCAAGCTTTTAATGTATCCTCCGGGCTTGCCATATTGTCGGCTTTAATCAAAATATGGCTAACAGATACATCATACTTCATTCTTTGGTAAGCCTCTTCGATTAGTTCTTCCTCTACTTTTTTATCGGTAAGATAAGGTTGCGCAAGTTGAGAACGATATCCTGAAAGCTCTTGCTTAAAAGATTTTGTTGTATCCATTCCAAGCACTTGTGCTTCGTGTACTTTAAGTTTAAAGTTTACAAAAAGATCCATATAATCTTTCATCGCTTCGTATGACATTGCATCTTCATCAGTATTGTTTTTTGTGTAGATATGCAAAAACTCATCGGCAGTAACAATCTGATTATCAATTTCTAACAAAACTTTCTCCTGCGCTATTGCAGGCATTAAAAAACAAATTGCTAAAATTCCAATAATTATTTTTTTCATCTTTATTTAATTTTAATGTTAAACATTATATTTAATTAATCCATTCTTGAATAATTTGGTGCCTCTCGTGTAATTGTAACGTCATGAGGGTGGTTTTCTGTTACACCGTTAGAAGTAATGCGAACAAACTGTGATTTATTGTGTAAGTCGTCAATATTTTGTGCACCACAATATCCCATTCCGGCTTTTAGCCCACCTATCAATTGATATAAAACCTCGTTTATGCTACCTTTATAAGGTACTCTTCCTGAAATTCCTTCGGGTACAAGTTTTTTAATATCATCTTCCATATCTTGGAAATATCGGTCTTTTGAACCTAACTGCATTGCTTCAACAGATCCCATTCCGCGGTACGACTTAAATTTACGACCGTTAAATATAATAGTTTCTCCGGGAGCTTCTTCGGTACCGGCAAAAAGACCACCTGCCATTATTGAGTTTGCACCTGCAGCAATGGCTTTTACTATGTCACCTGAATATCTTATTCCACCGTCTGCAATTACCGGAACTCCTGTTCCTTTGAGGGCATCGGCAACATTCATAATTGCCGATAGTTGAGGAACGCCAACTCCGGCAACAACTCTAGTTGTACAAATAGAGCCGGGTCCAATACCAACTTTAACTGCATCTGCCCCATTATCGACAAGCAATTTAGCTGCTTCGGGAGTCGCGATATTTCCAACAACAATATCTATTTGTGGAAATTTATTTTTTGCTTCTTTCAGAATTGTATTTACATTTTTTGTATGACCATGAGCCGTGTCAATGACAATTGCATCGACACCAGCATTTACAAGAGCCTCCATACGTTCCATACTGTCGCCGCTTATCCCAACTGCCGCAGCTACTCGTAATCTACCATGTTGATCTTTGCACGATAAGGGACAATCACTTGCTTTGGTAATATCTTTATAAGTTATCAATCCAACAAGTTTATTGTTTTTGTCCACAACAGGAAGTTTCTCGATTCTGTGTTTCATGAAAATCTCTTTTGCATGATCCAAATCGATACTCTGCTCCGTTTTAATAAGATTACTAGCAGTCATAATTTCGGTAATGGGTTTTTTCATATCTGTCTGAAATCTCATATCTCTGCTAGTAACAATACCTTGCAAAATATTATCATCGTCAACAACAGGAATACCACCAATATTGTATTTTGCCATAATTCTCTGTGCGTCGGCAACTGTACCATTAATATCAATTGTTACCGGATCTAAAATCATAGCATTTTCGGCTCTTTTTACTTGTTTTACATGCCAAGCTTGATTTTCTATACTCATATTCTTATGAATAACTCCTATTCCACCTTCGCGCGCAATGGCAATAGCCATTTTGCTGTCAGTAACAGTATCCATTGCTGCTGAAACTATTGGAGTATTTAAAGGAATATTTTTCGAAAAATAACTCTTAAGGTTTACCTGAGAAGGCAGAATTTCGCTATAAGCCGGAATTAGTAAAACATCATCAAATGTTAACCCCTCAATTACAATTTTACTGTTTTCTTTCATCGTGCAAGTTTTTATCATAAAATTTTACGAAAATACAACTTTTTGTAAGTCTGTCAAAGACTTTTTTTTAAATTTGTATAATTAGACGTAAATAGATGAGCGAGTTCAAGAGCATATTGATGAAATATTGGGGGTATGATACTTTTCGTGATCCACAGTTAGAGATTATCGAATCGGTTGCTGCGGGCAAAGATACACTTGGATTAATGCCAACCGGAGGAGGAAAATCTATCACTTTTCAAGTGTTTGCTTTGTCGCGTCCGGGAGTTTGCCTTGTTATCACTCCATTAATTGCCTTGATGAAGGATCAGGTCGAAAATTTGCAAAAAAGAAAAGTTAAAGCTGTAGCAATATACAGCGGAATGACAAAAAGTGAAATTGAGATTGCTCTAAACAATGTTATTAATGGTGGTTATAAGTTTTTGTACTTGTCTCCCGAAAGACTAAAAAACTTTTATTTTAGGGAAAGGTTAAAAACTATGAATGTCAACCTGATTTGTGTTGATGAATCACATTGCATCTCCCAGTGGGGTTATGATTTTCGTCCTGCATATCTCGAAATTGCCGAAATTCGTGAACAATTGCCCGACGTACCAGTATTAGCAGTAACTGCAACTGCAACCCCTCAGGTTGTCGATGATATTCAAGAAAAGCTAAAGTTTAAAGAAAAAAATGTACTTCAGAAGAGTTTTGAACGAAAAAATCTCGTCTATTATGTTATTAATACTGAAGATAAAATTAGACAGTTATTTAAATTAGTTACAAAAATAGAAGGTAGTACTGTAGTGTATGTTCGAAATCGGCGCAAAACCCGAGAATATGCAGCGCTACTACAAAAATACAGATTTTCTGCCGATTTTTATCATGCCGGCGTTGACGCTAGGTTAAGAGCCGAAAAACAAACGGCATGGCAACAAGGTAAAATTAGAATAATGGTATGCACTAACGCATTTGGCATGGGTATCGATAAACCGGATGTCAGACTCGTTGTTCATATGGATTTGCCTGATTCCCTAGAGGCATATTTTCAAGAAGCTGGTCGTGCAGGACGCGATGGCAAAAAGGCTTGGGCATTTCTGCTTGCAAACAATTCGGATCAGGCTCAGATGAAGAAGAACATCACAATGGCTTTTCCAGAATTAAAAACAGTTTTAAATGTTTATAATTCTATTTGCAATTACCTGAATATCCCATACGGTGCCGCAATGGATGCTGAGTTCCCATTTGATATATATGATTTTGCGAAAAAGTTTAAAATAGATGTTCTCACTACATTTAATTCAATAAAAATTCTTGAATCAACCGGACTTATTCATTATTCCGAAGATGCAAATACAACTTCGCGTATAATGTTTATTGTGAATCGTGAAGATTTGTACCGTTTTCAGGTAGAAAATCAAAAACTTGATGATTTTATAAAGCTAATTCTCAGAACTTATACAGGTGTTTTTAATGACTTTATTCATGTCAGCGAAGAATACCTTGCTAAAAAAGCAAATGTTAAAACCGAAATAATTATTAACCTGTTTAAAGCCCTGCAACAATATAAAATCATAAAATATATCCCGAGAATACAAAAGCCATTAATTCATTTCACTGCCGAAAGACTAGAAGACAAAGCAGTTCGTTTTAATAAAAAAGATTTGGATGAACAAAAAGAACGCACTTTAGGTAGATTAGAATCAATGCTTTTATATGCAACTAGTACAAATAAATGCCGAAGTCAGCAACTATTAGCATATTTTGGTGAGAATGATACTCTGAGGTGTGGAAATTGTGATGTTTGCACACGTCGTAACACATTGGAATTAAATAAATATGAATTTGATATAATTCTTGAACAAATTAAAAATATTATTAACTTAGAGCCCTGCTTATTGAATGAACTTATTGATAAAATTGATTTTGATGAATCAAAAATTATTAAGGTTATTCAATGGCTATTCGAAAACAAAAAAATAAAATATGATGAAAAACAGAATTTACAATGGATTAAAAACTAGCTACAAATTTAGCTCAGTTTTATTTGCAACTTTTGTTGCTATTATTTTTATGTATTCTTGTGCATCGAGCGAAATTGCAGATTCTAAAGATGTTAATCAAGCCAAGATTTATCAGGCATATTGGGTTAACTACGATGCAGGTGAGAACAGTAATTATAACGTCGAAGCTCAATTTAGGTTTGGTGGAGCACAAGGTACAACTTTGCGACTTTCTGAACCAAGCAAGGTTACGGTTAATGGTCAGGAAATGGACGAAAAATCAGATATGCTTCGAGGATGCTACTACAGAACGCAAATATCCGATAAAAGTGAATTTAATTTCTTATTTATGGATACAGAGGAAAAGGAATACAAAAACAAATGTATTATTAATAGTATTGATTTTGAAGCAATCGAGGAAATTGAAACTTTAAAGTCATATGAGTTTGATTTTGTCGGAAAAGGTCTTGAGCAAAAAGAAAAGGCGTTTTTGGTAATAGAAGATTCTGAAAAAAATACAGTTACTGTTTCAAGTGATATAGTTGGATCCAATACTATAAAAATCAGCAAAAATGATATTGAAAACCTTGTTTCCGGTAATGGTCAGATTTATGTTTACAGAACATATACTTCGGATTTAAATGAGTCGGCCGATGAAGGTGGGAAAATTTATACTGAGTATAAATCAAAAAAATATGGTGTCTATATTAAATCCCCAAAAGTCTCGGAAACAAATTAATAGCTTTTAAATAAATACAAAATGAAAAATTCTAAAATTTTAGTGATTTTAATGATTATAGGTCTTTCCCAAGTGTTTGTTTTTTGTGGTAAAACTGATTCGGATGTAAAATGGGAAGAAGACATTCAGGCATTCTGGATCCCTGCGGGTGATGATTATACCGTGTTAACAGATATGCCATCGTACCTATTTCTTGACAATAATCGTGGTGCATCTTATTACACAAGTTTTGAAAGCCCCGACAGTTTTAGCTGGGAGATTAAACGCAGTCAGATAAAAATTTATTACGACAAGGCACCATCCTACTATATAGGTTATGATAAATACAATAGCCGTAGCCTGTTTCGAATCGAATCTTTTAACGAAAACGATACAATTATTGATGTAATTCAATTTTTCAGTTCCGGATATCAAAAAGACTATTATCTAATTAAAAGCGACCTGCTAGAGCCCGAAGAAGATTTCTAACTCGAAATTGGAAAAAAAAAAGATGGACAATTTCGAGAAACTCGAAATTGGAAAAAAGGAGATAGGACAATTTCGAGAAACTCGAAATTGGAAAAAAGGAGATAGGACAATTTCGAGAAACTCGAAATTGGAAAAAAGAAGAAGAGCAGTTAGTCAGGTTATTTTAGGAAGTAGTAATTTGTTTGTTTCGCAGTAAACTTGTTCATCGAGTTACTCGAAGAACAAATTACCGAGAGGAAATGCAAATTACACAACATTTTAATATTGATTATTTAATTAGATATAAGAATAGAATGGCTCCAAAGCGACAAGTTTATGATGAGAGTAAAGCTCATTTTATGACATTCACCTTAATAAATTGGATAAAGCTTTTTAACAGAGATGAATATGCCACAATTATTGTGGATTCATTAAATTTTTGTGTTGACAATAAAGGCCTTGAGATTTATTCTTATTGCATTATGCCAAGTCATGTTCATTTAATTGCAAGATCAACATGGGATTCTCATAAATTATCTGCAATTATGAGAGATTTAAAAAAATTTACTTCTGTTCAAATTACAAGACAATTGGAGGCAGATAATTCATATCCAGAAGCACTAAGAGCTTTTAAATATTATGGTCAGAAATGTTCAAGAAATGAAAAAAGTAAAGCTTGGATCGATGGATTTTATCCAACAATGATGTATAACAACAAAATATTTAACCAAAAACTGAACTATATTCATTATAACCCTGTTGAAGATAGTCTTGTTAAGTATCCACATGAGTACTATTACTCTTCAGCAAAAGAATATTATTCCGGTAAAAAAGGTCCTGTTAAAGTGGTTGTGGAAAAATTGTAAAAAAAAATAAACTCAAAATTGAAAAAAAGATGGACAATTTCGAGTAACTCTAAATTGAAAAAAAGATGGACAATTTCGAGAAACTCAAAATTGAAAAAGTAGAAGACTAATTTCGAAAAACTTTTCTCCCAGATTCGTGATGTTGCTCCCTTATGTTTTATAATAGCTATTTTATTCACTAAAGTGTCATCATTTTTTATTATAATTGTGCGAAATCTAAAAAAGTAAAAAAATGAATACACCGGTAGATGTAAACATAGTAAATGCTGAGATTGAAAGTTCAGGATTAAAGAACCTTGGAAAAGCAACAATAAGAGAGATAGTTGGATTAGTAAACAGAATTCAAGCTAAATCAGGAGTTAATTTTATTAGAATGGAGATGGGAGTTCCCGGTTTGAGACCACCTCAAATTGGGATTGATGCCGAAATTGAAGCGTTAAAAAGTGGTGTTGCATCTGATTATCCTATGGTTGATGGCGTTAAGGCGCTTAAAGAAGAATCATCAAAGTTTATTAAAAACTTTATGGGTAAAGATATTTCGCCCGAATCATGTATTCCTACTGTTGGATCGATGCAAGGAGCATATGCGACATTTTTGATTTGTGCAAATCTAGATAAAGCAAAAGATACAGCTCTTTTTATTGATCCAGGATTTCCCGTTCAAAAACAACAGTTTAAAGTAATGGGGCATAAATATGAAAGTTTTGATGTCTATAATTACCGTGGTGAAAAGCTCAGAGAAAAGGTTGAGTCCTATCTTAAAAATGGTAATATAAACTCAATTATTTATTCAAATCCAAATAATCCAAGTTGGATATGCTTTACCGAAGATGAGCTAAAAATAATTGGCGAACTTGCAAATAAATACGATGTTATTGTAATTGAGGATTTAGCCTATTTTGCAATGGATTTCAGACGCGACTTGTTTCATCCCGGAAAACCACCATATCAAGCTTCTGTTACAAATTATACCGACAATTATATACTACTTATTTCCGGCTCAAAAGCTTTTAGTTATGCAGGGCAAAGAATTGCAGTTACAGCTATATCTGACAAACTTTTCCACAGGCAATATTCAAACCTTCTTGAGCGATTTGGAAGACCAGAGTTTGGGGCAACATTTGTATTGAGAATAATTTATGCTCTAAGCTCAGGAGCAGGACACTCTACACAATATGGAATGGCAGCCATGCTTAAGGCGGCAAACGAAGGACGATTTAACTTTATCGAAGAGGTTAAGGAATATGGCGAAAGAGCAAAAATAATGAAGGAAATGTTCTTGAATGCCGGGTTTAAAATTGTTTATGACAAAGATATAAATCAGGAAATTGCAGATGGTTTCTATTTTACAATTTCGTACCCTGGTTTAACAGGTGGTGAACTTGTTAAAGAGTTGCTATATCATGGTATTAGTGCTATATCACTCGACAACACAGGTAGTACTCGAATCGAAGGGTTAAGAGCTTGTGTCTCGCAAATAACTGCCGACAAAATGCCGGTACTCTTCGAACGCCTTAGTGCTTTTAAACAAAATCATCAATAAAATGCCTCTAATAATTAGTGGAAATACTAGAGATTTAGTCTCTGTATATCAAATTTTGCAGGATAAATATCCTAATTTAAAAGTCATAAATGAGAATAAATCAACCGTAGTTGTTCTCAATAAAACGATATCGGCGGTGGTTAGATTTAAAAGCGATAAACTCTATATATATGGCGATATAAATCTCAAGAATGCTCTGAATTTGGTTCTTCTAATTGTTGGAGTTTTGATTGGAATAGTTGGTGTTGCTTTTGTTTTCGCAATTATGCAATTAGTATATATGAAGCAGATTAAAGCTTTTAAATCAGATGTTTATAAGGCATTAACTTAGGATGAGAATTCTCGACTATATTAAAATTTTTCAAAAATATACAAATTCTTTTTTGTTTGTTGATAATTGCGAATCTTTAAATGAGAATATAAGATTAAAGCAAAAACACAGTCTTCGAGTATTTAAAAACGCATCAGATATTGCAAAATCTATTAATGCTGATGATAAATTTCTCTTTATTGCTCAACTTTGTGGATTATTTCACGATATTGGAAGATTTGAACAGTTTTCGAAATACAAGACTTTTAAAGATGACGAATCAATCTATCATGGAGCATTGGGTGTTGAGGTTATGCAAAAAGAGAGATTTCTTAAAAATGAAACCCAGGAAACTCAAAATATAGTTTTTGATGCAATTTATAATCATGGTTTGATAGACATTGAGAGAAAAAATAAAGCATCGCTCCTATTTTCCAAAATAACACGTGATGCAGACAAAATTGATATCTTTAAGATTGTCGCCAAGTATTATCGTGAACCCGGTCCAAGAAATATAGCCTTAGAATATGGATTGGAAAACAGCGATTATATTTCGGATATAGTTCTTGACAACTTTTATCAAGAGAAAATGATTGACAAAAAAGATTTAAAGACATTAAATGATTTTAAACTTATGCAAATAGCATGGATTTTTGATCTGAATTTTGAATATACAAAAAATATTATTTCTGAAAAATCATACTTAAATGCCGTAGTTTGCAGTATGAATATACCAGAGACTAAATGGATTTACGATAAGATAAATCAATCTTTAGCCAAAGGTTTAGCAGCATCTGGTTAGTTAAACTACAGATTCAATAAATTTCAATTTTATCGTAGTATATTGAATTTGTGAATGGTATGTCTGGATGTCTATATAATCCAAATTTAAAATAGTGTGATGCATTATTAAGCATGTTTTTCCCATATATTCGCCCATTGGTAAAAGGCTGCTGATTTTGCCAAACTTGGATAAATCCATTGTCATCTAAAGACCATTTAATATGAAACTTTAAACTAATCCATTCTCCTTTTTCAATTTTGTGAATTGCAATTGTTTTACCATAATACTCAAGCGATATCGCTGCTACCTTATCCCATGTTGTGTCCATACCGAAAACAGCAATAGCGTCTTGGTTTGACAAAAGTTTTAGGTATTCTGAATCAGCCTTATCCAAAAAAACATAGTAAATCGCGATTGGTGGTGAATTTCCCTGATAGTTTGACCAATCCTCACAAAGGCACTCATCAGGCTGATCGTGCCACTGCCCGAGGATCTGCCAATTGTTTCGTCCATCTACGGCTTTTAGAGAGCTAACGTCCTGGTAGTCAGCAGGGATTAAAAAACTGTATTCATAAAAAGTTTCATCTCCGGCTTCAATCATTTGATCAAAACTCATTTCTGCTCTAACGCCGCCATTTATGTAGCTATCCTGTGAGATAATAAATTGAACTGACTTATCGCCATCAAAGTGTTTTTCGGGGCATAATCTGATATTTGAAGAATCTTTTATCTCGATACCGCCACCCAAGTCTATCCAATCGTTTAATGATGATTCAAACCCAAAACTGACACTCCTGAGGTTGCGATCTGGACAGTCACAGCTTCTGTTTTTACATGATAATATGAGTAAAATAAACGAAGCTAAATAAAATATTTTAAGAAAACTTCTCATTTCTAATTATAATAATAGTAAAAATAACTCAAATATCTTTTTATAGACTATAAAAAAAAAAAAAACGAATTTTTACTAACCAAAATCAAAATCCAACGTAAAAAAATTTGATTAAGCTACGAACCACTTATTTGTTTTTTATGTTGAGCAGACGATTTTTACTTTTCTTTTTTTTATTATTCGGTTTTGCTATTTGTATAAATGCTCAGAACAGAAAATATCTTTATGTAGGGGCTGATGTTGATTTGTTTTTAGAGCCTGCTCCTATAAATCTGATTATAAACGATTTTAACTCATTTCACTACGATTTTGATCAATCTACTGATGCTCATTTAGTTGTGCCACAATACGTTCCCGGAGCAATGTTAGGAACAAAAATTCATTCGCGCTTTAGTGAGTTCGGTGGTAATGTACATTACTCTCAGTATAGAACAAATGCTTCGGGTATTGATGTAAACGGAGATAAATATAGAGAGAGTTTTACAATAGCTCATAATGGGATTACTGTTCATTATCAATTAAATATTGTAAATACTAACTATTTTCGGATGGGGCCTCGTTTCGGAATTAAGCTTGATCAGTACAAAGTTAAACTTAGCACCGATTTAGAATCTAATTACAATGTCGTTGTGCCAACTAACAGAGCGGTTGTTGCAGGCCGTTTTTCATACACACTATCAATTGGAGGACCAAAATTTAATTTAGATTTGTCAGCATTTTACTGCCTGCCTTTTCATTATATTGACCTCAATCATTTAAACGAAACATTAAATTATGGATATAGTAAAAGCTACACAAACGGAGAATTAAACTTTAATCCTTTGGCATATGGTGTTTCCGTTTGTATAGCTTTTGGCTCAAAGCAAAATTATGACTTTTAGCTAAGAGTTATTTTTATACTATTATATATTTTAGCATAATTCTGACAAATTAACAACATCAGAATTTATAATTGCTAAACCTCCCAAGTTGATCCACTGTTAAGCAGGTCGTCCATACACGAGATTTTTGATTTTTGTTTTATTCCAACAATTTGTTTATCAAGTAAATCGTCATAAGTTTCATCTTCAACTGCTCTGATTATTCCAAAAACTTCTGGAAATTCAGGTAGTTTCATTTTTAGTAATGCATTATGAATTGTTGTATCTTCTTCGTGCATATCGTGAACCAGAATGTTATTTTCGCTTATTCCGTTTTTACCAATTTCAACAACCTTTAGTTTAACACCGTCAAGGATAATTCCTTTATTCTGTTCTTTACCAAAAATCATTGGTTTTCCGTGCTCAACCCACAACTGATTATCTTCGCGTGTTTCTTTGTCGGTTATTGCTGAGTGAGCGCCATTATTAAATATAACACAGTTTTGCAATATTTCAATTATTGAAGTTCCTTTAAAGCCGTCGGCATATTTAAATATTTCGACAGTTTCTTTCACATTATTATCTATTGTACGAGCAAAGAATCTACCACCTGCTCCTATTGTGAGTTGTCCGGGGTTAAAAGGAACTTCGACTGTCCCGTGAGGCGAGGTTTTTGTTTTTTGACCCATTAGTGAAGTTGGCGAATACTGTCCTTTAGTTAAACCATAAATTTGGTTATTAAAAAGCAAAACATTAACATTAACATTTCGCCTTACTTCGTGTATAAAATGATTTCCGCCGATTGCAAGTGCATCGCCATCGCCTGTTATTTGCCAAACGCTTAACTTTGGATTTGCTACTTTTACTCCGGATGCTAATAACGCGGCTCTGCCATGAATTCCATGAAACCCGTAGGTGTTCATATAGTAAGGGAAACGTGAGCTGCAACCGATTCCTGAAACAACTGCGTAATCTTCTTTGTTGTGATTTAACTCTGACATTGCTTTTTGCAAAGATGCGAGTACCATAAAGTCTCCACATCCCGGACACCAACGAACATCTTGTCCACTTTTAAAATCCTTTGGAGTATATTTTTGTGTTTCCATATTAGTTTTCTAATTTTTGTTTAATTGAAGTTTTAATATCTGCTACAGTAAAAGGTAATCCCTGCACTTTGTTGACTTGTTCGTATTTGTATTCGGGAAATTTCATTCTCAAATAAGCTGCAAATTGCCCACGATTTAGTTCACAAACAATAATCTTTTTATATTTTGCCAAAACCTCACTGGTGTTTTTAGGCAGTGGCATAATATAGTTAAATTGTGCAAAAGCCAGCTCTATACCTTCATCTTTCAATTCGGTGATTGCCGATGTGATATGTCCGTAAGTGCTTCCCCATCCAAGAATTAGTGTTTCGCTTTCTGGGTTTCCTTCAACTATTTGATCAGGGATAAAATCTGCAATTTTTTCGACTTTGTTTTCGCGTAATTCTGTCATTTTCTCGTGGTTAACAGGAACGTAAGAAACAGTTCCGGTAATGTCCATTTTTTCGAGACCGCCAATTCTGTGCTCAAACCCTTTCATCCCTGGAACAGCCCATTTTCTGACAAGATTTTCGTCTCTTTCGTATGGCAGATATTCTTCAGCGTCAGAGTTAATAAATTTTGTACTTATATTTTGCAAATCTTTCATTTGTGGGATTCGCCAAGCTTCTGTTCCATTAGCTAAATAGCTATCGGTGAGTAAAAGCACCGGTGTCATGTGTTCAAGTGCAATACGAGCAGCTTCGTATGCGTATTCGAAGCAATTTGATGGAGTACTCGCTGCGATAACTGGGACAGGGCTTTCACCATTTCGTCCGGCTAATGCTTGAAACAGGTCGGATTGTTCAGTTTTTGTAGGTAATCCTGTTGATGGTCCGCCCCGTTGTACATTAACAACTACCAGAGGAAGCTCAGTTATTACAGCTAAGCCCAAAGCTTCTGATTTTAAAGCTAGGCCCGGTCCTGATGTAGATGTTGCGGCAAGATTTCCTGCAAATGAGGCTCCAATTGCACTAACAATTCCGCCAATTTCGTCTTCGGCCTGAAATGATTTAGCGCCTAAGTCCTTACGATTTGAAATCTCCATCAATATTTCTGAAGCTGGAGTAATGGGATAAGATCCTAAAAACAGTTTTAATCCGGTTTTTTCGGCAGCAGCCAATAATCCCCAAGCAGTTGCTACATTGCCACTTATATTGCGATACTTTCCTTTTAAATCGGTTGGAGCATGTACTCTAAAAGAAGGCATTGCTTGTATTGCAGCAGCATAATTAAATCCACCCTTGAGTACTTTTTTATTTGCTTTTGCTAATTCGGGCTTGTTTTTAAACTTTTCATCAAAAAAGTCTTCCGAATGCTTTGTAGGGAATCCAAATAAATTGTAAACGATACCCAAAGCAAACATATTTTTACTTTTCATAATGACTTTAATATCAAGCCCACTTTCTTTGAGAGTCTCCTGAGTCATTGAGCTAATAGGTGCTTCTATAAGCTTATAATCCTGCTTTATTTTATCGAGTGTGTCTTCTTCAAATCCTGCTTTCTCAAGATTCTTTTCGCTAAATGTATCGATGTCGGCAATTATAGTTCCACCTCTTTTAATCATTTTTATGTTTGCCATAATTGCTGCGGGATTTAAGGCAACAAGCACGTCACATTTATCGCCGGGAGTATGGATGTTTTTCCCAAAATGTAGTTGAAAGCCGGAAACTCCGCCAACTGTACCTTGAGGAGCTCTAATTTCGGCTGGATAATCGGGAAATGTTGCTACTTCCTCTCCCATTAAAGCTGTAGTATTTGTGAATTGTGTGCCGGATAGCTGAATTCCATCTCCGGAATCGCCAGCAAACTTAACCACTACATTGTCTAAATCAATTACTTTTTTACTCATATATTAGTTTTTCAGTTTTAGTTTATAAACAGATTAGATTTATTATGGTTCGATTAGTTTTATTGTTTTATGCCTTTCATCGAAAGTTGTATTCTCTTTCGTTCAATATCTACTTCAACTATCTTAACTTTTAGGTGTTGGTGTAAACTAAGCTCCTCGGCAGGATTTGAGATAAATCTTTCGGCAATCTGAGAAACATGTACCAACCCGTTTTCTTTTATTCCAATATCCACAAAAGCGCCAAAATTTGTAATGTTTGTAACTATACCGGGTAGCTCCATCCCAACCACAAGATCGTCAATTTTGTAAATTGTTTTGTCAAATTCCATGACTTTGATTGCTTTTCGTGGATCTCTGTCAGGTTTTTCTAGCTCTTTAATAATATCGTTTAAAGAGGGCAAGCCTATTTCATCATTAACATAATTATTTAAGTTAATAGACTTAAGTAATTCAGTGTTGTCAATCAATTCGTTGGGTTTTACTCCAAGATCCTTAGCCATTTTTTGTACAATATGATACGATTCTGGGTGGACAGCTGTATTGTCGAGTGGATTGTCTCCGTCGGCTATTCGTAAAAAACCTGCACATTGCTCATAGGCTTTAGCACCAAGACGCGGAACCTTAAGCAATAGTTTTCGATTTTTAAACGCTCCATTTTGACTACGATAATCGACAATACTTTTTGCTAATGCCGGCCCTAAGCCTGAAACATAATTTAATAGATGTTTGCTTGCCGTATTGAGATTTACTCCTACACTATTAACAGCACTTTCAACAACTCTGTCAAGACTGTCTTTTAGCAATTTTTGATCTACATCGTGTTGATACTGTCCTACTCCAATTGATTTTGGATCAATTTTTACTAACTCTGCCAAAGGGTCCATTAGTCGGCGCGCAATAGAAACAGCTCCGCGGACAGTGACATCGTACTGAGGAAACTCTTCGCGAGCAACCGAGGAAGCAGAATAAACAGAAGCACCATCCTCACTAACAACAAAAACTTGCAATTCTCTATCAAATTTTATTCTTTTTACAAAACTTTCGGTTTCGCGACTAGCAGTTCCATTACCAATTGCAACAGCGTCAATTTTGTAACTTGAGACTAACGAACTTAGTTTTTTCATTGCCAGAGAGGTTTCTTCTTGAGGCTTATGAGGATGAATAGTTTCGTTATGTAATAAGTCGCCTTGTTCGTCAATACAAACAACTTTACATCCTGTTCTATAGCCCGGATCGATACCTAAAATTCTTTTTTTACCATAAGGCGGAGCCAATAAAAGCTGTCGCAGATTATTTGTAAATACATCGATGGCAGCAATGTCAGCAAGTGTTTTACTAGTTGATGCAAACTCATTTTCAATGGATGGTTTGATGAGTCTGGAATAGGAATCTTTCATCGCTGCTTCTACGATATCGCCACATTTGTTTTTTGATTTAACAAATAAATATTTAAGTCGCTTTAATGCATTTTCTTCAACAGGCGAAATATCAACGCGCAAATATCCTTCTTTTTCACCTCGACGTATTGCCAAAAGGCGGTGCGAAGGACATTTGTCGAGCTTCTGCGAAAAATCAAAATAATCCTGATACTTTACCGCTTCTGAAGCTTTTGATTTAATAACCCTAGAACTAATTATTGCTTCGTCAGCAAATAAATTTCTAACACGTTCTCTGGCAGATGGGTTCTCAGAAATCTTCTCAGCAATTATATCGTTAACACCTTCTAAGGCTTCGTCAATAGACTTAACATCATCATTTAGATAACCAGATGCAATTGTCTGTATGTCAATATCTTGTTGTTTAAATATGATTTCTGCAAGCGGCTCTAAACCTTTTTCTTTTGCAATCGATGCTCTTGTGCGTTTTTTTGGCTTGTAAGGTAAATAAATATCCTCAAGTGTATTTGAGTCCCATGTGTTCTCAATTTGAAATTTAAGTTCATTAGTAAGCAATCCTTGTTTTTCAATTACCCCTATTATTGATTCTTTTCGCGAAATTAATTCGGTTAAATACTCGTTTTGCTTTCGGATGTTTTCAAGCTGTTCTTCGTCAAGACCTCCTGTTTTTTCTTTACGATATCGTGCCACAAACGGTAAGGTTGCTCCACCGTCGAAAAGCTCAAGAGTATTTATTATTTGCCTTGGTGATACCAAGGTTGAGGCAGCTATTAATTCAATCTTTTTATCCATAAAAAAATTTTCACAAACATACTAATTTTACTTCTATCAACAATTAAAATTTATATTTGTTTGTGAACAAATATTCAAAAATTCCCTAAAAATTATTTTTTTAAGTTTATATTTTTTTACCAAAATACCTAAAAAAAACTACTGCTAAAACTAAACATTGTTTTGATGCAAGCGTATAATAATTTGACTGTGTTTTTGATTTGATTCTAATAAATCTTTTAATATGGAAAATAATATGAACCTAAAGCATTTTAATAAAGCAGAGCTTTTTGATTTGCTTGCCCATAATGAGAAAAATATACGAGTTTTGCTTGATAATTATTTTAAAGAGATTTACATTTTTATAAGAAAAATGAGAAAAGCAGTAAATTCAGAAAATGTAGAGTCATTAGCCCGAAATGCACAGGCTGTAGCTAAGGCTAGCAAATCTGTTTGTTTCGAATTGATGAATGTAATGGCTATCGAAATTGAGACCATGGATATTACAAAAACAAATAGGATGCTGGATTTTATTGATGAGATGGAAAACGAACTTGAGGTTTTAAAAGATATTATAAGTCGTGATTTATAAGCTTTGAAAAGAATATTTGCAACTATTTATATCGATCATCTTTTAGGTGTTTACCCCGATTAAGAATTAAATACGCATTATGCATTAGCAAATATATTCGTTTAGCTTCCTGTGCTGAGCTTCGATAAGGTATAGGTGCTCGAAGCTTTCTAATAATCAATCAGGGGTTAATTAATTTTAGATTTAGAAAATTTTGATGTATTTTTAGGTTTTTGAATTATATAATATTGATATGTCTAAAATCAAAAACTATAATGCTGAATTGATGCTCCTTGAAGAAAAAATCAAAGCATCAGAAAATATAATAATTGTCCCTCATTACAATCCAGATGGAGATGCGATTGGTTCTGCTCTAGCATTGTGTTTAGTTTTGAAAAATGCCGGAAAAAATGCAAAAGTTATTAGTCCAACTCAATATCCTTCTTTTTTATTTTGGATGCCCGGACGAAACTATTTAACTGTTTTAGGGAAAAAAACAGACTCAAATCATAACATTTTTAAAGATGCCGATTTGCTAATTGGTGTTGATTTTAATGCCCTTAACCGAATAAAAAATGTTGAAGATAGATTTAATGATTCTACTGCATTTAAAGTATTAATAGATCATCACCCAAATCCAGATAATTTTACAGATTTATTGTTTTCCGAAACTGAATATTGCTCCACTGCAGGACTTTTGTACGAAATAATCGAAAATACCTACCTTAAAGCTTTTATTGATAAAGATGTAGCAACTTGTCTTTATGTTGGGATAATGACAGATACAGGTTCTTTTAGTTTTAACTCTTCAAATCCTAATACTTTCCGTATTGTTGCCGAATTGTTAAAATATGGAGTTGAAAAAGACATTGTTTTTGACAGAGTTTATAACAGCTTTTCGGAGGATCGTATGCGTTTTATGGGACATGTAATGCTAAATCGAATGGTTCTATTTCCCGAATTAAAAACAGGATACATATACATTACAGCCGAAGATCGTAAAGTTTTTAAGGAAAAGTTTGGTGATACAGAAAACTTTGTAAACATTCCACTATCAGTAAAAGGTATAGTTTTTTCTGCAATATTTATCGAAAGAGATAATTTTGTCAAAATTAGTTTCCGATCTAAAGGTGATTTTTCTGTTAACGACTTTTCGTCGAAACATTTTAATGGTGGAGGGCATATTAATGCTGCCGGAGGAGAAAGTTATAAAACATTACAAGAAACTTGTAAAAAATTCGTTAGTGTATTGGATGAATATGCAAATGTGTTGAAAAATTATAAGTATTAGATTTTATAAAATGATAAAAAACATTCTAATATTAGCGTTTTTTAGTGTTATGATGCTCGCATGTAACAATGGAGAAAAAAATACTGAACAAAAACCTCTACCTTATTCGGTTGTAAAAAAAGAGCATGAAAAAGAGCTGCTGGAATGGAATAAGGAAATTATCGAAATTGACAATACTGTTATTGATAAGTTTATTGAAAGACGTAAGTGGGATATGCAAATATCAGGAACAGGATTGTATTATCAGATTTATCATAATGGGGATGGAGAAAAAGCCAAAGATGATAAAATTGCAGAATTTACATACACAACAATGATGCTTAACGGTCAGATTCTTTACTCCTCACAGGATTTAGGAAATAGATTTATGCATCTTGGACATAATCAGGAAGAATCGGGTTTAAACGAAGGACTTATGATGATGCGTGTTGGAGACAAAGCAAGATTCATACTTCCCCCACACCTGGCTTTTGGAGTTCCCGGTGACGGTTATTTGGTACCACCTTACACAATTTTAGTTTATGATGTGGAGTTAATTAGTTTAAAAAACAAAGAATAATTATAGAGTAATAGTAGTTTGTAAAGTTGCTAAACAAAATAGTTTATCTAACAAAACAGAAGTAAATAATGAAAAGAAAAGAAATTGTTTTTTTAATGATTAGTTTGATTTTTATTGCTTGTAATCCCGACAAAAATAAATTCAAAACTCATGAATCGGGTTTAGAGTATAAGATTGTAACCTCAGAGGATGGTGTTAAACCCAAAATCGGAGACGTTCTTGTACTCAACTACTCGTATGAAACCGAAGACGGAAAAGAAATATTTAATTCTGCTGAAGCTGAACGAAAGTATTTAAAGAAACTTGAAGCACCAAAACACACCGGAGGTAGTATAGAAGATGGACTTGCATTGATGACAGTTGGCGATTCTGCTGTGTTTAGATTAAATGCAGAAAGTTTCCTGAAATTCTCCGAATCGTATTCAAAATTGCCAGATGGGATTAGTTCCGAGGATAAAATCATTGTTAAAGTTAAACTTCTTGAAATACTATTGCACGAAGAATTCGACTCTCATCTATCGGAAAAATATCATGCGACGGAAGATATTGAAATGGAACTATTATCTAAATATTTGAAAAATGCAAACATCACTGTTGAACCTTGCGAATCGGGGATGTATTATGTTGAGCAATATAAAGGAACAGGTAAAAACATAAAACCCGGCGATGTAGTAAGTGTAAATTATACAGTAAAATTGGTTGATGGACAAGTTTTAGAAACCACATACAACAGAGCCCCTATGAGTTTTAAATACGGCGAAGATCAAATGATTGATGCTTGGAACGAAGGAATTAGTAAAATGAACGAAGGTGGGCGGGCAATGTTTATTTGTCCCTCAAAAATTGCTTATGGAGCCGAAGGTACTAGCGACATACCTCCATATTCAACATTAATATTCGAAGTTGAAGTAATAAATGTGCAAAGATGAGTAACAAAATAAATATCATATTAATTATTGTTTTAGTTATTATTTGTTTTGCGTGTAATAATGACACAAAGAACGACAGTACAGTAAAAAAGGATGTCGAAACCAGTAACATAGATACTTTGAATATTCCTTCAGACACTTCTGAAGTTGCTGTTTTAATTTTTAATGCTGATGGAGAAATGGAATATGTTGTTGATAAACCGGCCAATATATTTCAAAAAACAAAATCGGGATTGGAATATAAGTATATTAAAACCGGTAAAGGCAGCGACTATCCAAGGGTTGGCGATATTGTATATTTTGACATGACCTACTCCACTCCTGCCGATTCTGTTGTGTTTGACACAAGGCTGATTGATAAGGATTTTAAAATGAGGTTAACTCCGCCATCTCATGCCGGAGGAAGTTTCGAAGAAGCTCTAATGATTATGAAAGCCGGAGACAGTGCAATTTTTAAAATCGATGCAAAGAATTTCCTTAACTATACCCAGGGCAAAGTAAATACCCCCTCATATATTAAGAATGGAGACAAATTTATTTTTAAAATAAAAATGAAGAAAATTGTAAGCGGTAGCGACTATGTTAAGCAAAATGCAGAATCGTATCAATATTATATTGCACAAGAAGCTAGTTTAATAGAAAGATTTGTTCTAAACATTGATTATCCTAGAAAAGTTACAGAATCGGGGTTAAATATTTTTACAATTAGTAAAGGAAATGGGAACAAACCTAAAGATGGAAATCTAGTTACCATCGACTACACTGCCGCTTTTATTGATGGATCCGTTTTTGACTCAACACTAGAAAGAAATCAACCCTTTAGATTTGTTTTGGGAAATAAAGAAGTAATCGATGGGCTTGAAGAAACAGTAAAGCTTATGAACGTTGGAGATCACTGTCTTGCTATAATTCCCTTTAGAATAGCTTATGGCGAGGAAAAAAATGGTGTGGTCGCTCCTTTTAGCACACTTGTTTTCGAAATTGAATTATTAGATGCTCAATAATCAGGAGATATTGCTTTATTTCGGGTCTTTTAACCCTGTTCATATCGGACATATGGCTATTGCTAACTACTTAACGGAGTTTTGCAATATTCATGAACTTTGGTTTGTAATTACCCCTCAAAATCCTGTAAAAAAATCGGCATCCTTACTAAACGACCGCGACCGGCAGTATCTGGTTCAACTTGCAATTGATGATTATCCAAAATTTAAAGTCTCAGATATTGAGTTTTACTTACCAAAACCAAATTACACAATCAATACTTTGACCTACTTAAAAGAAAAGTATCCGACCAAAAAGTTTAGCTTACTAATTGGTGGCGACAATCTTGAAACATTTCATAAGTGGAAAAATTACAGAAAAATACTCGACAATCATAAAATTTATGTCTATAAACGTCCAAATTCAAAAATAAAAAAGTTTGATAACGCGGACATAGAGATAATTAAAGCACCACAAATGGAAATATCTTCCACATTTATTCGCAATGCTATCCGCGAGAATAGAGATGTTAGATATTTTCTACCAACAAAAGTTTATGATTACATCCAAAAAATGGGTTGGTGGAAATAAATTAAAATAAATCGTAACTATTTAGGTTGATCATCTTTGTGAATTTGATTTTTTGGCATTTAGGTTTTAAATAATTGCTTGGTGCATAGAGCATTGGGCTAGTATTGGGAATAGCAATATATATTTTTATTTCAAACCAGCTAAATAATTATAAAAAACATTGTGTTAAAAAATCGCAATTTTTATACCGTGGTACATAAACTTCAATTCATTTTTAACGACGTATTCTAAACCTATTAAAATTTTCAACCCGTTTACGATCTTGATTATTGATAATCTGATAAATAGCAAAAGGAACAGCAATCATACCTACAGAAAAAACCACATAGCCAGTATCCTCAATAATGTCATTCAGTACAATAAAAGAAAATGGAATACCCAAGATAAGTACCGTTAAACCAATAATTAATGCAATTTTTGAATGTTTAGCATAAACCTTGTCTATTTCACATGCAAAATCAGAATTACAAGACTTGCACGTCAATTGAAACGGATTGCCTTTTTCTTTAGATAACATTGCTCGATCTGAAACAAAAGCGAAAAAAGATGTTTCCTTTTTGCAATACGGGCATCTAGTAAATAGTTTCATAAATTATTTTAAAACAATTATTTATTTGAGTATAAAATTATTATCTTTTCTAACACAAATATTGGCAAGGATATCAAACGGTTCTACTATAAACACCAATTGATGATAAGATTGTTTTCAAGCCTTCTCAATTCTACTTTTTCTCATGCACATCAACAAATCTTTGCAATGCTTCTCTGTATTTATCAGGAAAATTTGGTATTTTATTACCGTCGGTATCTTCAAAAGTTTCTAAATATTTAACTACAGCCATCCATTCTTTACCTTCCTGAATTCCCTCTTTATCTTTATCAAAATCAATCCAGGTAGTTTTGTTATTTTCGATCTCAACTCCTTGTTGATTTTTTGGTTTTACTTTAACAAGTCCTAGTGTCATGCCACGAATTTCGCCAACAAATTCTAGCATATATGAATTTGCTGTGAGACTGTAAAGTGTTTGATTTTTCTTTGACAGGTCGATTTCGTTTCCTCCAATTTTTATACTCTTAATTTTCTTCAGCAAGCCTTTACCAGAATCATACTCCACCTCTATCCCACTAAAAAAACAATAATACGAAGGTTTCATTTTGGGAGCAACCAACAAAAGTTCAATAACATTTTTCAATTCTCTTCCTGTCAGATAAACTTTAGCCAAAGGATATCCAGGAATACCGTCTTCTCCTTCTCCCAAGCTAACAATACGAAAGACATCGCTAACAGTTTGCACACCTTTATTACCCGGACGAAACTTGTCTCTAATAACACCGGCAGCAATTAAAGTAACATCTGTGCTTTCTCCTGACTCAGAATTAACATAATAATACAATGCATCTGCGATTAGTGGTCCCAAATTACTTGAGTCTAAAACGCCATATTCATCACAAAACAGTTCATAATCGGTTTCGGCAAGCGGTTTATAATATCCCAGCCCCATAGGTTTTAACAACTCTTCGTCCACTAATTTTATTTGCCCGGCAATATCCTTATGAATATTACAATCTCCATAAATATCATCATCAACAGCAATAAGATTATACTTTGCACTTGTAATTTTGCCATCATTGATATTAATCTCAAATCGACCAACATTTTTACCTTGAGAGCCGGTCTGAATAATTGGAGTTTCGCCAATCCAAATGGGATCGTTTATAACGGTATGAGTATGACCACTCACAATAATATCAATACCTTTTACTTTCTTTGCTAACTCGACATCTTCACCAATCCATTCGCCATTATTATCAATACCAACACCACTATGTGATAAGCAAATTATTAAATCAACTTTCTCATCTTTTTCTAAAATTTTAACAATTTGCTTTGCTGTTTTAATTCTATTAGTAATTTCGAGAGGAGCGGCATTTGGAGCAACTTGTTTAGCGTCATCACCAATAAGCCCAAAAATTCCGATTCTAAGACCTCCTTTTTCAATTATCTGATATTTTTTAACAATTCCAATATTGTACAAATCGGCAAATGAATCATCCTTATCGCTCTTTTTATCAAATTCTACATTAGCGAGCACCAATGAAGGAATTTCGCCATTTTGCAACCCGGAATTAATTATTTTAGTTAAAGTTGCAGGGCCAAAATCAAACTCATGATTTCCCAATGCCACTACATCGTATCCCATTTGTCTCATCAGAGGTAATTGAAAACCGGAATCTTCTTCAAAAATATGAAAAAATGTGCCCATCAAAAAATCGCCCGCATCAACGACAAGCAAATTTTCGGGATTTTTTTTATTTTCTGTTTGTATCACGGCTGCAATTCTCGCAAAACCTGCAAGTGTATTATCATCTCCTGTAACACAAGGGCTGTATTCTATTTCTGGAGAAAAGCCGGTAAGATTGCTATGCATATCGTTTGTGTGTAATAAAACCAACTTACCCGAATTATTTTGAGAAAATGACACGAAATGTGCAAATAGTATTGCTAGAGAAAAGGATAATGCTTTTTTCATCGTTTTTTTTACAAAACTAATATTTTTATAAAAGATAATAACATTTGGAATGATATAATTATTCACAAAATATTTTCATTGTTAAAAGAGAAATTTTCAGAATACACAAACTTACATAGATGAGAGATAGTCACAATTCCCTATTTACTTAATAATTTTTTACCAAATAGTTTCCCAAATTCAAACAAATCATTTTTTTGGTTAGAGTCTGGCCTAAATTTCATTGCCGCAGGCGAATCCATAACATCGAGTTTTAATGATTTAAGATTGGCTTCGATTATGCTAACACCTTCTCCACTCCAACCAAATGAACCAAATGCAGCTGCAAGTTTCCCTCTGTCCCGGATAGGGTTAATGACAGCAAAAAGTTTAAAAACGGGTAATAAAATGTTTTGATTTATAGTAGGGCTTCCGACTAAAATTGCATCCGCAAGAACTAGCTTTGAGTCTAATTCTCCTATGTCTATCCGTTCTATATCAAGTACTTCAACATCGATATCGCCAGTATCTTTAATTCCATCAGCTAAAGCTCTTGACATTTCACCTGTGTAACCATATGCAGAAACATACATAATTAAAGCACGCTTTTTCTGATGTTCATTCTGTTGAACATATTCATTTGCATATTTTTCAGTAAGTTCTATAATTTCGTGATGATTTTTTCGCAAAATTGGACCATGCCCTGTTGCAACAACATCAAGCTCCAGATCCTTAATTTTATCAATTGCTTTTAGAATAAACTTGCTATAAGGTTTCAGGATAACATCAAAATAATACTTAAATGCATCGTGATAATCACCAATCAGGTCGTCAAACATTTCGTTTGTGCAATAATGGGCTCCAAAGGAATCGCAGGTAAATAGAACTTTATCCTCTACAAGATATGTATAAATAGAATCCGGCCAATGAAGATTTGGTGCTCCAATAAATTTGAGTGTTTTATTACCAAGATTCAGCTCATCACCATCTTTAACAACAATTGATTTAAAATCAATTTCGTGCATATCCTGAAGATATTTTATTGCCTGTCCACTGCCGACAACAGTTGCATTAGGTGCAATCTGTAGTAATCGAGATAAGCTTCCTGAATGATCAGGCTCTGTATGATTTAAAACAATATAATCAATTTTTTCGGGGTTAACCACAGCTTTTACTTTTTCGAGATATTCATCAGCAAATTTTTCCTTGGCTGTTTCTACAATTACTTTTTTTTCTGCGTCAATAAAATATGAATTATAAGTTGTGCCATATTCGGTCTCCATAACGATATCAAATGTTTTAATATCAAAATCGAGTATCCCTATCCACTTCACAGAATCATTGATGTCCAGAACTTTTGGTTTCATTATTTTTAATTTTTGGTTTTAGTTATTATTATTTTATTTATTTTCGCAATATGTTAAAACAAATGAAAGATAAAAAGGTTCAAAATATTTTAGTTTACACGGACTTTACCGAAGTCGGTGAAAAGAGCGTACAATGGGCAATACATCTTGCCAAAAATTTTAAAAGATCTATTCATTTAATTCACGTAATTAATGAAAATACTTATAATTATTTCAGCAAAAATAACACAAAAGAAGAAGTAAAACAAGCACTTTATTCTTATAGCGAAACAATTAAAAAAGATCATAAGATTGAATGTGATTTTTATACCGAAGAAGGTTGTACCTGCACAATCATCAACTCTGAGGCCGAGCGACGCGATGCTTTTTTAATAGTTTTAGGTACTCATGGAAAAAATGACCCACAATATTTATCAGGCTCATCTGTGGTAAAGATTATTAGAAAATCTAGAATTCCGTATTTTGTTGTACAAAAGAACACTACTGTTCCGGGTTTAAATAAGAATATTGTTGTTCCAATGAGTTTTCGTAAGGAGATGAAAGAGAAAACCGGTTGGGTTACATATTTTGCAAAAAACTTACTAACAGGTATTGATATTATTTACAAGAAAAATGATGATACGGGTTTACGTAACAATATTCTGTTTGCAGGTCGGTTTTTTGAAAAGTTCAATCTCATTTACAAAGAATATGAGCAAGAACTATCAAGAGAAAATATTGATAAAATCGCATTAAGCTACGCCTTTGAACACAGATGTATGATGATGGTAATTCTGACTACAAAAAGTGAGACTTTATGGAATAAATTATTTGGATTCCCTGAGACATCAACCATTTCAAACAACAAAGGCATCCCTGTTTTATGTATAAATCCAAAAAAGGACTTATATATTCCATGTATTTAGTGCTTGTTTTTTAATCCACAGTCGAAGCATCAAAGGTATATTCGCTACGCGAAAACAGTAAAAAGCTTTAGCAAGCTTTTTACTAATGTATATGCCCTACGGGCAAAATTTACATTATATCCTATATTTTTGTCCTAGATAAAGCACTAGGTCTTGTCGAATCAAATTATACAATATCTTAAAGCCTCAAAGGTGTATTCGCTACGCGAAAATAGTAAAAACCTTTAGCAAGCTTTTTACTAATGTATATGCCCTACGGGCAAAATCTACAATACAGCCTGTATTTTTGTCCTAGAAAAAGCACTTGGTATTGTCGAATCAAATTATAAATTAGCTTAATGCCTCAAAGGAATATTCGCTACGCCAAAATAGTAAAAACCTTAAAAAAGCTTTTACTAATATTTAAGTCCTACTGGCAAAAAATTACATTATCGCATATTTTTAGTCCGAGTTGGCACTGCTCGATCTAGGACATATCAAAAACCAGAGCTCGACGCAGCCAATAAATCAGGCTAGAATCTTCAAGCTAGAAAAACATTAATCTTTTTGCTTACAGAAAAACATCTCCATATTACGTATATACACAGATTTTTATCATCGAAAAATCACTTTAACACAGTTTTAATAATTTGGAATTAAAATTGGCATCTCAAACAAAAGAAAAGTATTATATTTGCACAACTTATTGAAAAAAATGTAGAAAATGAAAAATATTGTATTTTTAATTGGATTTATTGGGATTTTAACATTTGTTTCATGTAATAATAGCAATAATAAAACAGGTGGTGAGTACAATATAGACAACCCTGCAAATGCTGATAACCCAGACGGCACATCGGACGGGATGCCTGAGATTACTTTTGATGAAACAGAGTATAATTTTGGAACAGTAATTCAGGGAGAGAAAGTAATACACAATTTTGTATTTACAAATACCGGCAAAGGCAATCTAATTATATCTAATGTTAAAGCCTCTTGTGGTTGTACTGTACCAAAGTGGACCAAAGAGCCGATAAAACCGGGAGAAAAAGGCACAATTGAAATCAAATTTGACAGTTCCAACCGTGATGGCAAGCAGACAAAAACGGCAAAAGTGTACTCGAACACAACACCTAATGTAACAGAGCTTGTTATCAGATGCGAAGTAATTTACTAAATAATAAATATAAAAACAGAATTTTATGAATCAACTATTTTTAATGGCACAACAAGAAGGACAAAGTCCTTACAGCTCAATTATTTTCTTAGTTTTAATAGTAGCAGTTTTCTATTTCTTTATGATCAGACCTCAAGTAAAACGTCAAAAAGAAGCAAAAATGTTCAGAGAAGGTCTAAAGAAAGGTGATAAAGTGATCACTGCAGGCGGTATTTATGGTAGAATAATCGAAGTGCAAGACACTCATGTTTTTGTTGAAATCGACACAAATGTAAAAATCAAAGTTGACAAAAGCTCTTTGGTTGCTTCTCCTGCTGACATTCAGAATCAGCCACAAAAATAAAAATTTGAATTTTGGATGAGTGAAACAATTAAACAAAAGAATATAATTATCCGATTTTTGGTTAAACTTACCAGAAATCGGAATATTCTTGTTTTCTTAGTTTTCTTTGTCATATCAGCATTTTTATGGTTCCTCAATGCCATAAACAAAGAATATACAACTGATTTAAGTCTTCCTTATATCATTAAAAATCTTCCCAAAAATATGAGTATTCCGGAAGATTATAAAGAAGAACTTACCATTAGTGTTTCCGGTCATGGTTATAATCTGCTACGGGAAGAAATTGAAAAGATTAAACTACCCTTAATAATAGACTTCTCCAAAGATAAAAATCCTATTAAGATACACTCTAATCCTAACAATTGTACACAATCGTTTATCATAACTGAAGATTTAAAAATTCTCGTCAACAAAAGATTTGGCGACAATATAAAACTTGTAAAAATAAGTCCGGACACGATTTATTTTAATACTACACAAACCTATTCTAAGCAAATTGCGGTAAAGCCTCTTATTACATTTGAGCCAGATGTAAATTATGTAAAAAATGGGGAGATTACCATAAGACCCGACACGGTTACAGTTTATGGGCCACAAGATATTGTCGATACAATGAAAGCTATTTATACTAAGCCTACTGATTTAGGTATAATTAATGACAATCATGTGCATTCGTTGGAAATCAATACGTTTAAAAACCTTAGATACTCTAAAACAAGCGTTTTAATTGACATCCCAATGGAAAAGTACACTGAAACAAGCTTAAAAATTCCAGTCAATATTATGAATGCTCCGGAAAAATTAAAAATCAGAGTTATTCCAAGCGAAGTTAGTGTTTCATTTAAAGTTCCACTAAGTATTTTTAGCGAAATTGATATCACTGATTTTGTTGCTACCGCTAATTTTAAAGATATTCAGGACCAAGAAGCCGAAGTTAGTGTTACGAGTTCGCGTCCTGAATTGCAGATTACTAATATTAGCCCGATTAGTGTGAAATTACTTCCTGAACAAATCAATGACTCGAATGATTAAGTTGGGCATTACAGGAATAATTGGCTCTGGGAAATCGGTTGTTTCTTCCATTTTTCGCATTTTAGATATTGCAGTTTATGATGCAGATTTTAATGCAAAATTGTTAATGAACAAATCATCGGAGATTAAAGATAAGTTGATATTAGAGTTCGGGCAAAACGCATACACTAGTGATGGGCTAAATAAGCAATACATCGCATCACAAATATTCAATAACGAACAAAAACGACAAATTGTAAATTCAATAGTACACCCAATAGTACAAAATCATTTTCTTGATTGGACAAATAATCAAAATGGCGTAATTTGTGCGATTGAATCAGCACTAGTATATGAATCAGGTTTTGAATCAGTTCTTGACAAGATTATTTTGGTAAAAAGTCCGAAAAATATCATTATTGATAGAATTTGTAATAGGGATAAAATAAGCAAAGCAGATGCTCTAAAACGAGTTAGAAGTCAAAATTTTTATAAATCCTTAGATAAAAAACCAGATTATACAATATTGAATGATAATGAACATTTTTTAATACTTCAGAGTTTAGAAATAATAAATCATATTAGGAACAAATGGTAAAACTTGGCAAATGGATTGGAGGAGGACTTGGTTGGGCATTTGGTGGTCCAATAGGTGCTCTTTTAGGATTTTTTATTGGATCTTTTTTTGATGTAGCCACAATTAATACATCCGTAAGTTCATCGAAAGGAAAAACGCAGAGAGGCGATTTTATTTTAACTTTTCTTGTACTTTCAGCAGCTGTAATGAAAGCAGATAAAGTTGTAAAGAAAAGTGAATTAGAGTTTGTTAAAAAATTTCTACGATCTAATTTTAGTGAAACAGAGACAAAAGAAGCTCTACAGATTTTAAAAGACTTACTAGAGAAAGATATCCCGCTCGATGATGTATGCAATCAGGTTAGATTTAGTATGAGTAGCCCTCTCAAACTACAGATTTTACATTATCTTTTCGGCATTTCTGCTGCTGATGGTGAAGTTCATAAGGATGAAGTCTCAGTAATTGAACATATCGCACTTAAAATTGGACTTACCAGCAATGAATTTAAGTCAGTAAAATCTATGTTTGTTCCTGAAACAGACTCCGCTTACGAAATTTTGGGGATTAGCAAGAATGCTAGTGAGGATGAGATCAAAAAAGCATATCGCAACATGGCAGTAAAACACCATCCCGATAAAGTAGCAAATCTGGGTGAAGATATTCAAAATGCTGCAAAACAAAAATTTCAAACCATCAACGATGCCTACAACAAAATAAAAAAAGAAAGAGGCATAAAATAAGGAAAATTTCGTGGAACTCGGAATTTGCAGAATAAAGTAGGACAATAAAAAAAGTAAGACATTCTTAAGAAACTTAAAATAGGATAATAAAATTGGGAAAGCAATTTTGAAAATATATTTATGGCATTATATTTGAATTTTTGGTCATTTTTTATTTGAGATTAAAATTCAAATATTACATTTGCAAACTAAATTATTAATTATATGTTTTTAGACGGAATTTTAGCAATAGCAGGACAGCCGGGACTATACAAATTAGTCTCCAAAGGGAAAAACAACGTAATAGTAGAATCATTAACTAACGGCAAGCGCATGCCAGCATTTGCAACATCACGCATTAGCACTCTCGAAGACGTTGCAATTTATACCGAAGACGAAGATATCCCATTGAAAAAGATCTTTGTTAACACCTTTGAAAAGTACAATGGCGAAAAAGTTTTACAACAAAAGCCAAACAATGACGACTTTAAAAAATTTATGGAAGAAGTCCTTCCTGATTATGATAGAGAACGTGTTTATGTTTCGGATATTAAAAAAGTAGCAAATTGGTATAATACTCTTATTGACCATGAAATTATAACTGCCGAAAGCATTAAAGCTGAGGATAGCCAAGAAGATAAAAAAGAAGATAAGGAAACAACTTAGTAGCTTATAACAAGGTCAAATTCGGGTAACTCGAATTTGAATTGTATTATGAGGTTTTTAAATGTGATGGTTAGGTTATTTGGGTTCAAATATCATGACAAAACCGCCTCCTTCCTTCATTTGAGTATTTGCAGATTCGTTTGCAGTAAACACTTTATTTCCCATTAAGTATTTTTCAGGGAACTTCTCATAATGCGATAGTAAATGATCGGTAATATAAGAACAATCATATTCCTGATTCTTGTTAAGAAAGTCGTTTAGGTTAATCTCAACTCCTCTTTCTTGCTCATTTGTGATACCGGCGACAAACCATTTATCACCTGATCGACGAGCAATCACAATATATTCACCAATTTCAGATTTAAGAACTTTGGTATCATCCCAAGTTGCAGGAATCATTTTTACAATATTCAATGCCGGATGATTATTATAATTCTCAACTAAATCGGCAGCCATAATTACAGGACTATAGAGAATAATCATCAAAGCAATTTGGTTTGCAATTGTAGAGTGAACAGCGTTTTCACCATTATCAAGAGAGTTCCATTTCTTCTTTTTAATGATATAATTGCTTAGGTCTATGTCAAATATTCCGGGTGTGTAATCAATTGGTCCAGCAATTCCACGAGTAAATGGAATTATGCAGGTGTGCGATGGTGGATTTCCTTCACTCCAAGCATTCCATTCCATCCCCCTAACCCCTTCGAAACTAAGAAGATTGGGATATGTCCTTGCCAGACCAGATGGAACGACAGGCTCATGAACTATGAGCATGATTCCATAATCCATAGCAGTTCGCATTACTTTATTGTAATGATTCACCATAAATTGGCCATGATGTGATTCTCCAGACGGAATAATTCCACCGGCATATCCTGTTTTAACATATCGAATATTATGTTTTTTATAGTATTCAAAAGCCTTTTCGAGGTTACGTTCGTATGAGATAATATCACCACCTGTTTCGTGATGCCCTATGATTTCTATATTTCTTTTCTTTGCATAACGAACCACGCTATCTATATCAAAATCGGAATAAGGTGTTACAAAATCAAAAGCTCCTTGCTTGCCCCAATCTTCCCAACCGGTATTCCAACCTTCAATTAAAACAGCATCAAAATTATTTTCTGCGGCAAAATCTATATATTTAATAGAGTTTTCGGTTGTAGCACCATGCCTTCCGTCAGCCATTCCCCAATCGGATAACCCCAAGTGCATTTCCCACCAAATCCCAACATATTTTACCGGTTTTACCCAATCTAATTCTTTTATTGCAGGCGGGTCATTAAGATTATATAATGTTGATGATTCAATTAAATCACCCGGATTATCAGTAATCAAAATAACTCTCCATGGAGACTCAAATCCTCCTTTTGTCTTAACTTTAGTTCCGTCAGACCATGGGCATAAATTCGATTTAAAAGTCAGTGAATCGATTTTAAAAAGATTCATAGATGAATAATTATCTATATCGGCCTCACAAATGCAATAATAAACACCTGATTTTGACTTTAAAGTAACAGGTGCAGCAACGTGCTCACATTCACTAAGTTTTGTTTTGTTGTAAAGTTTTTCATAAGTATCGTAATCTGCCCAAATCCACCATGTTTCTAAATCTTCTTTAAATCCAAATTGTGTTTCCTCACTCATTATTGTAATTGAATCGACCGAATCAAGATTTTTATACCTAAAAGCAATTGCGTCATCGTAGGCTCGAAAAATAATTTGTATTTGTCGATCACTATCAACTTGATTTAGAACTACCGACATTTCATTGAAGTTATTTTTTATGCTGCTATATTGTCCCCATTTGGGTTTCCAAATTTCATCTACTGTTCTTTCTTGAAATATATGAATATCAAGTTTTGTACAGCTGTCTCCGTCGGCATAGACATACCCTAATTCGCAATGCTCCATTCTAACCGTATCGTTATAAATTATTCCATAGACAAATTTATTATCTTCGATACCTGCTCTAAGCACAATTTTACCAGATGGAGATGATAATTCAACCATTTCCTGAGCCAAGAAGTTTGTTGATGCGATTAAAACAAAAAAAAGAGTGTAACAAAACAGAGCTTTCATCGATTATCTATTTAAACTATTTATGGCGAGAATAATATTTTCGTTTGTCGCGGGCAGTTTTAATTCCGGCTCAACGGAATGATTATTAATTGCAGCAATAGCGTAATTGGTTGCAAACCAAACCGACAAGCCTAGAACGAACGGTGGCTCACCAACCGCTTTACTGCGTCTGATTGTATTATGATTTGGAAACCCTTCGAGAAGTTTTACATTAAAAACTTCGGGAATATCGCGCACACCCGGAATTTTATATGTGTCAGGAGAATGATTTAGAAGATTTCCTTTATTATCGTATTTCATTTCTTCGCCGGTAACCCAACCCATTCCTTGAACATAAGCTCCTTCGATTTGTCCAATATCTATATTTGGCAACACAGATTCTCCTACATCATGTAAGATATCAGCTCTAAGAACTTTTAAATAACCTGTTAAGGTATCCACCGCAACTTCAGATACAGCCATACCAAAAGCATAATAGTGAAAAGGCTTACCCTTTCCTTTTGCCCTATCGAATTCAATATCCGGAGTGCGATAAAAACCTGTTGCACTAAGACTTATTTGTCCGATGTAAGCTTTTCCGACAATCTCATCGAATTTATATTTTGTATCCGGATGATTTGAATCAAAAACCATATCACTTTCAAAAACAATATCATCTGCTTTTGAATTATAAGCATGCTGATTATTAAGGAACTCTGAAGTAAACTCTGCCAATCTTTTTTTAAGCTTATCAATTCCATTTTTTACGGCCATACCGTTAAGATCTGTCCCGCTAGATGCAGCAGTAGCAGATGTGTTTGGGACCTTCGATGTATTTGTTGCATTAACTTTGATTCTATCGATTGAAACGCCAAATTCGAGAGCTGCAATTTTCTTTATTTTGGTATATAGCCCCTGCCCCATTTCGGTTCCACCATGATTAACCAGTATTGTTCCATCATTATAAACATTTATAAGAGCTCCGGCCTGATTTAAGAATGAAGTTGTAAAGGATATTCCGAATTTAACAGGTGTAACGGCAATTCCACGTTTTACAAATTCATTTTCATGATTAAAACTGTCAATCTCAATTTTTCTATTATGATAATCTGATGAAATTATTAACTGCTGATGAATATCAAACAATCTATTATGTTCGATAATTGTACCATAAGGAGCTATGTTTTTATCATCAATACCATAAAAATTTGCAAATTGAATTTCAAGTAAGCTCTTTTTTAGTTTGAAAGCGATTTTCTGAAGAATATTTTCGATACAAAAAATGCCTTGTGGAGCTCCAAAACCTCTAAATGCAACATTTGAAGGAATATTTGTTTTCATTGGATATGCCAAAATACGCATATTGGGTATAAAATAGGAATTCTCTGCGTGTAACATGCCCCTTTCAAGAATCGCCATTGTTAAGTCAGTAGCATATCCTCCATTAAGAAAATGTTTTATATCTGCTGCAATTATACGTCCTGAGTTGTCGAAACCGACTTTGAATCTGTAAAGGTATGGATGTCTTTTCCCGGTAATTTTTTGATCGACATCTCTAAACAGGCGTATTTTTACCGGACGACCAGTTTTAGCAGCGAGCAAAGCCGACCATGCAGCCACATGATTACCTGAAGTTTCTTTTCCACCAAAAGCTCCTCCCATACGTCGGCATTCCACCTCTATTTCATGTTTTCCTACACCCAGAACTTCGGCAATTATTGCCTGTGTTTCGGATGGATGTTGAGTAGAGCTAAAAGCTTTTAACTCGTTGCCTTCGCCCGGCACAGACATACAAATTTGAGTTTCGAGATACCATTGCTCCTGTCCTCCCGATTCGAATTCTCCTTCCAGAATATGCTGCGAAGACATAAAACCCGATTCAATATCTCCAATTTCGATTTTTCTCTCAGGTTGCAAAAATGATTTTTTCTCAATAGCATCCTGAATTGTGAGAACCGGCTCTAAAACTTCATAATCCACTTCGATTAAACTCATTGCATTATCCGCAGCGCGTTGATTTTCTGCAGCAATTATAAACATCGCCTGCCCAATACACTCAACTAAATCTTCGGCAAGTACAGGCTCGTCGTGTATCACTGGTCCCATTTGGTTGTGTCCCGGAATATCCTTGTAAGACAAAACAGCATGTACGCCTTTTACTTCTTTTGCTTTATCAAGATTAAAGGATTTTATTCTTGCATGTGCATGCGGACTTGTGTATATATAACCATTTAAGAGTCTATCAGACATTGGCATATCATCGATATATATCGCTTCGCCAGTAACTTGATATTTTGCTGATTCGTGTTGTATGTTTTTCATAGTATGTTTTTTTTAGTGCCTAAAGTGTCTATAGTGTCTAGAGTTCCTAGAGTTCCGAAGAATAAAAAATCTGTGATTTTTGTTATTCTTCGAGAATCCTCGAGAAATCCCGAACCTCTGGTTCGAGGATCTCGAGAATATGAAATTGCTAGTAGCATTTTAATATTTAACGAGGCTAAAAGAGAAAACTGTAATTGTGAATATT
>JAFGVU010000212.1 GCA_016937855.1 Bacteroidales bacterium | reverse complement strand
TGCCTGCAAAATCCAGTTTTTGATTCTAGATGTGTTTGGCAATGTAAACGTCAGTGTAAACTCAACCGGAAAATAGTTGAATCTAACGCCTGCAAAATCCGAGCTTTGATTACAAACCTTGTTCGGCAATGTAAACGTCAATGTGTGAGCATCTAGTTTTAGTTTGTTTTAACTCCGCGCTTTCAGCGCTCAGGGATCGTGCCCAAACTATTTGGGTGTATCATTTAATCAGTAAAATCGGTACTCTGTGTTATGTGTTTTCACCACTGATTACCGAATACAAAATTTTACTGATTACACAAAATTTATCGGCAATGTAAACCTCAGTGTAAAAGAAACTAAAAATCAGTTTGTTTAATTCCGCGCTTTCAGCGCTCAGGGAATGCCCAAACTATTTGGGTGTAACATTTAATCAGTAAAATCGGTACTCTGTGTTTTGTGTTTTCACTACTGATTACCGCATACAAAATTTTACTGATTACACAAAATTTATCGGCAATGTAAACCTCAATGTAAAAGCAACCAAAAATCAGTTTGTTTAATTCCGTGCTTTCAGCACTCAGGGATCGCGCCCAAACTATTTGGGTGTAACTTTAACAACGCTCTTATCTTGTAAATAATATTACCATGGGTTTTTAAACAAAGAATGTTACAAGGAAAAAAAGGTACATAAAAAGGCTTAACATCCCTAATAGCAATACTATTGAACCAATAATTAAACTTGCAATATTTAGTCCTTTTCCACGATATTTTTCAGGATTGCTTTTGTTTTTTTCTAATGCGATACCACTGAAAATTAAACCCGCTATGGCAATAGGCAAACTCCCGAACCAAATAAGGAAAAATGCAAAGACGGCAAGAATATTTAAAGAAAAACCGACAATTGTTGTCCAGTGCATATCCTTTTCATTATCTGATTTAATAATATGGAAATCTTCTTCGATAGTGGCTTCAGATTCATTTATTTCATAATTATTATTGTTTGAATTGAAGAATATTGCATTTTGTTGATTTGTTGATGACGTAGTAATCATGTCAATATTATTTTCCTCACTTGATGCGAAAATCAACTCAGCCTCTGGATTTTCTGAAGATTGAATATTGTGCTTAGTGATATTATTATTATCTTGAGTTTCACTTTTTTCTTCTACTATCGTCTCGGGAAGGTTTAGTTGGCTGATTTCGGGATTTGATTTTACTTTTTTGTTTGTATTATGCCAATCTACATAGTACCCGGGTTGATACGATCTTTTTTTAATTGTACATGAATTTAACCCTACAATTATTACTATTAGTAAAAATATGTAAATTGAAGATTGTTTTTTCATAATTCGTGTAAAATTTTAAGAAAATATATCGACGCATCAATTGAACTTCGAATGGTTATTATCATACACTTATAGGTTTGAATAAAACTCATACAGCTTTTTTTCTTCAATTCCCCAGTTGTACTTTTCCTGTACCAGGCGTTTTCCATTTTCGCCCATTTGTTTTGCAATTTTTGGATTATCAGCTAAATAGTTTATGGCATTTGAAATTTCTGCTGGGCTTGTTGGATCAACACAAATTCCACAATGATTATCCTCGATAATTATTTTCCAAAGTGGGAAATTTGAACCAATTACCGGCAAGCCCGAAGCCATATACTCAAATATTTTATTTGGTTGGGCATTTATATGATTTGGTTCTGCTAAAAATGTAACAATGCCTGCCACAGAACTGTTTTTTACATCTTGTGATTGCTTTCTATCGATAAAGCCAAGTAGGTTAACTTGTTGCCAGCCAGATATGGATTGTAATTCAGACAAATAATCATCTGTTACTTCTCCTGCTAAATCAAGTTTTAGACTAGTATCTTTTATGCCTTCGATTACTTGTGATAATCCTCTGATTTTGGTAATTCCTCCAATGTAACAGACTTTATTTTCTTTCTGGGTAACTGAATGGTTAATACTAATTTCGCTTTCTAAAGGATAATTATTAATGTCAATACAGTTTCTGTTTATTTTAATAAATCTATCTCTGATAAACGGAGTTGCAGTAACTATCCCATCAATTCTTTTTGCAATTCTATCTTCATATATTTCTACAAAAAATGCAAGTGGTTTTCGCAAAAACTTAGGAATGTATGGTTTGCTCGTAATTTGTCTAGGTAGGTCTTCGTGGGAATCAAAAATTACTTTTGCACCGCTTTTTTTAAGTTTAAGTGCTATGCGTAATAATTCGGGGTCGTGCAAATGATAAACATCTGCTTTAATCGAAATCGCTTTCTCAAATGCTTGTTTTGTCTTTTTTAAAAACCTTTCTTTGCGTCCTGTTGGCTTGCCAATGTCATGAAATTTAATTCCATTTTTCTCCTCATCGCCTTTACCATCGGCAACAATGATGTTTATATCGCTCCATTTTTTAGACAATGAAGTACATTGTTTGTGATAAATTCTTACATCATATCGTTGATGTACTGTGGTTATATGGCAGATTTTTGTCATTTTTTAGAAATGTTAACCGTGTTTTTAAAGAAAAATAATCCTATTATCATAAAGAATATTCCACCATGTGTTAGTAAAATTGTAAAAAGAGCACTGTTTAGGAAAAGCACAAGAAACAAAAACGATATTCCAAAAAATGAGTGATGCATGTTCAAAGACTCTAAATACCTAAAGATTACTGCCGCTATTAACGAAAACACAAGGCTTCCGATTATGCCAAAATTCATAAATCCATCCCCAATTATTCCGGTATTACAACTTGTTAAAGGATTGTTGTATATGTGGTCGCCCATTAGTAAAGCCGGGTCGAGATCGTATGGGTAGTCAAAAAAAGGCGATAAAATGCTATGCGAGAGTAGAATGTGGTTATCATGAAAAAAAGTAAAATAATGATCGCTTATGTAAACCGGCAGAAAAAACATTCGTCGCACAAAAATAGATTCGGGTAAAATGTTGCCAGAAAGCGTTGTAAAAAGGATTGTTAAAACAAGTAAGCCAATTATCCCCCCAATCATTAAACCGGCTTTTGCATAAAAGTCTTTAAAGAAATAAAATGCAAGAATTACAAATATTGACATAAAAACCGATTTGTGTGGATTTATCATAAAAATATACAGCATTAGAGCAATGCCTGTTATCCATAATAGACGATTTTTTCTTAATAGACCGTAAACAATTAATGCAGGGAGCAATACTTTGGTTAATTGACCAAAAAAATATGATGTCATGACGTTGCTGTGTAATTTTGCATCTGCTCTGATGTCATATATTTCACTTCCAAATGAAAATACATCTTTATTTATCGTAAAACCATAGGTTATGAAAAAAGGAATGATCAATAAAATTGTAATTCCAAGTAGAATGTATTTTTGTTCACTAAATTTGAGATTTACCGATTTTATCTTTGGGAAATCAAGGTATTTTGTACTTAGTGCTAATATAAAAAATATAGATAAAATGGGAATGAGGACACTTGTTCCGGCAAATTGATACATGATGATTGATGGAACGCAGAAACTCATGCCTGCAAATATGCTAAGCACATAAATAAAGGACGAAGGTTGTTTAAGATAAAAAATCCTAATTGTTAAAATGCTAAAAAGAATTAAACCAATAGCTATTTTTTCTACTGGTAGTTGTAAGATAAAACCTTTGTCTTCAAAGTAGGGAACTACAAAAAAGAAATATTCATAAATCAGCAACAGATAAAATAGAACGAATCCTATTAAATGTAAACTTTTATTTGACAGAATCTTTGTTAACATTAGTTTTTATAGCGATTTATCGTATTTGCGACAAATTGATATTATTAAAATGTAATATATCAAATATGCACTTAAATTAATTATTGTGTAAAGTAATAAAAAATTTTCAATACTTAAGTCCTTGAAATATCTTAAACTTAATATTGCAACAAAATAAAGTATCTGCCATATGGCAAGTGTTTTTAGTTTTTCAAGTACGGTAAAACTAATGCTAAGAGGCGAAACAATAAACTGTATTGCGAAAGCAGGTACCAGTATTGCCGAATATATTCCTGATTGCTCCCATGTGTCGGAAAAGAAAAAACTGAATAATTCTTTTCCCCAGAAAACTATTGCAATAACAAAAGGTAATATTCCTAACGTAAGTAGCAGGCTTGTTTTAAGAACACTTTTTGTTAATGGATTTTTTTTGCGCAATCTGTCGCTAAAATCTTTTAATAATACTTGCGATAAAGATGCGGTGATAAATGCTATCGGAACAGCTAAAATTTGTCTGCTTAAATCGAAATATCCAACCGTGCTGGTCGAAAAGTATTCGTTAATCATAAAAACCGGCAAAAGCATACTCGTAGTATTAAGTATTGCTGGTAATGCTTGATATTTTGGGAATCCAATGTATCTTTTTAGAGATGATTTTATCTTTTTTAAAGATACAGTTTTTAATGTATAGCCATTTTTTTTAATTTGATAGATTCCTGAAAAAATGTTTGCCATACTGCCAACAATGTCACCAATAACTAACCCGACAGTAGAGGTTAATGCACCAAAACCAGATTGAGTAAGCCCCTCGAATCCTCTTCGGAAAACTTTGTTTGTTGCTATTGAAACAAATGCCCCCTTTCTTGTTAACCAGTAATTTAGCATCTGATATGAACTAAATAGAAAAGTGCTGATGGGAACAAAATACAACCAAAAACTAAATTTCATAGGGAAACCAAAAATGTTAGCGATTTTGTTTTTGAAAATTATTATTGCAATTAGGATTATTGTGTTGATCGTCAGCGAGATAGCTATTCCTCCAACAACAATACTGTTAGCTTTTCGCTCCTCTTCGGGTAAAACAACCGCCAATTCGTAGCGAAGCGTCGAAAGAATTATAAGTATGCCGGTAATGCTCATGTAAACTGCAAAAGCTCCAAAAACCTCGGGTTCGTAGAGTCTCCTTAAAATCAGCTGAAATCCAATTAGTATTAGTTGGGCTATTGCTGTTCCCGATACTAACGTGGCAACGTTTTTTAATATAGAGTTTTTTAATAAAGCTTTAATTTGCATTTAATGAGTTGTTTTAATTTCTTTGTGAAATTTAAGAAAACAAAGGTACAAAAAAGCAACAATCTTTTACATGTTTAAAAAGTATTTTTAACCTATAACCTTTAAACTGTCTGCTTCGATAGTAGTTAGATAGCCTTGGTTCTGCGAAGTTTTAAAGAATCTTTGAGTGTTTTGCTAAATTCATTAAACAAATAATTATTTTTAAGCGGAAACCGCCCTGTGCAGGTGGTCAAACGCATCTAACCCGCATTATTACTTCGTGAGGGCTTCGCCGTTCATGCGATTAGCTTTGTGTAGATACAAGGCGTCTAACTTTGCAGTTATACAAATGTATTACAATGATTTAGCAACGCAGTATATGCACAAAGATAGTCGCAAGCAATACTCAAATTTGGGTATATTAATAACTTATGATAAACGACATAAATATCTGATATTCAGTTGTTTAATTGCATTGTGTAAAATATGCGGTGAATAATGCGGGCTAATTTGTTTTGATTGAATTGGAATGGAATTGCAAAAATAATGAGTCTGAAGGACTCATTTATTTCAACCCTGACTGAACGCAGTGAAAGTCAGGGTTGAAATATGACTATAAATCTCTTTTGGCGTGCGTTTTTGGTGCGTAAGCAACCCAAAAATCATGACAAAAGTGCTGTAACAGTCAACCTAAACCATTAGTAAAGTTTTAATTTTTGATGCATTTCCCATATCCTGTGCCATTTATTTTCTTATTTTTGTTGATACTTATTTTTGTTGATACTAATTGTTGATTCTAAAAATGTTAAAAGTTTTATGTAATAATAAGTTCGCACATGAAAAAGAATATGCTTTTAGTATTTTATTTGATGTACTATTGGGCTTGGATTATTCATTGGATTTTACCGATATAGAAGACTATAAAATATCTTTTAATAATAATGAAATAATTATTAGTGATGCATTTTTTTGTGGATTATCCACTCAAGAGCCATTTTATAAAAATTCAGATAATATCCCTAAAACAGTTTTTAAAGTTAAAACGGAATTGGCTCCGGAACAGAATCTAATAGGTCTGTATGGTGACGAGAGGATAGTTGTAGGAGAGTATTCGGCATTTATTGGAATCGACATTATAGCTGCTACCTTTTTTATGCTTACCCGTTGGGAAGAAATTGCAATCGAAGATAGAGATAAACACGGGCGCTTTGTTGAGGAGAATTCACTTGCAATCAGACATAATTTTCATAAAAGACCAATTGTAAATGAATATGCAGAATTCCTGTGGAATGTTCTTCAAAAACTGGGATACTCTGAAAATCGAAAAATGAAAAAGTTTCAGTTTTATCCAACTCACGATATAGATTTTCTTTTTAAATATGATAGTTTTTTAAAGTGTGCTAAGGTTTTAACCGGCGATTTGGTAAAACGTAAAAGCTTGAGTGTATTTAGGAACTCCGTAAATTCAATCTATAGTATAAAATCGAAAAAATCTGCCGATGTATTTGATACTTTTGATTTTTTGATGGATGTTTCAGAGTCGAAAGGGCTAAAATCAAGGTTTTATTTCATGCCGGGCATAAAAGGCGAAACAGATGTGGATTTTAGCATAACTGATACGAGAGTCGTTAGCAAAATTGAACAAATTGTAAAGAGAGGTCATGTTGTTGGAATTCATCCTACCTATAATTCTTTTAATGATTCAAAACAACTTAAACTGGAATTAACTAGATTAAAAAGTGTTTATTTAAATATATCGGAAGGAAGACAACACTTTTTGCGTTTTCAAAACCCTAAAACTTGGCAAATTTGGAATGATTTGAGTTTAAAAATTGATTCTACTGTGGGATTTTACAGCACAATTGGTTTTAGAGCAGGGATTTGTTATGAATATCCCGTTTTTAATGTTGAAACCGGCAAAAAACTTGATTTGCGTGAACGACCGTTGGTACTTATGGATACTGCTTTGAGACGCGAAGCTGATACTCAGGAAGAGTTCCTTCAGAAAGCATTGGATATTATTCAGACTGTAAAAAAATACAATGGCGATTTTGTTTTGCTTTGGCATAACAATAATCTTTCCGGTAACGAGTGGAATAATTGGGATAAGGTTTATTTGGAGATTGTAAACGTAGGTGTAAGTGAAACTAAAAAATAGTCTTTCTTAACTCCGCGCTTTCAGCGCTCAAGATTCGTGTTGTACTTGTTCAACAGCAGGCTATCGCCTACTGTTGAAGTAATGTCGCGCTTTCAGCGCTTGATGAAGCGTTTTCATTTCTACATATTTTGA
>JAFGVU010000211.1 GCA_016937855.1 Bacteroidales bacterium | reverse complement strand
TTTATATCGGGTATTTTGGTATTATATTAGGTATAATTACAACATAAGATTAAAGTATTCGCTTTTGAAGCTAAATGCAAGCTTTTTTGACCAAATCATGTAAAAAACTTGCATTAAGTGCTTTTGAATCATTAACAACTATTGGATAATCGATGTGCTAAGTGTTTTGGCTACGCCGAGCCAAAGGTTCAGTAGCACCTAAATAAATACCTCTTTTATTTAAGGCACTATTTTCTGATAATACGGGTTAATGATTTCACATATTTGTATCATACCGTTCCCTAAACAAATTCTACCGTTAACTCATTTTGGGTTGTAATCAGGCAAAATCCGATGTAAGTTTGTGTTGGAAACTAAAAATTATAACTATGAAAACAACAACGCTAATAATTATCGGAATCTATTTGACATTAGCTCTTAGCTCACAAAATTATTTGCCATTCAAATACCAGGCAGTATTGCATGATAATACTGGACAAGTAATAGCATCGACAGATATAACCATAAAATTTTCTATTTTGTCAGGTGAGGATGCTGATAACCTTTTATACTCCGAAATGCATGATATAATTACAGACGAATATGGTCGTGTCGCCTTAAATGTTGGATCTGGATATCCTGATTTTGCAAGCTTTGCCAATGTTGATTGGACTCAAGAGTTTTTATGGTTAATGATCGAGTTGGACGAGGACTCAGGATTCGATTTTACCGAAATTGGTACAAGTCGCATTCTTGCAGTTCCTTTTGCAAATTATGCAGCTGGAGCCGACTACAACAGTCTTGATAATCTGCCTAATCTTTTTTCAGGAGATTATAATGATTTGCAGAATATTCCCAATCTTTTTAGCGGAGATTATAATGACCTCGAAAACTTGCCCGATTTGTTTACAGGAAATTATTCCGATTTGATGGGATTGCCGGCATTATTTTCCGGTGATTATAATGATTTGGTCAATAAGCCGGTTATGTTTAGTGGCGATTATACTGACCTTAGCAATACACCCGACATGTCGATATATGCAACAAAAAATATGCAGGGACAAAATATTACTAATCTTGCTATTCCAGTTTCGGAAAGTGATGCTGCAACTAAAGCTTATGTTGATGAATTGGAAAATGAATTGGATCTATTGCAGCAAGTACTACTTAATCACGATTTGTTGGTTAAGGACTATGATGGAAATATTTATAGAACAACAAAAATAGGAGATCAAGTATGGATGGCCGAGAACTTAAGAACGACTCATTATAGTGACGGTACTCCTGTGGTTGAGTATAAATCAGCAAATAATAATCCTGATAATGATGAAAATTATGGCTTATTGTATAATTACTCTGCTGTAATGAATGGCGCTGGCTCTAGTTTTGCCGAACCAAGTGGCGTTCAGGGGATTTGCCCTAATGGTTGGCATGTTCCGAGCGATAATGAATGGCTAACATTGGAGCGTGAAATTGGGATGCCGGAAGATGAAGTGCTGGATGTATATACTTGCAGAGGTGACGATGAGGGGGATCTTCTAAAACCAGAGGGTGGAACAGGATTTGATGCGCAGTTTGCCGGAAGCGTAAGCCAGTCAAACGTATCTTCCGGTTTTAGCCAAATTGGTCACTATATATCTTCTTCTTCTCCCTCTGAATTTCTGGTTTATTTAAGACAAATTTATAATGACCAATCATGCATTTACTGTGGGGATCATTCGTTGAGTTATTTTTATAGTCTGCGTTGTGTAAAAGACTAACCAACCCAAATATAGTTTTCATAGATTGCCTTTTTAGAATCCCTCGCGAAATGCAGGGATTCTCTATTTTATTAGGTCATACATGGCTTCTTCAATAGTCTCAAACTTAAATTCAAATTTATCTTTTTTATGGAGCTTGCTTTGTATTTTTGTACCTTTTACAACAACATCTGTCATTTCTCCAAACATAATTCTAAGCAAAAATTCTGGTATCCGAATTATTATTCCTTTTCCGTTCCTTACTTTTTTTATTGAACGGATATATTCAAAGTTTGTAACTTGATGAGGAGCAACTGCGTTAAATGGGTCGTTAAAATCTTTGTTTTCAATTGCAGTAATGTACAACTCCGTAAGGTCATCAATGTGAATCCAAGGATAGTAGTGTTTGCCTGTTCCAAAAACCGGTAAAAACCCGAATTTCGATACTTGAAGAATTTTCTTTAAAGCAGGATCGTTTTTGTCTTGAACTATTCCTGTACGGATTTTAACAGTTCTTATGCCCAAATCTTTAAATTTGTCAGCAGCATCTTCCCAAGCAATACAAACCTCGGATGTAAACCCTGTACCATACATATCTTTCTCTATATAATACTCTTCGCTGTCCTTAAAACTAGGATATATTCCAACTGCCGATGCTGAGATAAATGCTTTTGGTTTAACGTCGAGGGTTTTAATAGTATTTAAAATCAACTCACTTCCTTTTACTCTACTATCAATGATTTTTTGCTTTCTCTTTTTTGTCCATCTTCCTGCACCTAGATTTTCGCCTGCTAGATGCACTATATAGTCAATATCTTTTAAAGCTTCTGTGTCAATGTAATTTGTGTTGATGTCCCACTTGTAGGTCGGGTATATGTTATCTTTTGAGGATTTACGACTTAGTATTCTTATCTCATAACCTTTATCTGCAAGCTTTTTGCTGAGATTCCTGCCAATCAAACCTGTGCCACCTGTTATTAAGATTTTATCCATTTTTTGACTAAATTTTGTCAAATTTGCAATTTTAATGTTAAATTAACGTTAAATTTTATAGTATTTTTACAAATAGATGTTCATTTTTATAATTTAGCATAACTAAATAAGGTGTCAAATGAAACATTTATTTCTAACATTTATTGCTTTTTTTATGGCTGTCAATTTGTTTTCACAGCCTTTAATGCCACAATCTGTAATGGTTGAAATGCGTGATACAAAAGAAATAGCTGTTGATATTTATCTTCCAGACACAGAAAATCCGCGACCAACAATTCTTATCCAAACACCATATAACAAGTTTTGGTACAGATATAATCTTCCAATAGGAGTTATGACAGATTTGGAAAATAGCCCTTATAACTTTGTGGTTGCTGACTGGAGGGGATTTTATGCGAGTGCCTCAGCTGCTGTGGCCTCATACGATCGCGGCCTTGATGGATACGATCTAATTGATTGGATTGTTGAACAGGACTGGTCTGATGGACAAGTTGGTACTTGGGGTGCTTCGGCCTTAGGTAAAATACAGTTTCAGACTGCTCGACATCAACACCCAAATCATGTCTGTGCAGTTCCTCTTGTGGCAAGTCCTGAGTTTCTTTATCAATCATATTATGCTAACGGAGTATATCGCACAGAGTACGTTGAGCAATTAGATAACCTAGGATACGGATTGTCAACAATTTTGCTCGCAAATCCTCACTATAATGCTACTTGGCAATTTATCGAAGATCAAAATTATTATCCGGGTGAAATTCAAATTCCTTGCTTGATGATTGGTGGTTGGTATGATCATGCTACTGACGAAATGTTAAAGTATTTTGAAGCAATTTGTACTGAATCTCCTATTGGTGTTGCTGAGCAACATAGAATCCTGATGGGGCCATGGGCACATGGGGGATTTGGATCTACACAAGTTGGTACTCAAATGCAAGGAGAGTTAGAATTTCCCGAAGCAGAAGGATGGAGCGATGCTAAAGCAAGCGATTTTTTTCAATTTTATCTTTTAGGTGCTGATATAGATTGGCTTGGACAAAATCCAAAATATCATTATTTTCAAATGGGAGATATGGAATGGAAAGGTACTATGGTTTGGCCTCCCGAAGGATTAACATCGAAAAAGTATTACTTAAACGATTCTCAAAATTTAACCGAATCATTACCGGTTTCCGGCGACAGTCATTCCACAATTGTTTATGATCCTCGTGATCCCTCGCCCACGGTTGGGAGCTGTACTCTTACCGAAGAACTTGGACAAGGTCCTTATGATCAATCTCCTGTGGTTGAATCTCGTGATGATATCTTGATTTTTACTTCCGAAGTTCTTACCGAGCCGGTAAAACATTGTGGAATGCCAAAGGTGAAATTGTTTGTTTCCTCAGATGCTCTTGATACAGACTTTGCTGTGCGTTTATGTGATGTCTATCCCGATGAACGAAGTATGATTCTTCGTGATAATATCTTTAGAATGAGGTTTCGTGATGGCTTTACAATAAACGATACTGCTTTTATGGATGAGGGAGTTATTTATGAAATTGAAATAGAATTAGCAAATACTTGTCATACTTTTTTGCCGGGTCACCGAATCAGACTCGACGTTACATCTTCAAACTACCCGCGGTTTAATAATAATATGAACGATGGTGGAGATATGTATGTTGCAGGGGATACAATAATCGCAACTAATCAGATATTTCATGAGATTTCGCATGCATCATTCCTCGAATTGCAGGTTGATAATACAACAAATACAGAAATCAAGGAAAAAGAAATGCAATTGTATATTTTTCCAAATGTTGTTTCTAACGGAAGTGTTGTTTATTTTAATGATGAGGTGCAGTCGTACAAAATAATTGATATAAATGGCAGGATAATATTTGAAGAAAATAATATTTGCAAATCTTTTAGGATTGATAATCTATATCCAGGTTTGTATTTTGTGAAAGTTTTGAGTAAATCAGGGGGTTCTGATCTAAAGTTAATTGTAACAGATTAAATCTTTAAAAATCTTTTATTATTTATTGTTTTTAGTTTTTTATCCTTTAGTACTAAATTGTAAATGCCATTTTTTAGCCCGGAAATGTCAATTGCTGTTTTATTTGTTGAAATTTTATGTGTGTTTTGGATTATTCCATTTTGATTCACAATCTCGATAATGTCACTGTCAGTGTTATTTGATTCAACAAAAATTGAACTTGATGCAGGATTAGGATAAACAAGAAAAGCATTTGAATTGTTATGAGCATTGATATTACTTCCTTGTGTTACAGTAATTCTTACGTGATCTTCTTTGTAACATACCGGTTCTCTATCAGAATAAATTCCTGTTGTTCCAACAGTATCAAAAACCATAACAGAGAATTCGTGAACTCCAACTCCTAAATCATTACCGCAAATGTTTAATTGTGGCTGAGTCGAGTTGTTATTCCAAAGATAAGTGTGAAAATTTGTTCCTTGGTCCGCGCTTAAGATTATTTCATCATCAGTTGTTATTGTTCTGTCGGGGCCTAAATCTACGCTGGTTTCATTGCAAAGAGTAAAAGTTACACTTCCACCATTTCTTGGGTTACCTGGAGCGCTGGTTTCAAAAATTACTCTAATCCATGCATTTGCATAAACATCAACTTCTCTTATTCCTGCAATATCATTAGTTACCCCCTCAACAATCATGCAGTATTTTTCTCCTGCATACATGTAATCGTCGGAGTTTCCTGTGTTTGTTTCCCATGTTAACCCACTAGGAATATTTATCATTTCAGTGAGCTGAATCTTCGTAATTGTAATGTCTAAAAATCCCCATGTTGTGGCTTTTTTTGGTGCAATTATGGTTAAAACTGTGTTGTAATATTCCCCCTGGAAAGCAACAGGTAAAGTGCTAGGATATCTGACACCAACTTCTTCAGGATCTGTTACGGTAGGATTAGGAGTACATACAGCGTTTTGAGCAAAAATCCCATTATTTGATAAGCTAACCAAGGCAAATATAAATATCAAAGTATTTCTTGTTTTCATACCTAATCAAAAATTAATTGATTGTCCAAAAATAATCTATAATTTTGTATCTAAGATTAATTTGTAAATATTTTTTTTATGAGTATTTATTTTTATTTTTGCAGAGAGATTGTTCATAATTATAATTCTAAATCATGAAAAAACTAATACTTGTAATCGCTATTTGTATTGTAGCAACTATTACCATTTATTCTCAAACACGATATGTTAGCAGGGTTTTTGAAGAAACTCAAATTTTGTCAGATGTTGTTTATTCCAATGCTGACTCTTGGGATGCGTATTTAAATGGGATTAATTATCCTGAGGATATTTTATTGGATGTTTATATGCCCGTTGAGGATGGGGATAATTTACGACCTACTGTCGTTTGTCTTTTTGGAGGAGCATTTCTTGCCGGAAGTAAAGATATGCGACCCGATATTTTAGCTTGGTGCGATAGCCTTTCGCATTTCGGATATGTTGCGGTTGCAATTGATTATCGTATTGGTTTTAATCCTGCATCAGGAGCTGGGGGCTTAGGTCCTGCCCACGGCATGAAACGTGCTGCATGGCGAGCTATACAGGATTGTAATTCGGCATTAGATTTCTTAAAAGAGAATTTCCTTGAATATCGAATTGATACAAATCAGATTTTCCTTTTGGGAAATAGTGCAGGATCAATTACTGCGATAAATACAGTGTTTTTAACTGATGAAGAACGACTCCCTGAAACTTATGAGGTCGGAACAGGTGCAAATAATGTGGATTTAGGATTTTTAAATGAAAATAGTTTTTTCCCTAATCATACAAATTGTGTTGCCGGAGTTGTCGGTTTGTGGGGCGGCACTATGGATTTAAATTGGTTTGATGAGGACGAGCAAGTACCAATGTTGTTTATTCATGGTGATGATGATGAAATTGTTCCGCATGACGAGGGATTTGCTTTTAATTTTGGTGCAGGCACCGATATTAATGTTTATCTTTATGGATCTATCCAAATGAATCAACATTTCCAAAATCATGATTGGGAAAGTGAATTGCATATTTATCCAAATCAACCTCATGCATTTTACTCTTGCGGAGACATGAATATGGTTGAGCTCGAAAGAGAAAATTTTCCTTGCGAACAGTGGGGACCCGTTTTTAATCAGGTGATTACATGGTTAAGTTTACATAACCAATACTACTTGTACTCGCAAAGTATGCTCGAGAGAAACAGTTCTCATACGCAGATTTTCCCAAATCCTGTTATCGAAAATATTTGTATTTCTTCAGATAAATTTGAAATCGGAGAATATCAAATTTATGACGCAACGGGCAGAGTGGTATTAGAGGATTTTTCATCCGAAAAGGCTATTGTAATTGATGCAGCAAATTTTAGTAGTGGTTTATATTTTTTTGTTAATTCTAGTAACAAAATAGAAAAATTTATTGTTCAATAGTTTTTGTTCAAATCAAATATGTAATGTATATGCCCTACGGGCAATTAGATTTCTATTAGTATTAAGATTTACTTATATATATGCCCTACGGGCAATACTTTTAGCTCTTTATGTTTACTAATTTTGAATTTAGCTTTTAGGATTTCGAGTTTTGAATTTAGGTTTTAGTGTCTCAAGTGTCTAAAGTCCCGAAAAACCAAATTTGTTTTTTGCAAATTTGTTGTTTTTCGAGCCCCGTAAACGAGGGTCTAAGGAGATCCTCGAGAAATCCCGAACCAAAGGTTCGAGGATCTCGAGAATATGAAATTGCTTAGTAGCATTTTAATATTTTGCGAGGCTGAAAAGAGAAAACTGTAATGTTGAATATTGCAATGGCAAT
>JAFGVU010000210.1 GCA_016937855.1 Bacteroidales bacterium | reverse complement strand
TTGCTAAACCTTGAGAATGATAAATAAGGCAACTTTTTAAAAATAAATATTTTTAAGAAATAAAAATCCGTAAAGAGAAAGGGCAAACAAAGCAATTAGCAATATTCCGGGCTTTTCGGACGGTTCATTTTTAACAATCCTAAATTCAATAATAAGATCTTCTTTAGAGAACTGCAAATATGCAACAACAACAGCAAATATTATCAGAAGTTTTTCGACTATCTCAAACAAGTTGATATTATTAAAGTGTAAAAGCAAAATAAAAGCAGAGCCAAAAATTGCGGGTAAAAGCGCTACTCTGGTATAAAATCGCCTTCTTTGACGATTTGAGCTAATGCTATCAAATGATGGAGACATTCGAAGAAATTTAATATCATTACCATAATTTAGGGCAAACAAAAGTGCAATCGAAAATACAGCCATTGCAATCATCACTCCGTATGGAATATACAGCCAATTTAGAGCGTGATAAATATCTCTTTTAAAAGGGATATCGCGCAAAAAAGCACCTATCGATTGATTAACTGCAAAAACATACAACCATGCAAACCAAAGCTTAAGAAACCCGCGAACAGTTCTAAACCTGCGATATAACGCATAGAAAGCAATTATTAAAAAAAGTGCTACAATAAATCCTATCAGATAAATGCTCACTACACTTGTTTGAGTCCAAAACGAAGAGTACATCCATGTGATACATTCTATTTCAAAATTCTCCATTTGCGTTGATCCGCCAAAATGGCGCATAACAACAAACCTTGCTAAAACAATAACTGCTTTGAGGAAAATAAAAGCCGATACAAAGGCCAAAAATGAGTTAATACTAATCCAAATTCTGTTCTTATTCATCTTTAATAGGCTTTTTAGTCTCTGCAAATTTGTTAACCCACCAAATCCACATAAAAAAAGTAAAAACATAAACTACCCCATTAAATACATAGTCGTGATTAAACTGTATATATTCGGGATAATAATGAGCAGCATAAGTAACACCAATAAGTCGGACAATATTAATAAGGTTGATGAGAATTATTCCCATTATCGAAAACCAAATTTTGTTATACCATTTGCCACTGTATGAAACAATAAGGGCTGCAAAGAAAATCCACAATTGAATACCTATGCAATAATTACCCACCCCTAACACAGCATAACCGTAAACCCAGATTCGATAATTATTAATTATTTCGGACTCGAGCCCAACAAAATCGAACCACATTTGAGTAGCATTCAGAAGCACTATCCTCATACTATCATTAAATGCCTCCCATCCCGACGAAAGCCATGGCCAAATACGTTCGTCAATAGGTGTACTCTCTTCGCCTAAAAACCACGATAAAAACTTCCATGAAAGATAAATTATAAAAACTCTAAGTATGAAAAGAATAATCTTTCGATTTTCGGCATAGATTTTTTTTACATGATCAACAATATTGTTTTTGCTCATATCGCAGTTTTTGATATCCAAAAATAAGCAAATATTTGTAAATCGATATGATTAAATTGTAAAATATTACAAATCATACTTACTTTTAAAAATCGCGTACTGCTCGGACTCTATGCTCACCGCTTTTTGAATCAACTGATGATGTTGCATAGTGGAAACTATACAAATAAGCGCTATTGTCTGAGTTTTCATTACTACACCAATATTCTTGGTTAGAAAAAGCCTCACCTCCATGAGCAATTGCAGTAGCATTAATAACATCCTTATTTAGAAACATAAGATGCATAGTTTGTGATGATGGCAAATACCAATCACCATATGTTTTACTTCCTGATAGAGTCAGGAATTCATTACACACACGTGCTGCATAGGTATAACCATTACCATAACCCTGACTTGCAATAATAATCGCTGTGTTGAGTTTACCTGACATTGGGAAATTCCCCTTCGCCATAGTGTACTGATAAGTTCCGGCATACCATTGCACACCGTCGCTTTGATCCTCAATAGCGCAAACTAATCCATGTTTTCCTGTTTCATCGAGCCAAAATATTACACCCCCAAATTTATAGTCACCAATTGCATATGTTGGCACAGTGGGGTCTGTTTCTGTTTCAATGTAATCCCCTAAGTCGGATATTTGACTTTCAGTAATTGAAATTCCGGTTGATTTATCCCATTCAGAAAACACTGGATCAATTTCATTTTCATTTTTGATATATCCCATTGTGGCGATATCGCTATCTGATAATTGTGTATCGGTATTATCAAGATATGCACTTAAATCTATCTCTGTTGCTGTACCATTGTTGGTAATTGTAAGAATATTGCCAACTAGTTGTAAATCTTGTATCTCGTTGGTAACCGAACCGTCAACTTCTGAAGTCAAATAGCCTGATAAGTCGGGAATGTTTGACAGATTATTGTAATCCCCATCAAAATCATCGGTGGCATTTTGGTCATAATTGCTGAAATCAGGTGTGTTGGTTACATCAGAATAGTCAACTATAATATTCTCAACACTCTCAGCAGTTTTTGCATGAAAAGCATAAGGCACGCTTAGCAACTGGCTCGTTCCTGTGATGGTATAGGTTGTTAATGGTGTCTCAATTGCCGTTTCAGTTTTAATAAAAAAGGGTCCGGTTGTCCAATCTATTTCAGAAAAGACACCAATTTCTATTATTCCTGATCCAATTTCTATACTTACCAAACCGTTTGTATTTGTAATTGGCGTATGTATTTCAACATATACAGGTGTCCCACTTATAGAGCCATGCAAAATACTGATTTTCATACCAACTTGTGTGTCAGCCACTAAATTGTTATTTGCATCTCTAATTACAGCCTGATAACTCATTTGCTCAGGACTTTGTGCTGAAAGTGTTGATGTCAACAATACGGCAAAAAATAATGTAAAATAATTTCTCATGGCAATACCCTCCTTATTTTTTAATTACTTTAAATGTTTTAACTACTTTATTATCTTGAAAAACCTTTACTATATAAGTTGCTGGACTAAGATTTTCCGTAAGAATACTTGTTTTATTGCTTGTGATTCTATCGCTATTCAACAGTTTACCTTTTATGTCAAACAGTTGAAAATTAAAGTTTGACAACTCAAACTCATTTACTTCCAATATGAGCAAATCAGTTGTCGGATTCGGATATGCCAAAACCAATAAGCCAATTCCTGTGGCCTCTTTTATTTCGCTTATCACCGAAATTTCGTACGGTTGTAGAACACCTTCAGATAATGAGCCACTAGTGCCTGTATAGGTTTGATAGGCAATCTGACCAACAGAATAGCTTACAGAGCCTCCGCTGCCCGTAACATTGCCGCCAGTACTTGTAACACTTTCTTGTGCCTTAAGTCCTGTCAAAACAAGTCCTAACAAGGTTACGCTAATTATTTTTAATGTAATTTGTCTCATTTTTGAAATCCTTTTAGGTTAATAATTGTTTATTAATAATACCGTTTCGAAAGTAAATTCTATCATATTATTTTTTCTAACTTCAAATATATTGTCAATCAAGCAACAAAAAAAGTAAATCTAAATCATTTGTGATTTGTTAAAATTTTACATTCCACAACTATCAAATATTCATAGATAATTAGCTACTTTACTACAATTTTTTCTATTTTAACTTCATCTCCTGAGTCAACCTTTACCACATAAACCGCCGGAGCCAAACCACTCAAATCTTTCTCAGTTTCGTTAAATTTCATTAATAATTGTCCGTGAATGCTATAAATCGATATTTCATCAATTTCTTCACCGTTTTGAGGCTCTACCCTTAAAATATTTTCAAATGCCCAAACCGAAATATCATTTTTACTTTCTTCATCAATTGAGGTAAAGTCATAAGCGAACTGAAACCTTTGAGAGTTGTCGTCTGGATTTGAATAGAATACATAATTCTCGCCAGGATAAATTATGTGATCAGTAAAATTATCTTTGAGAATAGGAAGATAGCTAAGCATAGAATGTGAGAACTCGAGCATATATTCGCCGGCAGCACCAACTTCTAGATAAACATACTTACCGTTAATTTCATTAAAATCGTTTATCGAATTGATAGTCAGTAAATTATCCTGCTTTTTTGTGTAAAGTTGTGGAGCGGCTGATATTCCGTAAAGCTTCGCTGCATCATAATCGAAATCAAAATTATCATCAGCCTCAGGTTTGAAATAAATTACAGATTCATCAGAATATCCGTTTCCAGCTACATTTATATTAATCATATCGGGAATCATTTCACTGTCCCTAAACTCAATGGCATTGTGAACTCGGATTGGTTTATCCATAGTTATTGTTGCACCATCAGTTATTGCCTGAACAAAAAATCCTTGTCCCATGGCAACATAGCGAGATCCACCGTTTGCTGCAATGCCTTGTTCTGTTCCTGTAGCTGCAAGATAAACACGATATTGTCCACCAGATAGTCCACCATCCCAAACATAAACTGCACGACCAACATTGTTTTTTGTCCAACCGCTTGCAGCATCAAGATCTATAGCACAAGGATAAGGATTTCCGATTAAATTCCAGCCGAAGTTAAGCACATCGCCACCATCAGGACTGCGTTGAAGTGTAAGATTTACAGCATCGTTATTTATTGTTCCGCTAAAAGT
>JAFGVU010000209.1 GCA_016937855.1 Bacteroidales bacterium | reverse complement strand
TTAGATCAAAAAAGTGCACATTTGGTTTTTGCGATTATACTTCAAATCCTAAATTAAAATCTAATTTTGATAATATTTTAAGGTTGATAGGAAACATACCTAAAGATAAAACAGATTTATTAATTGATGCATTTGTTGTATAACTACCTCCTAATCCACCATCAGTAACAACTAATTTTCCGTCATATTTGTCAAATTGAAAAATAAATCTCATTTTTAGCCAATCCACTTGAACGTTATCAATTGCAATACCAGCAGAATAGCCAGACAATCCAGCATCATAATAAGACTGAAAATGACCTTCATCACTCATATAATCGTGAAAAGCATTTATGCTGTTTCCCCCATATATTTCAATTTTACTTTGACAAAATGTCGAAGTTGAAAAAGCCAGAAACATTAAAAATATTATTTCTTTTGTCATTCTTCTTTAACGTTAGCATTATACATTCACTTTCATACACCACCACAAAGTCACCTCTCTGTTTCCTCCCGACTGTTTGCGTGAGCCCACCGACTAGTAGTGTTTGCGTATCAGCGGCAAAATTATCTAATTAGAAAGGATATCCAATCCCAAAATTAAATGTAAAATCTTTTAGTTCAAGTGTACTAAATGTTCCTAACCATCTATTTCCCGGATCAAAGCTTGGGTCGTAAAGCGGAACCCCAAAATCGAAACGGATAATGAAAAATGAAAAATCGAAACGTGTTCCAAATCCGGTACCTAAAGCAATTTCCTTATAAAAAGTATCCCAATTAAATAAGGCTCCCTCTCGGTTATCATTTTTATCTATTGCCCAAATATTTCCGGCATCTAAAAACAATGCTCCTTCGATAAAAGAAAGTAATTTAAAACGATACTCCAGATTTAACATAAGTTTCATATCTGCAATTTGATCGTAATTCGAGGTATTATTACTATATGCTCCCGGTCCAATCTCGCGTACTCGCCAAGCACGTATATCATTAGCACCACCAATAAAATATTTCTTAATATAAGGCAATCCCTTGGTAGAGTTCCCGTATGGAAGTCCAATCCCAAAGAAGCCCCTGTAAACCAGTCGTTGATTTTCGTTAAAAACCTGATAATAACGGTAATCGATATCAGCTTTAACAAATTGTGCGAACTCCACTCCAAACAATCTAAACGAAGAATCAACCATTTCTTGATTTGTTAACTTATATGCAGTATTTAACAAATTACCGCTTGTTTCAAGATTAAGCCACAAATAAGTAAAACTTTTAGATTTATTGATATTCTGGTTATTAAACATTAAATCGTAACTAAAAACCGACAAAAGTTGATCTTCGTATGAGTATTTAATATACAGGTTTTCGATTTGTTGTTGAAACTCGGGATCGAAATCAAAAATCTTTACAAGATAAAGCTCTATCGGATTAACATAATGTGTGATAAAATTATCCTTCCCTCCTTTCCAAAAGTACCCAAAGCTGGCATTCCCAATTGTTCTGGTATAATCCGGACGCTTTTGATGACTATATGAAGTACTAATACGAGTTTTGGGGTTGTGGTTTTTAACAAATTCATAGTTTTTGTAAAACGGAATCATCAACTTTGGAATATTCAAACGCATTTCGCCACCATACTCAAGTGTATTAAAAAACCTTTGCGTTACATCTTCCTGCTCAGTTGTTAAAGTCTGAAAAGCTAATGAGCCTTTAATAGAAAACATTTGGGCTCCCTTAAAAAGGTTCTTATTATTGTAAGAAATACCACCTTCCATTCCAATATTACCTGATGTGTTATTGCCCTCAAGTTCAAGAGTGTATGACTGCTTAACCAGAGGAGTAAGATAAATATGTAAATCAAGAAACTTTTCCTTTTGTGTCTCAAGAAACACATCTTCGGATGGATTTAGTTTAATATTAATGAGTTTAAATTGCTTGAGGTTTGATAAGTGAGCATGTGTTTTTTCGACATTCTGAATATTGTATCTATCGCCTCTATTCACAAAACATGACTGCAACAAAACCTCTGGTTTGTATTCGAGTTTTTTGCTATAAATAATATTATAGCCATCAACATTAATGGTATCTAACATTGAATTATACACCTCGAGGTCGGCAATAGAAAGCCGTGGATCATGATCTGCATAAATATAAATATTTCTAATTACTTGAGCTTTAAAGGGTGTGTTATTAATGATATTGTCCTCCTCAAAAGACTTTCTGATTGCTAAGGTTAGCTTTGTCTTATGCCTATCAATTGTTGTATCTGCATAATAATGAATATTATTGATTGAGAAATAATAATAGCCATTAGATTTTAGCATCCTTACCAGTCTTTCCCTTTCGTCCTGTAGTTCATCTGTATTGAAGTTACCATTGGTTCGCATGTAAGAATTAACAGTATCCAACAAAACCAATTCTTGAATTTTAGGATCTGTTATATCATACAATATTTGAGAGATTATGTAAGGTTCTCCTGTTTTAATTTTGTATGTAAGGGAAATCTTCTTTTTACCTCTATTCTCAACGACTTCTAAATCTGCATCATAATACGATTGTGCATCGAGATATGATTTCATATTGTCTATTGTTCTGTCTCTGGCATATTCATCATATATAACAGGAGGCTCTCCAACCACTGTAGCAATCTTTTCCTTCCACTTTCTTTCTTTTCCAGATTTTGCTATGTTATATACAAACAAGTGAAATCGAAAAACAGAAAGAGTCTTTCTGTTGGCTTTTTGTTTTAAAGTTGTTTCCAGATCTTCGATATCAATATCGGTATTATCGCAATCGATATTAACTTTGGTTAATAAAAACTCATCTTCGGGTACGTGCTTAGTTGCACGACACGAATCGAGAACTACAACAGTAATCGCTATTGCCAAGGTATAAAAAACCTTTTGTCTGATATGTCTCAATCCTTGCATAATACAGATACAAATATAATCTATTTTAATCTGGCAACAAAAAAAAAGCCACTCAGTTTTGAGCAGCTTTTGTACTATGATAAATAGCTATTATTCTTCTGTCATCTCGCCATTAAATGCGTCTAACCCCTTATTTAAAAACTCGAGAAACTCTTCGGGATTATTATTATAAGTCATTGGCTCGGCAAGGACTTTGCCATCAGGACTCATTAATACATAGTAAGGCTGAGTATTTGTTTTAAAATTAACAATTTGAATATCAGCATTAACATCTCCCAATGTCTTTTTGACTTTACCGTCATTTGACGAAGTAAACCACTCTTCTTCATCTAGTTTTACTGATTTTTCGTCAACATATAAAGCAGTCATTACAACTTTATTATTAAAGAATTCGTTAACAGCATCGTCCGACCAAATTGCTGCCTGCATTTTTTTACAATTTGAACATGAGTGTCCGGTAAAGTATAACAACACAGGTTTATTTTGTGCTTCTGCGCACTCTATCCCTTGCATTACGTCAAAATATCCATTAACGTTATATGCCATATGAAGCGCATCAGAGTATTTTGGTGCATCACAAAGAGTACTTTCATCAGAAGCTGTTTTATGAGTTGCTGTTAAATCGAATTCCTGCGCCGACTTTGGAGGCAGTAAACCTGCTATTCCTGTAAGGTTTGCACCAAACATACCGGGAAGTAGGTATATCGCAAATCCAAAAGACACCATAGCTAATAAAAGTCTAAAGAATCCGATATGATTGGTATCGCTATCGTGTGGAAATTTGATTTTTCCAAGCAGATAAACACCCATAATAGTAAAAATAACTATCCAAATTGCAAGGTAAACGTCTCTGCTAATTATCCCAAGGTTATAGTTTTGATCAATATTTGAAAAATATTTTAGTGAGAATGCAAGAATAACAAATCCCATAATAACTTTAACTGCATTTAACCAACCACCCGATTTTGGTAATTTTTTCATCCAGTTTGGTGAAATTGCTAATATTGTAAAAGGTAAAGCGAATCCAAGCCCAAATCCTAGCATTCCAATAGCGGGTTCAAGCACGTTTCCACTAGCCGCTTTTACTAGTAAAGCTCCAACAATAGGACCGGTACAACTAAAACTAACAACTACAGTTGTCAAAGCCATAAAGAAAGCTGCTAATAGTCCACCCTTATCAACTTGTTTATCCGCTTTATTTACAATACCTGTAGGTAATACAATTTCGAAAACTCCAAACAGTGATGCAGCAAAAACAAGGAAAAGCACAAAAAAGATAAGATTTGGAATCCAATGTGTACTAAGAACAGTTGTAAAGTTTGCTCCTGCACTTGTTAGTGAGACTATCACTCCTACAAGAAAGTATAAAAGAGTTATCGAAACTCCGAAAATCATAGCTTTTAATAAGTTTTTCGAGCGTTTTTCGGATTTCTGCATAAAAAAGCTTACAGTCATTGGTATCATTGGGAAAACACAAGGTGTTAAAATCCCAATTATTCCAAAAAGAAAAGAGAGTAGGAAGAATGAAAGTAGTGAGCTCTTGTCCTCATCGGAACTTTGAAATTTGTTTTCGGTAACAATAATTGGAGTCTCACCTTTAGCGTCTGATTGATTGTCAGCAGATACAGTCGCTCCACCGTTAATTTCAAAAACCATATCGTAGCTAAGAGGAATACAAGCCCCGTCTTCGAAGCATGCCTGCCCATCAATTATACCGGTAATATTAAAACCTTCGTCAGAAAGTATTTTTACCTTCTGAGTAAAAGTTGCTTCGTGTTCGAAGAAATTAACCTCTACTTCAAATACGTCATCAAACTCTACAATTGGAGATGGATTTTCCACAACACTATCAATCAACTCAAACTTCTCATCAGGATTAAATTCAAAGAATAAAGGCATAGGACCCCCAAATCCAAAATACTGACCGTATAAGTGCCAATGATCTTCGATTTGAGCATTAATAATTAAATTTACATGATTCTCGTCAAGTTTTTCGGTAGATAAACTCCATTTAACAGGCTCTTCGACCTGTGCAAAAACCGGGTTCAGAAACATAAAAAATACCAGAACACTTGAAAAAACTAACAATGTCTTTTTTAAACTCATAGTAATTAAAATTTTAGTTAATAAAACAATTCTTCATCATCTGCATAAAAAAAATGATACTCCATATATGTGTATGCCATCATAGGAGTAATTTTAATTTTGCAGTTATTTGATTTTTGCCAGGTTCTTCGAATTGTATTAATAAACCCTTTTGTCAAATATGCATGAACAAAAGGATGTGTCTTTATAGTTATGCTTTGGGCTTTATACTTTTTAACAATGAATTTCAAGCTGTTTTCTATTTCATCAGCAAGAGAGATGCTAGCGCCAATTTTCCCGGTTCCATTACAACATGGGCATTTTTCGGAGGTTTTAATATCCATTTCCGGTCTAACTCTTTGACGAGTTATTTCCATAAGGCAAAATTTACTCAAAGGAATAATGTGGAATTTGGCTCTATCGCCTTCCATGCACTCCTTTAGTTTTTCATAAACCTTACGCTTATTCTTTTCGTCATGAATATCAATAAAATCGACAACAATAATTCCACCCATATCTCTCAATCGCAACTGACGAGCAATTTCTTCGGCTGCGATAAGATTTACTTCTGTAGCATTTTCTTCCTGATCTTGTTCAGAATTACTGCGATTTCCGGAATTTACGTCGATAATGTGAGCAGCTTCGGTATGTTCAATTATTAGATATGCTCCATTGCGCATAGGAACGGTTTTGCCGAAAGCCGATTTGATTTGTTTTTCTATTCCAAAAAAGTCAAAAAATGGTTCTTTTCCGGAATAGAATTTTACTATTTTACTTTTTTCAGGAGCAATATCAGTAATAAAATCTTTTATTCCTTCGTAAGTAGTTTTATCATTAACATAAATCTGATTAAACGAAGAGTTTAGAATATCTCTTAAAATAGCAGTAGTTCTATTAATTTCTCCTATCATCAATTTAGGAGGTTTAACACTACTTAGGTTGCTATACAACACTTCCCACTTTTCAATTAAGAGATTTAGCTCTTTGTCGAGGTCTGCAACCATTTTGGTTTCGGCAACAGTTCTAACAATCACTCCAAAATTATCGGGAGTGATACTTTCGATAAGGTTTTTTAATCTTTTGCGTTCTTCAACTGATTTAATTTTTTGACTAACAGAGACCTTACTAACAAAAGGCATTAGTACTATATTTCGTCCGGCAATCGATAGTTCGCAAGACAAACGAGGACCTTTTGATGAGATTGGTTCTTTTGCAATTTGAACTAAAACATATTGTCCAACACTAAGCACATCAGTAATTTTCCCGTTTTTATCAATATCCGGTTCGGGAGTGATCTTACTAAATCTTATATTCTTTTGTTTTTTGGATAATCCAATGTGAAGAAACTTGTTTAAAGTCTGAAAACCTGCACCTAAATCGAGGTAATGAAGGAATGCATCCTTTTTATAACCTACGTCAACAAAGGCAGCATTAAGTCCGGGCATAAGTTTTTTCACCTTGCCCAAATAAATGTCTCCAACAGAAAATTCTATATTACTCTTTTCCTTATTAAGCTCAACGAGCTTTTTATTGTGTAAAAGAGCAATATTAATTTCGGAGCTGCGAACATCAATGTATAATTCACTTTGAATCTCTTCTTTTTGTTGGCTCACAAATACCTCCGTTTTATAAAATTAAATCAAACCTCGAAAAAAACTATTTTCGAAGGTTTGATTATAATAACACTTTACAAAGAAAAAAGTTTATTTCTTCTTTTTATGTCTGTTTTTACGTAAACGTTTTTTTCTTTTGTGAGTTGACATCTTGTGTCTTTTTCTTTTTTTTCCGCTTGGCATAACTCTAAATTTTTAATGATTATCTTTAACTTCTAATGTAAATGTTCTGGATGGTTTAAAAGCAGGCACCTTATGTGCAGGAATAGTGATTGTAGTATTTTTTGAGATATTTCTTGCTGTTTTAGCTGCTCTTGACTTAACTATAAAACTGCCAAAACCTCTTAAATAAACATTCTCTCCTTCAACCAAAGAGTCTTTGATAGTGTCCATAAAAGTTTCAACAGTTTTTTGTACTATCAATTTCTCTATCCCTGTATTTTTCGAAATCTCATTTACTATGTCTGCTTTTGTCATTTTGAAAAATGTTTTATATTTATTACTAATCTTTTTTTGAGGTTGCAAATATAATGTTTTTTTACAAACTGAAAAGAAAAAAAATGAAAGAAAATATTTTATTTAAGTTTCTGACAGTCAGTTAATTAAAAAAATTGCAATTAGTGCAGTTTTACATCCCTTTGCCCTGAAAAATTATTTTAATTGTATAAATCATAATTTTAAAGTCGATATATAGGGATCTATTTTCGATATAAATGATATCATATTTCAACCTTTCTATCATCTGTGACACATTTTCGGCATATCCGTATTTCACTTGTCCCCATGAAGTTATGCCGGGGCGTACCGATAGTAAATGCACGTAATGTGGTGCCTTTTCAACAATTTGGTCAATAAAGAATTGCCTTTCGGGACGTGGACCAACAATGCTCATATCGCCTTTTAAAACATTAAAAAATTGTGGAATTTCGTCCAGACGAGTTTTACGCATAAACCGACCAAAACCTGTAACACGACTATCTGTTTTACTACTTAATGCCGGACCATTTTTTTCGGCATCGATAAACATAGACCTAAACTTGTAAATTTTAAATGGTTTTTTCCCTTTACCAATTCTAAAATGACTATAGAAAATTGGCCCTTGAGAGCTGAGTTTTACACCTATACTTAAAACTAAATAAACAGGAAATAAAATAAGAATCGCGATTATGCTTAAGAAAACATCCAAAAATCTCTTTGCATGCTGTTGCCAAACCGGCATGATATTGTGATTTATTTCAATGAGAGGCATACCAAAAATCGACGACATTCTCACCTTACCGATTAAAATATCATACATATCAGGAATAACCTTAATCAACACTTTTGTTCCCTGCAATTTATTGACAATATTTTTTATTTTACAATGCTCGCGCGACTCTACCGCAATAACAATTTCCTCAATTTTATGTTCAGATATAATCTGCTCAATACTATCAATATATCCAAGATTGGGCAAAACATCATCTAAAAGATAATTATCTTGCTTATCCACATAAACAAAGCCCACAAATTTAAGTCCTGAAGATATTTTTTGAGACTCAACTTCCTCAAGTAGCTTTAAGGCTTTTTTATGACATCCGATAATTAAAGTATTAAACAATAATTTTCGAGCATGCACTCTATTATTAGTAATTGAAGTAAGAAACAGCCTTGGGATATATGTTGAAATAAACTGTAGCCCAAAAAGAGTAAGGTACATCAAATAATAGTGTTTGTATTGTCCAACCCAATCGTCGAGGATAAATGCAAAAAATATAATTGTAACTCCAAGTAGTGTTGTAAAAAATGTTTGTCCTAATTCCTGCAATCTCGATTTTCTGTATGGTACTCTATAATATCCACTTAGTAAATGTAAAAAAATCCAAAATAGCGGGATAATAATTAAAGCAATATAAAACTTAGTGTCGAATTGGACAGGGATTTCATAACCAAGTTTTTGTGGTTCGATATAAATCTTTCGATATCTAAAAAACAGTGTCCAAGTTATTGCAGCGGCAACAAAATCAAAAAATATATATTTAAAATTCTGCTTAGATTTTTGCATTATTGTGTGGAAAGATAAACAAGTTTAATATTATCAATAAAGACCTCTGATTTCTCCAACCCTTGATCTTCGGAGAACACAGCTGTAAAAAACAGTCGAAATTCTGTTCCTGCAACATTGTTTACAAAATAATTCAAATCTATATATACTTTATTCCACTCATCGGTTGGATTAAAAGTATAAACATGCTTACGAATTTCGGTTGCCCCTGCACCGGAATACTCCTTTGAGAAAATTCCGAAATTAAAATAATCATTAGCTTTAAAGTCTATTTCCAGATATGCTGCTCCATTTTTTTCGATTTCAAAAAGTTGCGAACTACGACACTCAAAGTTTGGGCGCTCGGCATCAACAGCAAAGTACATTGATTTTCCTTCGAGAGCATTTTCACCAGAAACCAGATATATTATAGTATCGCTTTGCTCACTAACTTGAAACTCAATGCCAATATCTTCAAAATCTTCGACGAGATCAAAAGTGGCAGGTCTATACTCAAATACAGGTTGCAATTTTGTAATTTGCTTTTCCTGTAGAATAGTATCAATATAATACCCGTACATCATTGGGTAAATTTTACGAGCGGCATCTCCTCCCGAATTTTTTATTCCAGGTTCTATCTGGATATTCTGAAGTCCTGATTCTAAAACCGGAACAGTAAAAGGGACTTCGAAAACGCCCACCAGCTTATTATTAACATATAACCAACAGTCAGATATCATATGTGAGCTGCTGCCTTGATAAGGGCTGGTAATATTCACTGCAATTGAATCAACCGTAATATAGGCCGGAATTTTTTCCGGAGGATTGATTACTTCACAGGAATAAAAAAAACTAATAAGTATTATTAATAAAAGTAAAAGTTTGCTCACATTAGTCATTTTTAAGATGCAAATTTTAAAACGCAAATATATATCTATTATTGCATGAGTAAAAAAATATTTTACCCCACCGACAATTTTATCTTGTCTTTTATTTGCGCTGCAACAGAGTACGTCTTTAAAACAGTTTCTAAATCAACTTCGGGAGATTTGTCATAGACTATTGATTTTGCAAAAGAGGAGAACTCATCATAGTAATGATTATTTGGTTTTACAGGTATTGGATCAACTATTAGGTCGCCAATATTCTCCTGAAACAATTTCATCTCGCTATTTTGATTACGCTTTTTTACCTGCCAGGCTTTATTGCGAATTAAATCGATACTTGTATAATCTCTATCGCAATAAAAGCTTAGCTCATGTGTATTATTTGTAGCAATTCTGCCTGCTGTCAACTGAGCAACAGCTCCATTCATAAACTCAAGTCTCACATTTATAATATCTGGCCCCTCTCTGTTTATTGATGTTGCATTTGCATGGACAGACTTTAAGTTGGAACGAATCATTCCTAAAACAATGTCTATATCACCAATAAGCATATCCATCAAAACCGAAGTTGCCTCAGTATTAAACGAAAATCTTTTAAAATAATTAGCCTGAATAAATTTAGGATTAACAATAAAAGGACGCGCCGATAAAAAAGTATTATTAAATCTGTGATGAAATCCGGCTTGCACTTTCACATTTGCCTCTTCGACAATTTCTGAAAGTTTTGAAACATCACGATTACAATATTCAGCAGAAGGTTCAAAAAAAACATGCTTTGAATTACGCACAAGCTCTTCGACCTTATCGAGTCCCGACATAGGCGAGAGTGCAATAATTGCATCCACATCACTAACCAACGAACCCGGCTCAGGATAAGCTTTTAAATTGTATTTTGATTCTATCTCTCTAGACTCATTACTCACAGATGGATTGTACATACCAACAATATTAAGTTCAGGCACATCCATTATCTTTTCGAGAATATCAAGCTCCGAATCGGGAAATCCGTATATACCGGTTTTAATCATAATTTATTTTTTAGTAAAAATACAACCTATTAGTATATGGCTGCAAGAACTATATTGATGTTTTTTCAACTTACATTTGTTAAAACCGGCGTTTAGCAGCATCACAATACAGTTTTCTGAAGTTTTTTTGCTCTACACACCAGTTTTTAAAAATATTTCTTGCATAATATAGAATCTTGTTATATCTTCGCAGCCCGAATAAAATGGTCTAGTAGCTCAGCTGGATAGAGCAACGGCCTTCTAAGCCGTAGGTCTCAGGTTCGAATCCTGACTAGATCACTTAAAAATACGCAAAACCTAGTATTTATACCTGTTTTCAAGCATTTTGTAGAAGCTTGATAACAGGTTTTTCGTATTTATACGAGGTTTTTAGTACGAAATGTTTACCAAAATAATCCTATATGACTAACAAACTGAGTTCAACTATTTTCTTATCGGATCATATTAACAAAAAAGGTTTGAGCAAGCTTTATTTACAAATAATTATTGATAGGAAAACAAAAAGATATCCTTTAGAAATATTTATCGAACCAGACAACTGGGATCGAGCAAGCTCGAAAGTTATAAAAAGAGACGATAAGGCGATTCTAAATCGAATTATTACCAACGAACTTGCAAAAGTTAACAAATACTATTTAGTAATGCGTGAGGCTGAAAATGTTTCTTTTGAAAGATTTGATGAACTTTTTCTAAATATTAGCCACACAAAATTATCTGATATGTTTGAGCTACATTATAAAAGAATAAGCAGCGATAGTGCTAAACCATTTAAAACAGTAGCAAAGCAATTAATGTTTTTGTTTGGAGACATTGAAATAAACAAAGTCAATCTTAAAATCATAAACGAATATCACGATTACATTAAAGATAAGGCACATAATACAATCTGGGTGAGACACAAATGCCTAAAAACAGTGATAAACACCGCAATAAGACACGAGATTTATAAAAACAAAAATCCTTATAATAACTTTAAAATCAATTATATACAGACATTGCGAGTTTTTTTAGAAATGAAGGAAGTTGAAGCTATTGAAAAAATTTTAATACGGCCGCATGTTGCTGAACGCATTAAGCATTGTGCAAGAGCTTTTTTATTTCAATGCTATACCGGTTTAAGATATTCTGATTTAAAGCAATTAAAGTTTGATCAAATACAGTCAAATTCAATTAGATTAAAAACACAAAAGACAGAGGAAATAATTTATATTCCAATTTCGTCTCGAGCACAGTCAATTTTAAATGTAATGGATCGAACTAAAAGTTATGTTTTTAAAATTCCTACAAATCAAAAATATAATGATGCTTTAAAAGAAGTTGGGATTGAAGCTAAAATAGCAAAAGCACTAACTAGCCACGTTGCTAGACATACATTTGCAACTATATCTATTGATTTGGGGATACCAATAGAGATTATTAGCAAGCTATTGGGACATAAGAAAATTAAAACAACTCAAATCTATGCACAAATAAAAAATCCAGTCCTGGACAAATACATGCAGAACTGGAATAAATAAAAAAGCCCCGGAGACCAGGGCTGTAAATAACATCTTAAAAAATTATACTCGCTTATGAATTAAGTAACCGTTACTTTGTAGAAAT
>JAFGVU010000208.1 GCA_016937855.1 Bacteroidales bacterium | reverse complement strand
CTTGTGCATCACGAAGATAATAGGTTTTTTTGTAATATGCAAGAGATATTTGCACTGATTTACAAAGCAAAACACAAATTTTTCAATAATTTTTAGTCACAAAAATTACAGTTTTGGGATTTTTTGCGTTTTTTTGAAGTTCTATATCTGTTGCAGCGCATTGCTCTGGTAAAACTTTCCGTTTATTAACGGTTAAGTAACGGATAATTTTATTAGTTGTTTTAACTCCAGTTACATCAAAGCGCAAAGAACATAATTTGAATCAGGTTTTAGTCATAGAAAAGCATTGTTTTGGGATTTTTTGTGTTTTTTTGAAGCTAGACATCTGTTGCAGCGCAAATCTATGGTGAGATTATCCGTTTATTAACCGTTAAGTAACCGTTAATTTTGTCGGGCATTATAACTCCAGTTACAACACAAAGAAAAGAACACAATTTGAATCAGAATTGCAATAATTGTGAGGTGGTGTAGTTGTATTGAATTGTTTTGTTTAGGTGTAAATGCTATGGGGTTGATATTTGCAAGGTTGTAACAGGTCGCTTCACCACAAGTGGTTCGCGATGATCGTTGCCACGTTTATTGATGGCTTGGTCATCGCGAGTGACTTGAAGCGACCTGTTAAACCCTGCACAATATTAACAAGAAATACCATCACCTCCAATTCCCCATTCTAGCAATATTTTCCCAATATTGGGAAAGAAAATTTTGATTTTCTGGCGTTTGTAGCAGCGGACACAAAAAAGGAGTAAAAGAGGGTATTCAGAAAGTTGCAAAAGACATGCTACTAAAAGGCTACACCCTTAAAGAAATTATTGAACTTACAGGACTTACAAAAACAGATATTGAACGGCTGTAAACAAAAACAGACTGCTCAAAAGAACAGCCTGTAAATATATTTCTATAACTTAATTTCTAAAATACACCACTTAGGACATTACCTTATTTTACTAATATTCTTTTGTCTCAATAAGATTTCCTTGTGAATAATATTCCTCTTTTATAATATTACCTTGTTCATTATAATAGAGCCATGTTCCAGATTTGAAATCTAATACAATTCCAATATATTTAACTTCATTTTCTAAGTATGGGTATTTATTTAGTAATTGCATTTGGTTCTCCATTGTAACAACGATTGGTTTAATGTCTGTACAATATTTTCCAGTTGCTTTAATTTGCCCATTAGAATAATATTCATACCACTTTCCTATACGAGCATCATTTTTATATTTTCCTTTGACCATAAGTTGACCATTATCATAAAAGGCTTTAAATCCTCCATGGTTTATATTTTTATTAAAATGAATAATGTTCCCAAGGCTTCCATTTGGATAATATACTTTTAGTCTACCGTCCCAATAACCATCACGTAATTTTACTTTACTTGAAATTGTTCCATCTGGATAATATGTATATGCTTTTCCATAAACACCTTTTGCACTATCAGATTTCTCAATACCTAAAATCTTTCTTTTTAAATATTTTTGATTATTATCAACATTTACTAAAACACAAAGCTTTTTTGATTTATATATTTCTTGTAAATGGGCATTATTGTCATAAAATTCATAAATGTACCTGTTGAACATAAGATATGTCGTTTTACTGTAGAACTCTCCTTCTCGAAAATCTGAGTACCAAATCCCTACCTTATTTCCACTTCTAATTTCTCCAATACTGTAAATTGAACCATCATCATTATAAGCTGTATCAACCTGAGAATAAACTATACTCACTAGTAAAAGAAAAACTATATTTAAACAACTTCTTTTCATAAATTAAAACTTATGGAGCAATTCTTGTTGGCTATGGCTCTGTGAATTCTACGCTAATATCAATGCTAAATGTATCTTCTTCTTCATTAGGGTCTCCGTAAATATTAACCTGAATTTGTCCTCCAGATGGTATATAAAAATCATCTGAACTACCATCGTTTTCCCAAAGAATATCTCCTGTATTTGTATCAGTAATGCTAAAATCATTTGGTATTGAACCACCATTTGAGCAACTTACAACAACATGCACATCAGTTGAGGATGTCGGGATATTAATTATATGTTGTTCCAAACTTTTGGGAGGTGTGCTTTGATCATCTTTGCTAAATGTATATAACTCTACGTTCAAAGTACCCTCCATGACGACACCTTCGTCTCCTATAGGAATTAAAGATGAGAAGCCATCATTTGAATAAAAGCCTGGCCTTACTTCTCTAAACTTATAAGCTGAATAGGTATCTCCATTGACATCTGTCATAATGAGGTTCCCATCATTGATATAAGCTCCCCCCCATTCATCTTGAACTTGTTTAATCCCAAAATGTCCGGGGAGACGGCTAATAGTCTGTTTATTATAATCTACTCTCCAATCAGATGCGTTCACATTAGAAACAGTAAGAATTACTCCTCGTTCTCCTGTGTTGGGGTCGACTACACCATCAAGACTAAACCATTCTAATCCTTCCAATTCAACGCCATCAATGACCCTATTTTCACTAAAAGCATAAGTTGAGTTATAAGCATATTTTGCAGCTAATGGGTCAATTGCAAAAAATCTTCCTATACGTGCATCATACATCCTGTATTTAAAGTTTAGGTGGCTTCCAGTCTGACCAGTTATTTCGTCATCTTTTTCCTGCCCTTGGAACCCATACCTATACTCATCTAATGGTTCCGTTCCGCCGGTTCCCCCGTACCGTCCTGACATTTCCATACCAAACGGGTAATAATCTTTAGCGATAAGTAATTCGGGTTGGAAAGATTCTATTGCTGTTGCTGTT
>JAFGVU010000207.1 GCA_016937855.1 Bacteroidales bacterium | reverse complement strand
GTGATGGAGAAACACTTGCAGTTTTATGCAAGGTAAATGATTTGTCGTCAGTAGAAAGTGTCATAATTTTATTTGGCACTGACGAAAATGTTGGAGATGTTGTTACTGTGAACGGAGTAATTTCGGTGAGTGATGGAACATATTATCTTTCAATTGGCAACGAAATTCAAGAATTGGAAGAAAACATCATCTCTGCTACAATTGAGTTGTCCCAACAGCAATCCGAGGCATACAACTTCATTACCATGTATGCAATTGATGATGCAGAGCAAGAGAGTAATCACTTAGTTTACACCAAATAAATTTAAAATTATGAAAAAATTATTTATATTTATTATCAGCTTGGTGATTACAGCTACTCTATTTGGACAAAGTGTTTTCACCGTAACTAAAACAACAGATGTTAATCCTTTTGTTCATCAATTTAATAACGATGATAATTTGTGTGATCCTGAAATGTACGGAACATTACAATGGGCAATAAATAAGGCAAACTTTAATCCTGATGAATCAATTATTGAATTCAACATTCCAGGAACTGGAACACAAAACATAACATTACTCTCATATTTACCTCAACTCATAGCTCCTGTAGTTTTGGATGCTTCGACCCAAACAGGATATAGTTCTGGAAACCCTGTGATTAGAATTAATGGAGAAAATATTACTCAATCATGCTTTAGCGTTTATAATTGTCGAGTTACGATTAAGGGTTTTCAAATGGAAAACTTCAACCAAAATGCAATATATTTGCGTATTGCGGATAGCTCTGAAATTATAGAAAATGTAATAAACAGCAATAGCAATGCCCTTAGTTATAGCGATGCAATTGGGTTTTCTGAATCCAATGGTGTAAAGCTATATGGAAATGTATTTAAAGATGAAAACGATGATCCTAATGCGATTAATTATGGCTATGGCTTTTACATGAAATATTCGAACAATTGTATTATTGGCGGAACTGAAGAAGGGCAAGTAAACATTTTTCAAAATTGTAATACCGCAATTTCTTTGGGTGAGTGCCATCAGGTTAAAATCTCTGGTAATTTAATTTTTAACAATAATACTGCATTTATTTTTCATAATGAAGCAAACAATGGAATACAGCCTCCAGAAATTTTAGATTACCAAAACGGAATTCTAACTGGTACTGCATTACCTAACAGCACAATTGAAGTTTTTGGAAGTACTGGTTCGGAAAATGCGAACGAGTACTTGATTAGTACAATTGCTAATGAAAATGGGGATTGGAGTATTGAAATATCAACCTCATATGAATTTTTTGTAGCTACACAAACGGATTTGAATAATAATACATCTGGATTCAAAAGTGTTAAATTTTGTGTAAGTCCGGAAATTACTGTAGACATTAGCTTCTCTCATGGTTTGTATGTAACTGAGACAGAATGGTCACCACCTGAACCATCTATTGGAACTGCAACAGTCGAACATTATTTTATTTGTCAAGATGTTGAACCATTTTATATTTATGACAGTAATGAACTTACAGGGCTTGCCCCCCAATTTGCAAATTGGTGGTGTGGTGATTGTTCCGTTTGGGATGCAGATTATGATGGTGGCACTCTGGAAAACTATAATTATTATTGTAATGAACCCCAAATAGATGATGACTGTCATTTTAATTTAATCTATGATCCAACCTTAGGTCAAATTATTGAGTTTGATCCTAACCAACATAATCCTGGCACATACATCTTAAATGCTCAATATGATGATGAGTGTCAAATAAGACGAGTCTATATCACTATTCTTGAAGCCCCAGACCCAACAATAACACCAGTAGGTCCATTCTGTGAAAATGATGCTTCAGTTACATTACAAGCCGTCGATGATGGAGGAACATGGTCTGGAAATGGAGTAAACCCTATAACAGGAGAGTTTGACCCTTCTATAGGTCCTGGAAACTATACGATAAACTATTATGTTGAAGTTGATGGGTGTTCGGATGAAGACGAAATTACAATCACCGTTTACGAATCTCCGGATCCAGAATTAGAAGATGTTTATGTTTGCATTAATGGTAGTGCGACTTTATTCACAGATGAAGAGCACCCTGATGCTATTGAATCATATTCTTGGAGTGGACCAAATGGAGACGGTCCAAATAGCAATACTTGGTTTCTTGAAAATGTCCAACCTAGTATGGAAGGCGAATATATTGTTACTGTTACATTTGAATATGATGATATTTCATGTACAGAAACAGGAACAACTTCATTATATATATATGATGACCCGGTAATTTCATTCAATGATCCTACTATCTGTAATGGTAATCCAACCCCACTAACCGCAAACGGTGGAATATCTTTTTCATGGGAAGATGAGTTAGAAAACCCTTTAGGTAATACTCAAACAATAAATATTACCGAACCTGGTACATATAGCGTTACTGTTACAGATTCACATGGTTGTACTACCGAATCATCAATTTATGTTCCTGAAAGCAATTTAGAACTGGTGTCCTCAGTTATAATGCCAACATGTCCTGATGATAACACTGGTTCAATATCAGTAGTTGTCGATAATGGAATTATGCCATATGAATATGATTGGGAAGGACCAAATTCTCCTTTGCCAAATTCACCAGATTTAAGCAATTTATCTTTTGGTACATACAACCTAACAGTAACTGATTATTCCGGCTGTGAAATAACAGCAAGTTTTGATGTAGATGAAGTTAACTTACCTGACATTACATTTGAAAACATACATCCTACTTGCGAATGGCAGTCATATAATGGTTCGGCTACAGTTATTGTAGAAAATGGAGATGGAGCATCATATATATATGACTGGTATCAATATAGTAATTATCTTGGTTCAGGGCAAATTGCTGATTTCTTAAATTTTGGATATAACACAGTTATTGTAACAGATAATTTTGGGTGTTCAACAAGTGCAGAAGTGGGGATTGATTTGGTTAATCTACAATTGAGCGTTACAACTGATAATACAATCTTGTGTTTAGGTAGTGGAATAACACCTACATTAACTGCAACTGCAAGTAATGGCGATGTACCATATACATATTTATGGAATGACGGCAATATTGATATAAGTACAGAAAACGTTATTACTGTAAGTCCTGAAGTAACAACGGAGTATTTTGTTACTGTTACTGATGACTATGGTTGTTCAGCAAACGAGAGTATAACAATTGATGTAGTAGGAATTGAAGTAATTATTAAAGACGATGAAGCAATATGTTTTGGTCAGTCTGTTAATATAGGTGCGTATGTTGAAGGTATTGAAATAGAAACTTGGAGTTGGAGTCCGTCAGAATCACTCGACGACCCATCTGCTCAATATCCAATTGCAACTCCAACTGAAACAACAACATATACTGTAACTGCAACAGACTTTAATGGTTGCGAAGGGACGGCAGATTTAGTTGTAACAGTTTATCCTTTACCATTAATCACGATATCAGGTATTGTAGAGGTTTGTGCAGGTTATGAATTTCAGCTTGAAGCTTCTGGAGCGGTTGAGTATTTTTGGGAGAGCTCCTCAAGTTCTGCGACTATTTCAGACACTGAAATAGCAAATCCAATGATCACAATAAATGAAACAAGCACTTTTACAGTTTCTGGATGGAGTGAGCATGGTTGTAAAGGAATTGCTGAGATTACAGTGACTGCTCTTGATAATCCAGAACCGGAATTAGTTTACAATGACCACGTATGTATAGGTAATGATATAATAATTGATTTAACAAATGAGGTTTTTAACGCTTATTCTTGGGCTGGACCAGATGGATATAATAGCACTAATCCAGATGTAGTAATTAATAATATTACTGAATTAAATGCTGGCACTTACACCGTGATAGTTGAATATTCAAATGGTTGCACAAATACCGCAGTTGTTAATATTGAAACACACAGCTTTATAGCGTATGCGGGCAACAATTCTCCTTGTGTAGGTGATGAACTTCATTTAGCGGCAAGACCTATAAATATGGATTCTTACCATTGGGAAGGACCTGACGGATACTACGCAGATTATGATATTAGTGAGCATCATGTGCCTGACGCAACACTTGATATGGCTGGTACATATTATGTAACTATTACCGACCATTATGGTTGTACAGCGAGTGCTCAAACCATTGTTACTGTGCATGCAAACCCATTAGTTGATTTGGGATCGGATGTCCTGATTTGTATTGGTGAATCTATAAACTTAGGTGAAAATCTGGTTATTACAGGTGCAGAAACTAATATATTTGAATGGTCACCACCTGATTGGATAAATGATGATATCACTATTGCAAATCCAAATGCAAGCCCGGAAGAATCTATAGTCTATACTCTTGTTGCAACAGATATTTATGGTTGTTCAGGAACAGATGATATAGCTATTACTGTTGATGAAATTCTAAATCTCTCAGCCACATCAAATTCACCTGTATGTGAGAATGGGGAGCTACATTTATATGCTCAACCAGATGGTTTATCTTACCAATGGACTGGTCTTTCAGGCTATTCAAGTACAGAACAAAATCCCGTTGTTACAAGTAGTGCAGATCCTGATTTTCATGCAGGTATTTACACTTTAACCGTAGAAAATATGAATGAATGTAGCAGTACTATAAGTATTGATATTGAAATAAATCCTGTTCCTGATGTCGTTGTTGGTCCGAATCAGACAATTTGTGAAGGAACTGAATTATCATTAACAGGAGGTATTGACGGTTTAATTGAATACCATTGGACTGGACCTAATGGGTATGAGAGTTTTGAGCAAAACCCGACAGTTAGCTTAAGTGCAACAAGCTTAATGGAAGGCACTTACACACTGGTTGGAAGTAATGAGTTTGATTGTACTGCAGAAGCAAGCTGTTACATTGAAATAAAACCAACACCTACTGAAGCATCTTTTGATCTCCCTGACTGTATATATGTATTTAATGATTACCAGTTTATTAACCTTGGTAATAATAATGATAGTTTTGAATACACATGGGACTTTGGTGACGGGGGCGTATCAAACGAAGCTTCACCTGTTCATGAATTCCGCAGCGAAGGATACCACTGTTTAACCCTAACAGTTGAAAACGAATGCGGGATTTCAACTTACTCAACCGAACCTTTATTTTTGTATCCTAATGAATGTGCATGTAATAATCAATATGACGCAGAATATGTTCCAATATCAGGTAGTGATGAATATTGGGATCCTGCAATTATGACAGTAAAAAAAGATGTAATAATTCAATCCGGTGCAAAACTTACTGTTAGTAATCAAACTATTCAATTCGGACCAGAAGGAAGAATTTTAGTAATGCAAGGTGGAGAATTAGATATTCAATATGGGACAACCTTAAGAGGATTAGAATCTTGCAACAATATGTGGCAAGGAGTTGAGGTCTGGGGAGACCATGCTAGCGAATCTGATGCTGACATTCAAGGGGTATTTATTTCTGGAAAACTCACAAATGTTATACAGGATGCCCATATTGCAATTCTTGCTGGGGCTAGAAACATGGCAAACTTATGTGAATTTGATCTTGAAAATGCCTTTATTAACGATTATTCAGGAGGTATGATATATAATGCACAGAATCTAACACTAGCAAACAATGGTATTGGCATCAAGTTTTTACCGAAGGATAACAATTATATTTCGACCTGTGGACCTAACGGCATAGTAGGCATTACAATTGAAAGTGAAGATGGAGGTTTGTCTGATGTTAATTACAATTCTGTTCTTGGACCAAATCCATATCCAAATATTCATAATAAGTGGGCTGGGAAAGCTAATAACTTGCAACGTACAGATGTCGGGATTTGGATGGATAATATAAAGCTAAACAAACTAGACAATTCTAAGTTTAGTTATATAAACTACGGAATTCTTTCATATAACTCATACTATAATGTTTACAGATCTGCATTTGAACATAATGTTTATGGAATAAGAATTGAAAACAGAAACTCAAGTCTTGAAACAGGTCACGAGATTTCCGGTTGTAATTTTAGCTATAACAAAGGGACAGGCGAAGACAATTTCGAAGATATGACAAGTTCTGGAATATTTATTAATAGTAGTTTAAATGATCTGATACAAGGTAATACTTTTGGAACAGACCTGTCACTACAAAATCAAAACAATATTGGGATTTTTACACTTAATGCTTTGAGCTTAACAATTCAACAGAATAAGTTTGACAAATTAAAAATAGGTATATATACAGGTAACCTCCTTTTCTTTCAACCACTATCTGCTTATCCTACAAATAGGATCAGAGCGTGGACTTCTCCTTTGTATGATGTAACAGAAATGCCAAGTTGGTCTGGGAACACTTTTAAAAGGTGTAGAACAAGCATTAATACGTTTCTCATTAATAGCAATTTACAACTAAAGTGCAATAATTGTAGCAATAATTATGAAGATTTTGATCAATATTATGCAAATTTCTATAATGTAGGTATTATGGCAAATATAGGAGCTCCACCCACTGGATTCCATTTTTTTGATGTTAAAAGACCAGGTGGGAATGAGTTTTTGCCAGATTTGTCACAATATAATGGGTTTTACAAGTCAATTTGGTCAGATCATGATTATGAATATTATGCACATGCAGGCCCATCAAAGGTTATTCCTACATCACATTATGAAAGTGAAATTGATATGGAGCAACATATACATACTTCCAATGCGCAAAAACCATCTAACTCACTAGCATGTTCTCCTTTCTTTCAAATTGATCCAATAATAATTCCAATTGATTTAAATCCAAACCCAGGTGGATTTGGTAAATATCCTTATAAATATCTTGATAGTTTGGAAAATCAAATCGACAGCTTGAGTCTGATTAAAGAAGATTTATTACAGAGTATTGACGGAGGTATAACGCAGGAATTACTGGATGATATTTATAGTAATACATCTTCCGGTAAATTACAGAATAAGCTGATTGACAATTCTCCTTTATCAGATGAAGTATTATATGCCTTATTGTCTGAATATCCTTTATCGCACGGAAACTTTAAGAATGTGATGATGTTAAATCTTCCTGTTAGCGAAGAACTGACAAATTTCTTTTACAATGTTTTGGAACAAATTCCAAGAGGGATTTCAAAACAATTAATTCCTTTACAAGGTGTGAATTTGGATTATAATACTGTAACTGCAATTGATAGAGAAGTGGAAAATATGATACTTGAAAGAGGTGATATATTAAGCACCCTATTAAATTATTTAACTGATACAATAAATGATAATAGAGATGATGCGCTATTGATTCTTGAAAAAGAGAAAAGTGATTGGGCAAAAGCAACTCTTGTTGCATCATATATTCAGGATGGGGAATTCGAAAAAGCGAGAGAAGAATTATTGCAATTTCAGTCAGATGATCCTTTGGTTACAGACTTTATAGATTATCAGAATATGATGATAGACATTTTTGAAGAGGGCAGAACAGTTTATCAATTGGATAGTAGTGAAACAGCATTTGTTAGGGAACTTGCATATAAATGTCCTGCGGGGCTTGCTTCTACAAATTCACAGGCAATTTTATCTTTACTATATCGCGAAAATGTGCCAATATGTCCAAACATAATGAGTACAAGAAATCTAAGCATTAGTAATGATTTTAATCTGAATAGTGATGTCTACGATAAACCTGTATCCGATTTTGTTCTAGGAGAAAATTATCCGGATCCTGCAAGTGACTATACTATAATTCCATATACAAACGATTCAGGAGATAACGGCATTATTGAAATTAGTGATGCTTCAGGCAGGGCTGTGTACCTATTTGATGTTTACGAAGGCAATAACCAAATCAATATTGATACTAGAACTCTGCAACCGGGTATTTATACCTACACATATATTCTTGAAAATAGTGAAGTTATAAGTAAGAAATTCATTGTTTACAGATAGTTATTCAACTTGACAAGAAGTCAATTTAGTTAAAGACTTCTTGTCATTTTACAATTTAATTTGAATAGTATTACTTTTTTAATTATATTAGCATAAACTTATTAAATGGCATGTATAAAACAAAGTTACTTATAATTTCTATTGCATTTATTTTTACTAACAATGCACTTTATTCACAATCATGGCATACCTATTTTGGAGATTCTATTTGGGGAGGGGCAGATGTATTAAGAGGAATAACTATAGATGATGATACATTTATTATTGCTGGAGGATCTTTATTTACTGGAAATGATACTACTGGTGCCATTGCAAAATGGAATAATTATAGTTGGACAGGTTTTGACCTTGACCTAGGTTCAGGCATTCCGGAATCTTTATTAATATACAAAAATAAGTTATATGTAAGTGGTAGTACAAGTTGGAAACCTAATGCAATAGAAAACACACATGGTTTTGCTGTATGGGATGGAGAGCAATGGTTACCTCCCGGACAACCTGAATTTGGTGATGTGCGAAACATGCGAGTAATAAATGATTCATTATATGTCGTTGGAGATTATGTTGTAGGAGGTAAGATACTTGTTTATGATGGGCATGATTGGCAGAATATTGGACCAATTCCGGCTCCAAGGGCAAGTAGTGTAATAGAGTATAATGGAGAATTATTAGTCGGTGGAAATTATGGATTGTATAAAAGAACAGGTTATAATGATTGGGAAGAATTCCCTGGCTCACCGCAGGGATGGGTAAATGCTATGCTTGTGGATAGTATAAATAATTTCTTATATGCTGGCGGCTCATTTTATTATATTGGAGACACAATTTATTCTCTTTGTTTGGGTAAATACGATGGTTATCGATGGTACCCACTAGAGCAAGGTGTCTGGGGAGATATTTGGTATGGGACAATGGAAATGTACAGAGGTGAATTGTATTTTGGGGGCGTTTTCTCAGCTACAGTTTTAGATAACACACCAATTAAGCGCATAGCAAGATGGGATGGTGAAAGAATAAGAAATGTAGGAGGAGGCGTTACTTATGGTATGGTTTATGATTTAAAGGTTTTTCAGGATACTCTTATTGTTGTTGGAGCTTTTGATTATGTAAATGCATTAAGCGAGGACTCAATTAGAGCATATAGTATGGCAAAATGGTATATGCCACCCGGAGGATGTAATTTTTTACAGCCCGTTTTACACGCCTGGCAAGTAGAGGGAGTTTCGCAGGATGAGTTTTTCCTCGTAAACGGCGAAGCCGAGATAAATTTTTACAATAATAATGCCTATGCAGACTCATGGCAATGGGATTTTGGCACTTTGACAAGTTCAGAGCGAAATCCATCAATAACATTTACTTCTCCCGGTGAATATAATATTCAATTAACTGTTATCCAGGATGGATGTGTAAAAACAATTGACAAAAATATAAGTATTTATTTGAATACAGGAACTGAACAAAAGGCCAAAGATAATTTTTTTGAGGTTTTTCCAAACCCTGCAAAGGAAAATGCAAAGATCAGGCACTCTGTTCCTAAAAATGTTGTAAATGCAAACATTATAGTTCTGTCGGCAAACGGCCAGGTTCTTGATAACATAAAACTAAACATTGATCAAAAAGAATGTAGCATAGATTTGTCGCAATGGCAAACAGATTTTGTAATTCTAAACCTGCTTTTTGATAATAAGCAAATAAAATCAAAGAAATTAATAATTGAAAAGTAATGAGAAAAATAAACATATATATATCCTTTTTTGTTATCACATTTCAATTTATTTCAATTTTTGTAAATGCACAACTGGATGCTCCAAATTTAACATTCAGTGTTCCTGGGAGTATTTGTTCACAATATTATTCTTTCTTTTGCATAGACGGTGCTACTGGTTATGAAGTTAATTTTTCAACATATTCAGATTTTAGTGATGATGTGCAAATTTTTGAAACAGAAGTATGTAATTTTCATTTTCCAACTTTGTATTTTAATACAGATTATTACTTCAGGATTAGGGCATATAATGAAACTGATACATCAGAATGGAGTAATGTTCAGTCTTTTACAACATACTCATATTCAAATGTAAATACTGATATATTGGGAAATGGAAATTTTTCAGCAATTGAAACATCATTACCGTGTGCAACAGTATGTTGGTGGGAAACCGATACAGTAAATACATTTGATTCTCCTTTTTTACATAGAGATACTACTTATGATGAACATGAAATAATTTTTAACGCTCCATTTTATTTTTGTACAAATTACTATGTAAGAGTTAAAAGTGTAACTCTGATTGACACAACTCCAAATTGGTCATATACATCTTGGAATTATATTGAAATCCCATGTGCGGTATCACTTATTTCACCTAATGATATTACTTTTAGTAGCTCATTTACAGAATTGGAAATAGAAAGATTCCCACAGCCACTGAGATATGTTTTTCAGCTTGATACAACCACAGATTTTACAAATCCACGTGAGTATGAAATAGAAGATACCGATGAATCAGACCAGGTAAGTGTTGAGGATCTTTATTTTGAAACAACTCATTACTGGCGGGTAAGGGCAATAAATTCTATTGATACATCACAATGGTCATCCGTTTTTAGCTTTGGGATGGGAACTGTGCATCCTATGTATCCTGTGGATGGTGAAATAACTAATACCAACACAAGTTTAAGTATTGCAGATATTGGCAATATTATTGGTTATCTTTTCGAATACGATACTGTTCCAGATTTTAATTCTGCAGCTTTTGTTGAAATTAATTCTCCAACATCAGCCATTCAGTTAAATTCACTTGATTACGAACAAACATATTATTGGAGAGCACGGGTATATCATTCGCTTGATACTTCAATGTACACAGCGACAAGAAGTTTTAGCACTATAGCATGCCCTGAATTGATCTCACCAGCAAATGAAAGCACAGGATTAAAACTAAAAGAGAGATTAGAATCAGAATATCAACCCGGGGTTAGTCTTTATGAGTATCAAATGTCTGAAAATCCTGAATTTCCCAATGGTGAAACCACTGAAATATCACACACTGGTTTTGAGGAAAATGTGCAGACAGACTTATTAAAATTCAACACAGAATACCATTGGAGAGCAAGATATATTAATGATAATGACACATCAGTCTGGTCAGAGGTATTTGCGTTTTCAACAATTGATGTTCCTGTTCTGATCCTGCCAGCTAATTCAGCAAGCGAAGTTGAATTTACACAGCTTATGTTACAATGGCAAAGCATTCAGTATGTAGATACTTATTCCTTATGGGTTAGCACATCATCTGATTTTACAGAATATGATGAGTATATTCAACCAAGTTACGGAAGTATTATTTATCTAGTAGATTTATTACCCTCAACTACATATTACTGGAAAGTTAAAGCGACAAGCGCAATTGATGAATCTGACTGGTCAGAAACATGGTCATTTACAACAAAAAATGTAAGTAACATAAATTTAGAAAATCAAATAGAGATGCAGGTTTTTCCGAATCCAAGTTCGCATAACTATACGGTTAAATTGGAGCTTCCTAGTTATAACAACGCCGAAATAAAAATTGCCGGGTTAAACGGGCATTTAAAGGATGTTATTCCGGTTACTAGCGAAACTACGGTTATTGCTACAAAAGGCTGGAAAGCAGGGGTTTATGTTTGTAATTTGTTTATAGATGGGCAATTGGTGAAGGCGGAGAAATTGGTGTTTGAATAATTTGTCCCGAATCAGCCCATTGGCTGATTCGAGCCCCGTAAACGAGGGTTTAAAAGATCCTCGATAAAAAAAGAAATTGTAATGCGTTTTTTTATCGAGCATATTAAAATCGAAATTGATTTGTTTCTATGAAATTAATACAATTTCTATTTTATCGGGATGGATGGAAAGTTGGTGTTTGAGTAGCGGATTCCTGTGGTAAAAGATTTAACTTAACTTCTGGCGGAACCACTCGATGCATTCTAGCGGATTTTATTCTTCTTAGCTGACAAGGTGACTGAGCGACGCACTGAGTTAATCGAAGTGGAGTCCGACGATAGGAGGATGTCTCGAAGTCACCGATCAACTGACTAATTTAACAGCCTCTGATAAATTGATTTAAAAAACTTCATCATTTCTTAACACTGCAATTCTGCTAATTTTTTTTAACTTTGCGCATTAGAGTCTAAGATTTAATTAAACTTAATCAAACATTAATATCAGATATAAATGGAAGTTAAAAAAATAATAAAACCCGATTATATTTTTGAAGTAAGTTGGGAAATTTGCAATAAAGTAGGAGGTATTCATACAGTTTTATCAACCAAATCTAAATCATTATCTCAAAATTGTAAAGAGCTAATTTTAATTGGACCTGACATCTGGCGAGATACCGGTGAACATCCCGAATTTATCGAAGACAATTCCTTGTTTTCCGATTGGCATCGAAAAGCCGATTCCGAGGGAATAAGAATTCGAACAGGGAGATGGAATATTCCCGGGACCCCGAAAGTACTGTTAGTGGATTTTTCAAACTATATTAGTCAGAAAGATGCAATTTTGTATAAATTTTGGGAAGAATATAAACTCGATTCACTTGCAGGACAGTGGGATTATATCGAGCCGGCATTGTTTGGATATGCAACTGGTAAAGCGATAGAAAGTTTTGTTAATTTTAATTTATCGATACACGATAAAACAATTGCACATTTTCATGAGTGGATGACAGGAACAGGTGCCTTGTATTTAAAGTCGAATGCTCCACAAATTGCAACAACGTTTACAACTCACGCAACAACGGTTGGAAGGAGTATTGCCGGAAACCGATTGCCATTGTATAAAAATCTGCAAAACTATAATGGCGATTTAGTGGCACGTGATCTTAATATTGCTTCTAAACAAAGCCTCGAGAAACTATCGGCTCATAATGCAGATGTCTTTACTACTGTTAGTGATATTACTGCAAATGAATGCATTCACTTACTTGACAAAAATGTTGACATTGTAACTCCAAATGGATTCGAAAACGATTTCGTTCCAAATGAATCGGAGTATGCAAAAAAAAGAGAGACTGCAAGAAATAGCTTTATAGCTACAGCAGAGCTTTTGCACGACTATAAGTATCAGAAAGAACCAATAATAGTTGCAAGCTCAGGCAGATATGAATTTTACAATAAAGGATACGATCTTTTTATTGATGCTTTGGGAAAACTAAACAAAAACGAAAAACTTCAGCAAGAGATACTTGCGTTTATTTTAGTGCCCGGTAATAATTATGGCCCGGTAAGATATCTATGTAACAAATTAAATGGTATCGAAGATGACACTCATATCGATAATAACATCCTGACACATAATCTTCATGATGTCGATTATGATCCTATTGTTCAGCGTATTCGTCAAAATGAATTAAATAATAAGCCTGACGACAAGGTAAAAATAGTTTTTGTTCCATCGTATCTAAATGGAGATGATGGAATTTTTAATATAAAATATTATGACCTGCTCCCGGGGATTGACTTAACTGCATTTGTTTCTTATTACGAACCATGGGGTTATACTCCCCTTGAGTCTATTGCATTTGGAATTCCAACAATTACAACAAATCTTGCAGGTTTTGGCAATTGGATGCGTTCGGAACTTGAACCCGGCGACAAGTCTGTTGTAGTAATTGATCGTACCGAGGATAATAGCTTGGATGTGATAGACAAAATTGTATCTTCAATAAATGACTTTATTCACTTGTCGGATACAGATAAAGAAGGTTTGAGAGACGCTGCATTTAAGGCTAGCGAGAAAGCCCTTTGGGAAAATTTAATTTCTCAGTACTTAAAAGCATACTCTATTGCACTAAATAAAGTGTCAGAACGACATGATATTATTGTGAAAATGCCTAAAGTCCGTCAATCTGTTAGCACACTTAATCAACAGGTAAAAACTCCTTTGTGGCGTAAATTTGAAATTCAGACAACTTTACCCGAGAAATTTAGCTGCTTGATTGAGATTTCTATGAATCAGTGGTGGACGTGGAATTATAACGCAAGCCAGATGTTTAAATATATTGATCCTACATTATGGCGCGAACATTCATATAACCCGGTAACATTTCTTGAGGATGTTTCATACTCCCGAATGACAGACTTGGAGGCAGATCAATTTTTTGTTGATTTATACAATCAGGTTTGCAACGAGTTTGCTGCATATAAAGCCGAAGGAGAAGAAAAATCATCACCCAAAATTGCTTATTTTAGCATGGAATATGGGTTAAACGATAATATTAAGATTTTTAGTGGTGGTTTGGGGATTCTTGCCGGCGATTATCTTAAAGAGGCCAGCGATACAAACACCGATATTATTGGTATTGGTTTGTTGTATAGATATGGATACTTCAAACAAAAAATTACAATCAATGGAGAACAGCATGCCGAGTATATCCCTCAAAACTTTGACAAAATGCCTATTTTGCCTGTTAGAGACGAACAGGGCGCTCAACTAAAAATAATGGTTCACTTACCCGGTCGTAATGTTTATGCTAAAATCTGGGAAGTGAAAATAGGACGTATATCGCTTTATTTGCTCGATACAGATGTTGATGAAAATCAAGAACAAGATAAATACATTACTTCTCAACTTTATGGAGGAGATTTAGAATTCCGCTTTAAGCAGGAAATGATATTGGGAATTGGTGGTATAAGAGCACTGCAAGCAATGGAAATTCACCCTGATATTTATCATTGCAACGAAGGTCACGCAGCATTTATCGGATTGGAGAGACTAAGAATTTTGAGAACGAAAAGAAATCTAAAATTTAATGAAGCTTTAGAAATTATCAGAGCATCAACATTATTTACTACTCATACGCCTGTTCCGGCAGGTCACGACAAATTTGACGAAGACCTTATGCGTGTTTATATGGCTCATTATCCGGAGCGACTAAAAATAAGCTGGGACGAAATGATGCAATTAGGACGATTAAGTTCTGACGAAAAATTCTCTATGAGTTTCTTGGCTGCAAATGTTTCACAGGAGGTAAACGGAGTTTCAAAACTTCACGGAGACGTTTCCAAAGAAATGTTTGTGGATTTGTGGAAAGGATATTTTGCCGAAGAAAATCATGTTGGATATGTTACTAACGGAGTACACTACCAATCGTGGACAGCCAAGGACTGGAAATTGCTTTATGAAAAAACATTTGGAACAGAATTTTTAAAAGACTTGTCCAATAAGGAACACTGGAAAAAGATAAATGATGTTGATGACGAAACAATTTGGGCTATCAGACAAAAACAACGCTCTAAGCTAGTAACTTATGTTAAAGACAAAGTGAGAGATAGTTGGATACGTCGTTACGAAGATCCTAAAAATATTGTTGACATACTTGAAAATATAAACGAAAATGTTCTTACAATAGGTTTTGCTCGACGTTTTGCAACCTATAAGCGTGGTGATTTGTTGTTAAGAAACCTGGACAGGCTTTCGAGAATCTTAAATAATAAAGAAATGCCGGTGCAGATTTTGTTTGCCGGCAAGGCTCATCCAAACGACAAAGCCGGACAACAGCTAATTCAGAGAATTATAGAGATATCTAAACGGCATGCATTTCTTGGAAAGATAATATTTATTGAAGATTACGACATTCGCTTAGCTAAAAAACTAGTTCAAGGGGTTGACATTTGGCTTAACACACCAACGCGTCCACAAGAGGCCTCGGGTACCAGCGGGATGAAGGCTGTTATGAACGGAGCTCTGCACTTTAGCGTACTCGATGGTTGGTGGGTCGAAGGTTATCGCCCCGGTGCAGGCTGGGCTTTACCTGCCGAACGTGTTTACGAAAATCAGGAATTTCAAAACGAGCTCGATACACAAACAATCTATCACATGCTCGAAAACGAAATTATTCCGCTGTTTTATAAACGCGATAAAAACGGAATTCCACACGATTGGATTAAATATATTAAAAAATCAATCAGCGAAATTGCTCCAGAATTTACAACCAAAAGAATGATCGACGATTATAAAGACAGATTCTACAACAAACTCTTCCAAAGGTCATTAATGATTAAGGAAAATGACTATTCTGCTGCAATTAAAATTGCCGAATGGAAGCAAAATGTTAAAAAAGTTTGGGACAATCTTGAAATCGTAAGTGCAAAATTCCCTGATTATGAAAAGAATCCTATGAGCATCAAGGAATCTTTTACCGGCGAAATTGAAATAGACTTAAAACAACTCACCCCCGATGATGTGGGAGTTGAAATTGTGATTACTAATGCTGTAAAAAACGGTACGACACATATATATCAAAAGTATCCCGCAAAACTTGTTAGTGTTGAAAACAAGATTGCAAAATATACAATTCAGGGTGCTGCTCAAAAACCGGGATTTTACAATTATGCAATCAGAATTTTTGCAAAAAATGATTTGCTACCCTATCAGCATGACTCGGGATTAGTTATGTGGGGATAGAAACAGTAATCCCAATTTATAATTGGTATAAACCCGAAAGCTAACACATTATAATGAAAAAAGCCCCTTTCTATTAAGATTGGGGCTTTTCTAATCATTAGGTTGTTGTCCGACAAGGATTCGAACCTTGACTGTATGAACCAAAATCACAAGTGCTACCATTACACCATCGGACATTGACCATTTTGAGAATGCAAAAGTATAATTTTTTTTTTATCTACAAAAAAATATTTCTCAAAATGATAAAAAAAACCCGGACAAGCCGGGTTTACTTATTTAAATAAATATTAACTGCGTAAGAATGTAAATTGGTAATAGTACAATTAAAGAGAACTTGATGATATATGCGAAGAAACTTGGCATAGCAATTTTATTCTCTTCGGCAATTGCTTTTACCATAAAGTTAGGTCCATTACCGATATATGTCATTGCTCCAAAGAAAACAGCCCCAAGACTGATTGCTGTAAGTAGCATTTCGGGAACCCCGGCAACCATCACACCACCTGTTGCATGCATTCCTTTAGCTAATTCGTAAAAAGAAACAGCGGTTGGAGCATTATCAAGGAAAGCACTTAAGCTACCTGTAGCATAATAAAAATTAGCCGGAGTTGACAATCCAAACGAAGCAGCGTTTGCCGACAAGTACAATAAAGCCGGAACCATAGTTATAAATATACCAAGGAATAAGAATGCAACTTCGATAATTGGAACCCATGTAAATTTATTTGCTTCGCGCAATTTCTTTGTTGTAAATAACAACGAAGCTCCTGCCATTAAAAGCATTACACCTTCGCGAGCAAATCCGTAATAATCGTTGCCACCTGCATGACCATCCCATGTTGGGAAATAACTTTTATTTAAGAACGCAACAGACAGAACCACACCAATTAGCCAAACAAAATTGAGATTACCTTTTAATCTAATAGGCTCAACATTTTCTTTATCGAATTGAATATTTTCTAGTGGCTCTTTTTTATAATAATATGAGTCAACAATAAAATAAATTGTTATTAGCATGGCATTAACAAATGCCCATTCGGGTAGCATTTGGAAGAACCATGTAAATTCGGCACCTCTTAAATAAAGCAAAAATAATGGTGGGTCGCCAAGTGGAGTTAACAAACCTCCACAGTTTGCAACAGCGGCAATAAAGAACAAAATTGTATGAACTTTATATTTTCTCTGCGAATTCGTTTTAATAACCGGGCGAATAAGTAACATGGCAGCCCCAGTTGTTCCCATCATAGAAGCAAGCACTGCTCCAATTCCAAGGAATAATGTGTTTATCCATGGTTTTGCCTGAATATCTCCTTTTAAATGTATTCCGCCGGTAATTACAAATAGCGATCCCAGCAAAACAATAAAAGGAATGTAATCAAACAACAATTGGTGCTGAAGCGAACCTGTTAAGTGTTGCGAAATTAACCAAATTGCTGTTGGAATACCAAGAGCCAAAGAGACTATAAGTTTGTTTTTATTTTCTTCCCACCAATGATGAAACAAGAGTGGCCCGACAGCTATCATCATTAGCATCAGGATAAATGGGATGAGAGCCCATAATGGGATGTCAACCGGTACTGCAGAACTTGATAATAATAACATAATACTTAATTTTTAAAACGACAAAACTAATGTTTTTTTTATTTATGAATTAACTTTTTTTCAAAATACAACATAAAAATTCTGTTTCAAAACACTTTTTGCTTTTATAATTGTTCGATTTGTTCTGCTGCCTCACTATCAGATTTTTTGTCAGAGTCGTGATGAGCAAATATTTTTTTGTAAAAAATAATCATAAGAAAAACTGAAATAGTTATTGCGGAGTCGGCAATATTAAAAACTGCTTTAAAGATTTCCTGACCTCCAACTCGTGGCACCCACTCCGGCCATCGCGCGGTAAAATGGAACATGTCAACAACGCAGCCAATTAAGAATCCCGAATAGCCCGGATTCTGCATAGTTGAAACACCGTGATATCCAACCCATTTACCTATTTCAGGATTATAAACAGTTCCGGTATCAAACAATAATCCATAAAAAGCACTGTCAATAAAATTGCCAGTTGCACCGGCTATAACCATAGAAATACAGATAATAAAAATCGTATTCTCGTTCTTTTTTATCAGTCGAAATAAATAATAAACCAATCCGCCAATTGCAATAAATCTAAAAATACTCAAAGCATATTTACCTGTCAAGCCACTAAATTGCATTCCAAAAGCCATTCCTGAGTTTTCTACAAAAAGTAATTCCCCAAACCCTTTTATAAGAGTAACATTGTCATACAATTCGAAAGTTGTTTTAATGTAAATTTTTAGAATTTGGTCGGCAATTAAAATCCCAAATATTACTGCCAGCGCTATAATTGTTTTTTTCTTCATCAATCAATTATTAAGCGACAAATATAAAACATTTTTTTTGTTCCGAACAAATTTTTAGTGAAACGCATCAGGGCAAACTCATACTTATCTTTTGTCACAGTTTTTGGTTTGTTTCACACCAAAAACTTGCGCCAAAAGAGAATATTTCACATTTTTTCGACCTTGACTTTCACT
>JAFGVU010000206.1 GCA_016937855.1 Bacteroidales bacterium | reverse complement strand
TTACCGTCTAGCAAATCTCTTAAAATGTTCAAGCGATCCGATAGCTATCGGATTCGCGTTTGGATATTTTAAGAACGCAGGAACCAGCTTTTAGAATTTTTTATGAGGAACCTATTTCTTTGATTTTAACTAAGTAAATTTAATTAAAAAGTTTAGTGATAACAGATTCCAATATTAACCGTTTGAACGCGACAGACTCGCGCCCAAACTATTTGGGTGTAGCTTTTTTAACGTTTCCATGACCGCTAAAAAAATCGGACGATGGAAAATTAACCCCCCCGATAAACGAGGGTTCTTAACAAATTAAGCATTAGGAGTTTTGTTTAAGCGAACTAATGATTTAGTTGGGGTTAACTCTCGATTATGCCCATAAACACTTGCTCGATTCGCATTTCATAATAATGCGTAATCGGAGTTAAAAAACTAGCAGAATCCAGACTTTACATTGCCAACAAAACCTTTATCATGAACAAAATAAATCGGGCAATGTAAACGTCAATTAGAATACAAAAAAATATCAAATTTTATTTTCTACAATCGCCAATATTTTTGACAGCTTCTCTCCCATCTCCAAATTACCGTCGATCCAATGGATTTTAACTCCTTCTTTTTCCATTTTTCGGAACCATGTCATTTGTCGTTTTGAGAATTGATGAATGGCAGTGTTCAACTGAGCAAAAAGCTCGTCATAAGAAATCTTATTACTCAGAAACCAGGAGATAAATTTATATTCCAAGCCATAATACTCCAGGTCATCGTGTGAAACTCCGGCATTGAGAAGATTTTGCACTTCGTCAATCATTCCATTTTCGAGACGATATTTAAGTCGCTCGGTAATTCGTGCACGACGCTGTTCACGATTATAATAAATTCCAAAAATTATTGGACATATTTCGGGCACAGGCTCTTCAACAATATCATTATTTTTATAAAATTCAGCGATTTCGATTGCACGAATAGCACGTTTTGTTGTGTCGAGGTCGCTACGATTATGAATCCTCTTATACGATTTAAGGATTAGTTCAAGATCGTCGATATTTTTATTTTGAAGGCTCTTTCGTAACTCTTCATTAACAGGTACATGGATTAAACGATAGTTTTTCAAAACCGAGTCGATATACAATCCTGTTCCACCACAAAGAATTGGAAATTTATTTCTGGATTTTATATCCTCAAAGACTTTAAAGAAGTCCTTTTGAAACTCGAAAACATTATATTTCTCACCTGCATCAACAATATCGATAAGATGATAAGGTATCTTTTTATCATTAATTACATAGTCGTCAATATCTTTTCCTGTTCCTATATCCATCCCTCGATAAACCTGACGACTATCTGCACTAATGATTTCACCATCAATATCAGCCGCAAGATTCGTTGCCACTGAGGTTTTGCCCCCTGCAGTTGCTCCGGTAATAACAATCAAGTTATATTTTGTTAGCATCTTTAGTTGTTTTAACGTTATAAAGATAAGAAAAAAAACTATTTTTGCGTAAGGGAAAAACTAATTAAATGGAAATTAAAACAATTACAGATAGTTTTGTTAAAATACTCATGAATCCGCCAAGAGGCTGGAAGGAGAATTCATTTAGTGAGCTAAAGTACAACAATATTCTATTCCCACTTTTAACCGGCATCTTGACTATTACATTTGCTTCGAGGCTTATTGGAAAGTCTTTATCTTTTCTTTCGGTGTCAAGTCTTCAGCATATTATGGCATATTCAATATTAAGTCTGATAGTCGATTTTGCATTTTTTATTATTCTGGTATCTGCAATTAATTTCTTATTGCCTTATTACGACAAATCTAAAGACAAATCTAAAGTTGCAATTTTGGTTTTATGCTCATTAATCCCATTCTATGCCGCATTAGTGATTTTAAACCTATTCCCGAGTCTGTTTTTTCTTGGTTTAATATCATTATACAGTTTTGTAATTTTGTTTTGGGGGATAAAAAAATATTTAAAAATCAAACCAAACAAAAGCAATATCTTTTTCATTATCACATCGCTATTAATAATAGGTATATATCTGATTTTGCATTTTGCGATTATTTATCCATTTTTTGAATTTGTAGTTTAGAATGTCAACAAAAGTTATCACATATAAAAATAAAAAAGCATTTTACCAATACGAATTAGTTGAAAAGCTAAGTGCAGGAATAGTACTATTGGGAACAGAGATAAAATCTATCAGAGAAGGGAAAATTAATTTTACTGATTCGTATTGTGTTTTTCGTGACGGCGAATTATGGGCAACTGGCATTCATATTGCGGAATACTCAATGGGAACGTGCAATAATCATGAGCCTACACGCGACCGGAAACTACTATTAACGCGTCGTGAACTAAGAAAATGGCAGAAAAAAGTCACAGAAAAAGGTCTAACAATAATCCCGTATCAACTTACAATAAATGAAAAAGGCTTAGCAAAACTTGACATTGCTCTTGCCAAAGGGAAGAAATTCTACGACAAGCGCGATGATATCAAAACGCGTGATACTAAAAGAGATATGGACAGAATGAACAGATATTAAAATGACTTTTTATCTAATAATATTTTCAATTATATCCTATTTGCTTGGATCATTTAGCTCGGCTGTTTGGTTTGGAAAATGGTTTCACAACACTGATGTTCGTGAACATGGCAGTAAAAATGCAGGAGCGACAAACACCCTGCGAGTTTTAGGGGCGAAGGCAGCACTTCCGGTTTTTATTGTCGATATTCTTAAGAGTTTTTTGGCTGTTCAACTAATTTGGTTTGTTCCCGAAGTAGTTTCAGGCACCGAATTATTTTATCAAATAAAGTTACTTTTCGGAGTTAGTGCAGTTGTTGGACATATCTTTCCTATTTATTCAGGATTCAAAGGAGGAAAAGGAGTTGCATCGATGTTGGGTCTATTACTTGCTTTGCATCCTGCATCTGCCGGAATTACTTTAGCAGTATTTGCAATATGCTTTGCATCAACTAGAATTGTCTCGATTTCCTCAATAATAGCTGCAATTTCATTTCCTATAATCATATTCATTCTTGAAAAAACCGATTTCATCACACTAAACATTTTTTCTATCGTAGCGACAATCTTAATTGTTATAACACACTTAAAAAATATTAAAAGATTGTTAAAGGGTGAGGAAAAGAAATTACAATTCAGGAAAAAGCCTTAATATTGTAGAAATAAAATTCTACAAATATGAAACAAGCAATTCTTATTTCTGTTACAATTATTTCATTTGGAATATTAATATCGTGTAATTCAAAAACAAAAGAAATGAATAAAGACACACAAACTGGCGAGGTTAAAGTAATTAACTTAGAAGATCTTGACACAACTGTTAGTCCCGGCGAAGATTTTTATCAGTATGCCACCGGTGGATGGCAAAAAAACAACCCATTGCCTGACGAAGAAAGTCGTTTTGGGTCTTTTGATGTATTAGCCAAGGAAACAAATCAGAAAGTTAATGATCTAATCATCAAATTAACTGAACAAGAAAATAAAGCCTACTCTATTGAATGGAAAATCGAAAAATTTTACTCTTTGGGTATGGATACAATTACAATTGACAATCAAGGACTAGTTCCAATTACAAATTTACTTGCTGAAATTGATCAGATATCGAGCAAAGAAGAACTAACAAAAGAAATTGCATCCCTACACAAAAAAGGAATTTCGACTAGTTTTAATTTATTTGGTTCGGCCGATCGCGAAAACAGTGATATGCAAATAGCATACTTGTATCAGGGAGGATTAGGTTTACCAAACAGAGATTATTACACTGCTGATGACGAAAGATCAAAAGAAATCCGTCAAAGATATATTGCACATATCGAAAGAATGCTGATTATAGCAGGAATAAACGAAACAAAAGCAAAAAAAGACGCTCAGGATATTTACAATTTTGAGTACAAACTTGCGCAAAAATCTATGACAAACCTCGAATTGCGCGATCCATTTGCAACTACAAATCGCATGGATTTGAATGATGTTGAAAAACTTAGTCCTAAATTTGACTTTAAACTATATTTTAATGAAATAAACTTACCCGTTCCCGGAACCATAAATGTAAGTCAACCTGAGTTCTTTAAGCAGTTATCGTATTTATTCGACAATACAGATATTGAAATTTGGAAAACTTATTTAAAATGGAACGTAATAAACTTTGCAGCACCATATCTACATTCCGAAATGGTAAATGCCAATTGGGAATTTTATGGCAAGTTCTTAACAGGAGCTCTTACACAACAGCCTCGTTGGAGACGTGTTGTAAGCAAAACTAACTCATGTATGGGCGAAGCTGTTGGGCAAATTTTTGTAAAGGAATATTTTCCGCCTGAAGCAAAAGAGCGCATGATAAATCTTGTTGAAAATCTTAGAGAAGCTTTTGCCGACAGAATAATGCAACTTGATTGGATGACAGACGAAACCAAACAAAAAGCACTTGAAAAACTAGCAAAAATAAATGTTAAAATTGGTTATCCTGATCAATGGAGAGATTATGAAAAATTAAACATTGAGGAAGACTCCTATATTGCAAATATTATTCGTGCAAATGTGTTTGATTTTGAATATATGATAAGTGAGATTGGTAAACCCGTTGATAAAAACAAATGGTTTATGAATCCGCAAACTGTCAATGCATATTACAGCCCAAACATGAACGAAATTTGTTTTCCTGCAGGTATTTTACAACCACCATTTTTCTATATGGATGCCGACGATGCTGTTAATTACGGCGCAATTGGCGTTGTTATAGGTCATGAAATGACACACGGATTTGATGACAAAGGACGCAATTACGATAAAGAGGGTAATCTTAACGACTGGTGGACAGAAGAAGATGCTCAGCTTTTTGACGAAAGAGCACAAATTCTGGTAGAGCGATTCGACAATATAAAAGTACTAGACGATCTTTATGCAGACGGCAAACTGTCGTTGGGCGAAAATATTGCCGATTATGGTGGATTAGTAATCTCATACGACGCACTTATGAAAGCTCTTGATGGCAAAACTCCGGATAAAATTGATGGCTTTTCTGCTGAGCAAAGATTCTATTTAGCATACGCCAAAATATGGGCTCAAAATATTCGCGACACAGAAATTCGCAGAAGAACAAAAGAAGATGTTCACTCTCTCGGCGAATGGCGTGTAAACGGTCAAGTGCCTGGATTAGAAACTTTTCACAAAGCTTTTGACATTAAAGAAGGTGATAATATGTACATGCCAAAGGAGAAATGGGCGCATATTTGGTAGAATAATAAAAGGAGGCTGCCATGGATTTTCATTTCTTTCGAAAATGTCTCGAAGCCTCCTTATATTAAAAACATACGGTTTATCAGCATGTTGACTTCTTGCTTGTAAATATTGACAAAAATTGTATGATGAAATATTTTTCTACAAATCTGCTAGGTCTATTAGCATACTTAATATTTTGAAAAACCTTTTATGCATAATCACTGAATTTGTGTAAAATTTTGAACACCATAAAAGAAGATCGTCTGATGACGGTCTTTTTTTTTTAAAATTTTCTGATTTTTGGCAACCCCACGATTTAATCGCCGTTTAATACTTAAATAATTGTCAACAAAACGATTTAATTTTGAAAATTATGTCAAAATTATTGTTTGATTATATACGTACAGTAAAAAAAAATGCATATATTTGAAAAGTAATTGGGTTGAGAGTATTTTTTTTTGAGATATAAATAGAGATTTGTCTCTACAAATACTCATTAGGCAGGCTTATAAACGACTAAATATTATACAACTATGAATAAACTAAAGTTTTACGTTTTAACGGTAGTTATGATGTTTTTAGGATTATCTGCAATATCGCAAGAAAAAACAGATAAAGACATCAAACTAAAAGAGAGTACGACAATTAAAATCGAGAAAACCGAACCACAAGCGACTCACACATATAAGTCAGGTGGCACTCCAAGTGTATTAACACAAAAGGTTATCGAGCTAGCTCAAGGAGATGATATTGCAGCAGAAAAAACTGTGCGTTATCTAAAAACTGAGCGAGTTCCAAGAGCAAAAATCATTGTTAGCGACGAAGAGTTTGCCCGAATTGGATCAAAAGAATCCGAAGGAGTTGTCTCCGAATCAGAGGTAAAAGAACTTATCAATCAATTTAAATAAGAGGCTATGAAAAAGTTTTTACTAGTTTTAATCCTATTTATTCTGTCATTTACACTATCCAAACAAGTTGTAGGACAATGCACAAATACCTCTGCTTATGGATCGGCAACAGCGCCTAGCACAAATACACCTATTGAGGTCTCAACATGTAATTATGAAGATGAATACAATACTATTTCGGGTGTTGTTGCCGGCGAAACATACGAGTCTGCCAGTGACTGTGGAAGTTATATTACTGTTCGTAGTGGTACTTCGGGAGGTGCAGTTGTAGCACATGGGTGGAGTCCTTTATCATGGACAGCAGCAGTAAGCGGAACACATTATATACACTATAACACTAGTGCGGCATGTGGTACTGACGCATCTTGCTGTACGACAACACTTACTTGTACAAGTTGTACTCCCCCCAGCGGAGATAATATTGATGATGTAGATGGAACGACAATTATAGATTGTTCAGCAACAATATATGATAGCGGAGGATTTTCCGGAAGTTATACCAACTCCGAAGATTATTCTGTAACTATTTGTTCTGGAACAGCAGATTTAATGGAAATTAGCTTTGCATCATTTGCAACAGAAAGTGGTTGGGACTATGTTTATGTATATGACGGAAATAGCACCGGGGCTCCTCAGGTAACAGGTAGTCCATTCTCAGGAACAACCAACCCCGGAACAATAACTGCTAGTGGAACATGTATTACAATAAGGTTCACATCTGATGGCTCAACTACAAGCACAGGTTTTGAAATAAATGCTAATTGTGTTCCACCACCTTGTAATCCAGCAAACGTAACAGTTACTCAAACATGTGCACCTGACAACTCGAACTATGATTTAGAAGTTGACGTTACTGCATTAGTGGATGCCTCAAGTGTGGATATTATAATTGGTGGAACAACAGAAGAGTCTAGTGTCGGTGTCGGAACTTATACTTATAATGGATTAACAAGCGGCACAACAGTTTTAGTTGTCGATGACTCTGACCCAACTTGTACATATAGCGAAACTATTATCATGTGTAGCAACGAACATAATATCGATGCTGTTGATGGCACAACTTTAACAGGTTGTAATTACACTATATATGATAGTGGTGGATCAACTGGAGATTATGCTAATAATGAATTATATACAGTAACAATATGTTCTGGAACCGCAGATTATATAGGAGTTTCTTTTGCAGACTTTTACACCGAATCAATTGACGATTTAAACATATATGATGGTGTAGGTACAGGTGGAACACTAATTGCATCTCTCTCAGGATCAACAATCCCAAGTGATATCACTACAACGAGTACATGTATAACAATTGAGTTTGATTCAGATGGATCTATTGTTTATGATGGATTTGAACTAATAACATCATGTATTTGTAACCCTGCCAACACAACAATAACTCAAACATGTGCCGGAGATAATTCATATTATGACTTATCAATTGTAATTAGCGCAATGGTTGAAGCTGCAACTGTAAACATTGTTGTTGGAGGAACTACTGAGTATTCCGGTGTTGGAGTTGGAACATATTCCGTTAATGGATTGGTTGCAGGAACTACAGTGCAAATTATCGATGCTGCAGATCCGACTTGTATTTATTCAGAGACAATTTCGATGTGTGATTTATGTAATTCACCTAGTGCTCCAAGTGATGAATGTTCTGCTGCTCCTCTTATTGACTTAAGTCAACCATTCGAAGGTAGTACGGATTGTTCGTATACAGTTGGTGCTGAAAACCCTGCCGAAAGCTGTGGTGTAAGTCTTGATAATGATTCGTGGATGACATTTATTGCTGGTAGTACCGATGTTGAAATAGACTATACCGTTGGTGATTGCGAACCTATTAGTGATGGTATTCAACTTAATGTATTTAGCGGAACTTGCGCTACTTTAACTGAGGTACCAGGCTCTTGTGTAAATCCAACAGGTGAAAACACTACAGGCACCTGGAACTTTACCGGTTTAACAATTGGCGAAATATATTATATCAGGATTGATGGCTATGCTGGTGATTTATGTGATTATTATTTTGAGCCAGTAACAGGAGTTGTTATTACTCCTCCAAACGACGAGTGTCCCGATGCAGAGTTATTAACTTGTGGGGATACAGACGTCGCCAGCAACATTCTTGCTACTGCCGATGACGCACCTTCTGGATGTGCTGGTGGAGGAACCCCAGCCGAAGGAGTCTGGTACAGTTTTATTGGAGACGGTTCAGAAGTTACTATTAGCACTGATAATCCGGGAACAAACTTCGATACTGAAATAAATATTTTTGAAGGACCTTGTACTGCACTTACTTGTGTAGGCGGAGATAACGATGGTGGTGTTGGTATGACATCCTCATTTACTTTTACAACAACAAATGGCACCGAATATTTTATTTATGTTGATGGAGATGGTGCAGCAATAGGGCAATTTGAAGTGAGTCTTACTTGTAATACTGCTGTGCCTTGTGATGCTGATGCGGGAGCTTGGGACTAAATCATTGAAAATTATGACTATGAAAAGACTTAAATATATAGTAATAGCTCTTTTAACTTTTATCTCATATTCGCTATCTGCACAGTGCGATTATTACCTAACTGTGACAGTTAGCACATCGGGATATCATACTGGAGTAGGATATGTTCAGGAGTATGTTTTTGTTGATGATGCTTCTGGAATTATTATGGAAGTAAACACAACAGGTACATTTACTCCAACAAATAGCGGCTTATACAGAATATATGCCGTAAACTACCTTGCTCCTGCTCCTGCAGCACTTAGCGTTGGAAGTTTATGGACTGGTGTTGAAACTTATGCAGCATCAAATTGTATGGATATATTAGGTCCATATACAGGAGCTGCAGTTAGCATCTGTGAAGAAATCTGCGAATTAGACGATATTGTTGTTAGCACTAGCGGATATCATACTGGAGGTTCTTTTCAACAAACATATGTATTGGTTAATGATTCAGGAACAATCCTTGAAACTAATACAAGTGGAACATTTACCGGTTATCCTGTAGGTGTTTACTTAGTATATGCTGTAAACACTGAAGAAACCGATGTCCTAAACGAAATGAGTGACTTAGGAGCTTGGGCGGATATTCCTGCTATGAATGCAACATATTGTATGGACTATATTGGTCCTTTAGCATTTGAAATAGTTTCATCTATCACTCCACTTTTCGATCCCGTTGGACCGTATTGCGAAGGCGATGCAATTCCTGCACTTTCCACAACATCACTAAACGGAATTACCGGTTCATGGGCTCCGGCAATTGACAATACAACCACAACACTTTACACATTTACACCTGATGCAGGACAATGTGCAATTCCAACGGATCTAACA
>JAFGVU010000205.1 GCA_016937855.1 Bacteroidales bacterium | reverse complement strand
TTTTAACACCTCTAAGATACACATTATCAAGGTTGTAAGCAAGCTATCTTTTATTTTTTTTTTGTACAAATCGCTCAATCTAGGTTAAATTATTAACGTTTAAAATTTTGTGTATTATGAATCGAGCATTCAGTTAGAGTTCCAAAAATATTCAACTGAAGCAATGCGAGATACACCGAATGCCGAAAATCATAATTTTAATGAGGTGAAAAAAATAGAATTAATGGGCGTCCAGGAAATGGATGCAAAGGAAATGAGAAATGTTGATGGAGGAATTGTTGGTGCTATTGCTGCTGCTATAATTATAGCAGGTGTTGTATATGCTGCCAAAGAATTTGTAAAAGATGTTATAATTAACAAAACAGATTACGATCCAACAAATTAAGAATCACAGCTAAAGCGTTGTTTCCATAATTTTTGAGAAATAACGCTTTATTTATACTCAAATACTTTTTAAAATGCAATTTAAATACTTTGGAATTGTTTTATTGACATTTTGCTCAATAGTAGTCCATAGTAACACTACTATAATCAATGGAACTGTTGTTGACAAAAACACTAATGATCCCATAGCTTTTGTCAATATTGCTGTTACAGGTACATACTACGGAACCGTCAGCAACGCATCGGGCAAATTTATACTGCATTTACCCAATAATCTGAAAAATGATACCATTACTTTTAGTTGCATTGGATACGAAACATTCAAGTTAATACCACTTCATAATAGCAATACGCTCAACATAAAACTTACACCTTATACTCGCCAAATAAACGAAATTACAGTTATGCCTGACAGTACTTTGCGTTCCTTGATAAGAAAAGCCTGCCGTAAGATTCCCGAAAACTATCCCGATTTCAGAACCCGAAGCAAGGGTTTTTACCGCGATGCAATGAAAGAATACGATGGCAACTACCTTGTGCTTACAGAGGCTATACTTGATGTATTCAAAACTTCTTACAAGTACAAAACAATAGGACAAATTAAAATTGATAACAGCCGAAAATATATTGCACCAGGAATTGATTCAATAAACAATATAAGTTTTTATGGCGGCCATTTTATCCCACATACATTCGATTTGGTTAAAAAAAGACACCTTATAGTTAAGGCATCCGAAAAATATAAATTCAAATTAAGCGCTTATACAAAAATCGATAACCGGGAATTGTATGTTATTCATTTTGAGCCTTCATCGCATGAAACAGAAGGATATATTGGGAAAATGTATATCGACAAAGAAAGCCTCGCGTTTGTAAAGTTTGAATATAAAAGCAATGAAGAGAAGCTTAAGTGGCGCGAAAAAGAACTTTTTGCAAAGCTTTCGTCAAAAGAAGCCACTAAAATTATTTTATATGCTCCAATGAATGGTAAATATTACCTAAATTTTACTAGTTCGAGGGAGATATTCCAAAACTTTAAAACCGGATACACACTTGAAAAATTTTCAGAATACACTCTTGTTGAAACTAACCCGGGCAAAACCAGCTCAATTCCGTATAACAAAATAAGCGATTATTCAGATGTAATTACACACGAAGCAACTCCTTATTTCGAATCAGACTGGCGCGATTACCCTGTGGCTCAAATCGACCAACAGAATCAAATGAGTGAATCCGTTTCGGATAGTATTTTTATGAATAGCCTGATTAAAAATGAAACTAAACCGGAAGAAACAATATCAAACAAAACCGAGAGAATCGAACGTCTCACTAAATTGCTATCAGTACTCGATCGCTTTAGCTTTGGATATAATACGTCAATTCAATCCCTAAACATCAATCAGGGCAGTTATTCACTAAATATTCCAGGAAACAATGACAATCTAAACAGGTCGTTGAGCTCAGTGAATACTATGTGGCAATTAGAAGTTATGCTAAGCTACAGATTAAACAAACATACTGAAATTCAATATTTATTAGCAGGAAATTTGAGAAAAAAGGATTACACCGAAGTTCATAAAATGGGTTTTTCGTTTAGTTTACCGATAAAACCCTACGGAAAACAATGGCTAATGACCATTCAACCCGGTTACAAGATTCAAAACACTATGCTTTCGCTTGGCGAAACCAATAAACTATTTCGCTACAATAACGGAGAACTTAGCCTTAAAGAAGGAAAAAGTATGGTGTATTGGGGTGAAAAATCGTATGGTTTAGATGGGCGGATAACACTCAAATATCAAATGTTCAGAAAAATTTGGCTGAATGCATTTGCTGGTTATTACTATCAACTGAATTCAAAACCGGTTCTTCGTTTTGAAGATAAAAGCGGAAATCTTTTTACTAAAAAGAAAAAAAATATTGAGTTAGGTGCAAGAGCTCTTTATCTGAATATTAATGATATGCCGGCACAGAAACCTAAATTTGAATTAAAGCCGTTTTATTTTGGTTTTGGAGTTGTACTGACGAAGTAATAGAGCAGGCACATGCAAACGCTGTTGCAGCATTCAACCGGTATGTTGCCAACAAAAAAGCTGTAACATCGATGCAGGAATCGTTTCGT
>JAFGVU010000204.1 GCA_016937855.1 Bacteroidales bacterium | reverse complement strand
GGAAACTCTTCTATAAAACTTATTAATGACATTTTTATCTAATTTTTGTGCAAAGATAATCATTTAGGTAAATATACGGGCATTCATTAAATTAATTATGACCAATTATATAGGAGAAATATTTGCTGTTGCCACGTCCTTTATGTGGACTGTTAGTGCAATGTCTTTTGAGTCGGCCGGCAAAAAAATTGGGTCGGTGCCTCTGAATTTTATTCGATTGATATTTGCTCTTATATTTATAACAATTTATTCCTACTTTACTAGAGGGTTGTTTTTTGCAACAGATGCTACTGCAAATATGTGGATTTGGCTTAGTATTTCGGGTTTAGTAGGATTTGTTATAGGTGATATTTTATTATTTAGGGCTTATGTAGTGGTTGGGGCACGAGTGTCTATGTTAGTTATGTCTTTGGTGCCTCCAATTACTGCATTTTTTGGTTGGATGATTCTTGGAGAAACTCTTACAGCTATTCAATTTGTAGCAATGCTTATTACTATTTTGGGAATAGTTTTAGTTTTATGGAAAAAACCTGAGAAAAAAGACAAATCAAAGGAGAAAGTGAAGCTTTTTAAAAGAAAACCATCAGTTGCATTATTAGGATTTTTGCTAGCTTTTGGTGGTGCTTGCGGACAGGCAGGAGGGCTAGTCTTAAGCAAAAAAGGTATGGGCGATTACGATGCATTTGCTGCAACTCAAATTAGAATAATTGCAGGGATAGTTGGATTTACTATTATTTTATCCTTTGCAAAACTATGGAAGAAAACTCTTAATGGCTTAAAAAATGTTTCGGCGGTAAAAATGATTACTTTGGGTTCATTTGCTGGACCATTTTTAGGGGTGTCTTTTAGCTTAATTGCGGTAAAATACACCGAAACGGGTATTGCTGCAACACTTTCTTCTCTTGCTCCGGTTATAATTATTCTTCCATCGATGTGGTTTTTTAAAGAAAAGATTAAACCTCTCGAAATTATTGGTGCAGTAATCTCCGTTATCGGTGTTGGTTTGTTCTTTTTACATTAAAATAAACTTAATAGGTAAGTAAAATGTAACCGGAACAGGAATATCTCTTTGTTTGCCGGGCTCCCATTTTGGTATCAGAGAAACAACTCTTAGTGCTTCGGCATCTAGATAAGGATCAACTCCTTTAGCAATTTCAGCATTTATTACTTTGCCGGTTTTATCAATAACAAATTTTACGGTAACAGTTCCATCTATGCCAAGCTCTTTAGGAACCTTAGGATACTTGGTGTTTTCGTTAATAAATTTTAAAAGAGCGGCATCTCCACCCGGAAAAATAGGTTTTTTTTCTACATCAAACCATGGTACAGGATCGGTAGCAGTTTCCGGAATAATGTCATCTTTAACCACAATAATTGTCGGTGGATTATTATCTTTTACTTCACTATCGAAAATTACTCTATCTACATTCTCGTTGTCATCCTTAACGTCAAAGATCTCAATAACTTCAATTGGCTCTGGCTCTGGTTCTTCATATTTTTCCGGGTCATCAGGGTCTGTCGAAATAATGTCTTGCTCAATTATAGTTTCATTTGAGGATTTACCTAGGGTAGTCATTTTAACTTCCTCGGTTGACCACTCAAATGCGGCAAAACAAATTGCTAGAGCAATTACTAATCCAATTTCAAGAAATAATCCACGTTTTTTTTCGAGGTCGGCTTTTGGTGATTTTTTTGTTTTCATGTCATTAAATTTTTAGATGAATAAACTATAAGAAATAATGTGCGCTTTACAGTAAAAATTTATTCATTTGATACAATTTAAATGACTATTTCATAAATGCCTTTAATTATAAACGCCAAAACATGAATTTTAGTGTAGAAAATAGTGTTTTTTTTTATGAGAGAGAAAACTTTTATTCTGTGCTAATTAGCATTTCCCAATATTCAAGAGCTCTGCGTGTATGAGGAATCACAATAGTTCCTCCAACTACATTAGCAACGCCAAAAATATCCATCATCTCGTCGGTGCTTAGGCCAAGTTTATAACATGTTTCGAGGTGATATTTTATGCAATCGTCGCAACGTAAAACCATCGAAGCAACGAGTCCGAGCATCTCTTTTGTTTTTGAATCGAGAGCAGAGTCCTGATAAGTGATAGTGTCGAGGCTGTATAATCTTTTGATTATTTTATTATCTTTTGCCAAAAGTTTTTCGTTCATCTGGGAACGATATTGTCTAAATTCTTCTATTTTACTCATAATATCAATTATTTATAATAATTCCTTTAAGTGTAGCAGAGCTTGCATCAGTTATTTTGACATTAATAAAATTGCCACGTTTTACATTTTCTGCCGGAAACACAACCACTTTGTTTTGTTGGGTGCGACCAAATAAATACTCTTTTGAACGTTTTGAAAAACCTTCTACTAACACTTGGTAGTTTTTACCAATATCTGCTTTGTTTTTTTTGAGTGAAATTTGATTTTGGAGATTTATCAATCGATTTAAACGTGCAACTTTTTCGGATTCGGGCACATCGTCAGTTAAGTTCTTTGAAGCTGCTGTTCCGGGACGTACCGAATACTTAAACAAAAATGCGGAGTCATACTTAACAATATTCATCAAATCGAGGGTTTCTTGAAACTCAATTTCGGTTTCACCCGAAAAACCGCAAAAGATATCAGACGACAAACCACAATTTGGAATTGTAGATTTGATTTTTTCAATTCTTTCAAGATACCACTCTCGTGTATATTTACGATTCATCAGGTTTAATACTTTATTACTTCCTGATTGTACGGGTAGATGAATATGGTTGCAGATGTTTTCGTATGAGGCAATAGCATCAATTAGTTCATTAGAAATGTCTTTAGGGTGCGAAGTTGTGAATCTGATACGCATATCCGGAGCAGCTTCGGCAACCATTTTTATCAATTTTGGGAAATCAACGGATTGCTTAACGTCTTCGAAAAAATAAGAATTTACATTTTGTCCTAAAAGAGTAATCTCTTTATAATTTTTATCTCTCAGGTCGGTTACTTCGTTAATAATATCCACATATGAGCTGCTACGTTCTCTTCCACGAGTGTAGGGGACAATGCAATATGAACAGAAGTTATTACAACCACGAGTTATTGGAACAAATCCTGAAATTGCATTTTCGTCATATTTATACTGAACTATTCCTGAGTATGTCTCATTTGTATTAAAATCAGTATTTATATGAGTAAGATCTATATCAGATTCACTTACCAATTCAGGTAATGATCGATATGCGTCAGGACCTGCAACAAAATCGACCGCTTCATGTTCCAACAACTTATCGGCAACTCGTTGTGCCATACATCCTATAATTCCAACTTTAAGATTTTTTTTTCTACGTTTTAAACCTTTAAGAAAGTCGAGACGATTCCATATTTTTTGTTCTGCATTATCTCTAACCGAGCAGGTGTTTAAGATTATAACATCGGCTTCGGAAATAGAAACAACCGGAAAAAAGTCTTTCGATTGCATTATAGCGGCAACAGTTTCGGAGTCGGCAACATTCATTTGACAACCGTAGGTCTCAATATAAACTTTTTGATTCATATCATTTTTTTAAAGTGCAAAGATAAGATAAAAATAGTGAAGCTGAGAATACCTTAAGCCATCGAAATCAGAAAAACTGTAAGCGAGGATTTGGTAAGTAAAAGTATATTTGGATAATATGTGTAGATGTTTTGTGTCGTTTTTTTGTTGGATATATTTCGATATGTAGAAAAAATCTTATATTTGTGGATATGTATTTTTTGTTATACACATAAATCTAAGCTTTGTTATTTAAATTTTAACATTATGAAATCTACACATCTTTTATTGGTATCATTGTTTTTCTTGTTTTCTTTTGGTGGTTACTCTCAAAATTGGGACGAAATATTAAAAGTATGTGCATCTGATCGCGAAGAGTTAGATAATTTTGGTAGGTCAGTTGCAATTGAAGGGAATTGGGCTGTTGTTGGGGCATGGCAAGAGGATGAAAATGCTTTAGGTGTTGCCACAGCAACAAATGCTGGTTCTGCATATGTGTTTTTTTATAATGGAACAAGGTGGGTGGAGTTTCAAAAAATAGTTGCCGCCGATAGGTCGGCAGAAGATTATTTTGGCAATTCTGTTGCGATTTATGGGGACATTGTTGTTGTCGGGGCTTGGAGTAGTAATACCGATGAGCTTAGTGGTAGTTATAAAGAAAATGCCGGAGCAGTTTACATTTTTCAATATATTTCCGGTACTTGGACTCAGATACAAAAACTTGTAGCTTCAGACAGACAGATTGATGATTATTTTGGTGTTTCTGTTGCAATTGACGGCGATTATATTGTAGTTGGTGCACATAATGAAGATGCAGGCGGATTATTAGATGCAGGGTCTGCATATATATTTAAGGATATTGCAGGAACGTGGACTCAAATACAAAAAATTGGTGCTTCTGACTTTAGTGAACAAGATTATTTTGGTTATTCTGTAGATATACATTATCCACAAATAGTTGTTGGTGCTTATAATAATTCTGAAGATGAAAATGGATTAAATACTGTGACATCTGCAGGTGCAGCTTATGTGTTTTACGACAATGGGGTATCTTGGACTCAAACCTCGAAAATTGTTGCTCCGGTTAGGGCTGTTGACGATTATTTTGGCTATGATGTTGCAATTCATGACTCCAATATTGTTGTGGGAGCATATAAAGAGGATGAGGATGCAACAGATTCACAGACATTATTGAACTCCGGGTCTGCTTATGTGTTTTCTAGTGTTTCGGGGTCTGCTGCTGTGTTTGAACAAAAACTTGTAGCTTCTACAAGGCATGTGAATGCAAGATTTGGACATTCTGTTGCAATTGATAATCAAAGCATAGTTGTTGGAGCTAATTTTGAAGCTTTTGATTTGTTTGAAGCAGATTCTTTACTACAAGCCGGAGCGGTATATATGTATAAGTTTGATGGATCATGGGTGCAGGAACAAAAAATAATTTCTTCACAACGTTCTGCAGCCGATTATTTTGGATATGATGTATCAATTAGTGATACTTTAATGATTGTTGGAGCTATGTATGAATTTGATGATGCTGATGGACTTGATCCTCTAGACCTGTCAGGTGCAGCATATATTTTTGAAAATTGTCGCGAAATTAACGTATATCAGGAGGCGAATCAAATTGACGATGGTGGAACATACGATTTCGGTAGCGTACAGTTAGGTAATAGTAGTACAGAGCTTGTATTTACAATAGAGAATACAGGTGTGGATAATTTATTTTTAGATGGTTCCCCAGTAATTGAACTATCAGGGTTAGATGCAGCTGACTTTGTAATTAATCAAACCGGAATATCAACTTTGCTTCCTCCACTTACGGCAACTACATTTACTGTAGTTTTTACTCCTTCTGTTGCAGGATTAAGAACAGCAGAAATAAGTATCGCGAATAATGATAATGATGAGAATCCATATAATTTTACTATAACAGGAATTGGTGAAAAGATTCCACAAAACATTACCGATTTTAATGTTATCGAAGCAAAAACATATGGTGATGAAGATTTTTTAGTCTCTGCATCTGCAACATCCGGATTAGATGTGATATTTACAAGTAGTGATGAAGGTGTTGCAATTTGTGGCGGAGTTAATGGAAGCACAATAACAATTGTGGGTGAAGGGACCTGCGAGATATATGCAGATCAACCTGGGAATGAACTTTATCAAATTGCACCTCAATTATCACAAACTTTAGTTGTAAACCAAAAACCTATTACTGTTACTGTTGATCCGGGACAAGGAAAAGAGTATGGCGAAGTTGACCCTGAGCTCACATTTACTATTACAGATGGAAGTCTTGTTGGTAGTGATAGCTTTTTGGGTACTTTAAGTAGGGTAGCGGGAGAAACTCTTGGTAGTTATGAAATCGAAGTTGGAACATTATCTGCCGGACCAAATTATATTATGTCCTTTGTTGAAGATGATTTTGTAATCTCAGAACGTGTTATTTTTGTGACAGTTAATCCGAACCAATCAAAAATATATGGAACAATGGATCCTGGTCTAACTTATTCCTATACTCCCGAATTAGTTGATGGGGATAGTTTTGCAGGATCAATAAGTAGAGTCGTAGGCGAAGATGTCGGATTTTATGAAATTCAACAAAATACTTTGAACTTAAATTCTAATTATATTATTGACTTTACAAGTGATGATTTTGAAATCGTTGCAAAACAAATTAACATCACTCCAAATCCGACTTTGACAAAGATTTATGGGAATTCTGATCCCATTTTTACCTATTCTGCAAGTCCGGCATTAGCTTCGGGGGATAGTTTTAGTGGAGTTTTAAGTCGTGAGCTTGGCGAGGATGTTGGGCTATATGATATTACAATTGGAACTCTTACAGCAGGCGATAATTATAATTTAACGTTAATCGACGAAGAGTTTGAAATTTTTCCAAAGCCAATAACAGTTGTCCCACATAACTTTCACTATAAATATTATGGAGATATTGATCCAGAATTTTCATATTATACAATTGGTATGCCCGTATCAGGGGATGACTTTAGTGGAAGTTTGTCACGCACTACTGGTGAAAATATAGGTTTTTATCCAATAACTTTGGGCTCTTTATCTTTAGGTCCAAATTATAATCTTACTTTACAATCTACCACTGTATATTTTGAAATAAAGGTGAAGAATATTGTGATAACTGTTGACCCGGATCAATATAAGGAATACGGGGATCCAGAACCCGAATTAACATATACAATCGGCGGAAATATCGCACCTTGGGACAGTTTCATCGGTTCGATAGTAAGAGAGCCGGGCGAAGTTGTAGGATCTTATGCAATTACCCAAGGAACCTTGCAATTAAATTCCAACTATATAATTCATTTTTTTGGTGATGATTTTGAAATTGTTCCTCAAAGCATTATCGTAACAGTTGATCCAAATCAAACAAAAGTTTACGGAGAACCTAACCCCGCAGAATACACTTATTCTTATACCGGAACTTTAGCTTCGGGTGATAGCTTTACCGGAGCACTAATAAGGGATTATGGCGAAGACGTTGGAAATTATCCAATTGTGCAAGGAACCTTGTTTATTAACTCTAATTATTTCATTACATTTAATAGTGATGATTTTGAAATAACCGAAAGACCAATAACTGTAACTGCCGATCCAAATCAATCAAAAGTTTATGGAGATAGTGATCCGGCTGAATTTGCATATACATTTACAGGCGTAGTAGTCTCGGGAGATAATTTTACAGGCGCATTAACAAGAGAGAGCGGAGAAAACGTCGGATTGTATCAGATTCAAATGGGTAGTCTTAGCTTAGGCTCAAACTATGACTTGAGTTATGTTCCGGACGATTTTAATATTGTCGCAAAACCGGTTACTATTACTGCAGATGCCGGGCAAAGTAAGATTTATGGTGAAAGTGATCCCGAATTAACATTTACAATTACTGGAGGTCTTGTTTCCGGTGATACTTATTCCGGTGCTCTTTCAAGAGATTTTGGCGAAAATGTTGGTTTTTATGCTATTTCTCAAGGAAGTTTAGTTTTGCCTAATAATTATGATGTATCTTATGTCGGAGCAGATTTTGAAATTATTGCTAAAGAAATTGTTGTTAATGCTGAGCCTGATCAAAATAAAATATATGGAGAAGCAGATCCTGATATATTTCAATACAACTTTACGGGAACACTAGAGACAGGCGATGAGTTTTCAGGAGAATTATTACGCGAATCTGGCGAGAATGCAGGGCTTTACGAAATATTGTTAGGAACTTTAAGTATAAGCGAGAACTATAACATTATTTATAATTCTGATAATTTTGAAATTCTTAAAGCAACACCTGTAATTACATGGGAGAATCCTGCAGATATTTATTACGGAACAGAGTTAAGCGCAACACAGTTAAATGCAATAGCTGATGTGCCTGGCAGTTTTGTTTATACTCCGGATTTTGGTGTGGTTTTAGAAGTTGCTGACAACCAGCCGCTAAGTGTTGTTTTTACTCCAACCGACAATCTTAACTATAATAACGCCGAAGCAACTGTTTATATAAATGTTTTACTTGAAATTGGAATTGATGACAGTGAAATTAATTTTGCCGTGTATCCCAACCCTACCAAAGATTTTGTATTTATTAAATCAGATATGGGCAACATAAATAGTGTTACAATTTATGATATGTCTGGAAGAGTTGTTTTACATGAGAACAATGGAGGAAGTTTGATTCGTATGGATGTTGAAAGTTTAAGTTCAGGGGTTTATTATATCGATCTCGAAATTAATAATAGTAGGTTGATAGATCCAATTAAGCTTGTCAAAACCGATAAATAGACTTGTCCCTGTTGTCGGATTTTTTAGGTTCGTAAACATTGAATAATTGTTTTCATGGCAAATAAGAAATACAATCTTTTGGCAAAAACAATTGCTTTTGTCGAAAACAATAGACATATATTGTTTTTATGTTTGATATGTATCATTGCATTGAGGTTTGTTTGGCTTAATTACATAAACTATTATGATGGTAGTATCAGCAATGGATTGCCTGGAGTTAAATACTGGCTCGATACTGATAGATATATTGGTGGTGCAGAAAAGTTGCTTGCAGGAATAGAGTTGCATGGCAGAGAGTATCAGTTTATAGGTTATATGCTTTTTATTGCAGCAATAAAGCTATTTGGATTGCCAGTGGAAAGCATAGTTTTTGTGCAAATATTTTTTGCTATAATTGCTTCATTTGCGATATTTAATATTGTTGCTTCATTTACAAAATCAAAATTTGCTGCTTTGTTTTCTGTAGCACTATTTGTTTGTAATCCTTTTGTCGTGCGTTGGCATTTGTACATTTTAACCGAATCTTTGTACATGTCCTTTGTAATTTTGAGCTTGTGGGCAATGCTACGATTGTTAAACAGAGAATCGTGGCGAAATTATCTGCTTTCTGCAATAATCGTTGCATTAGCAGCTTTAATCAGACCCAACGGATGGATAATAGTCCCAATTTTTTTAATTTCTATTATTTTTTGTTTGAAGCTGGGACTAAAATACAAACTTATTTCGTCTGTTGTTGTTTTAAGTCTTATTTTTATTGTTCCAGCAGGTTTGTCAGGGTTAAAAAATTCGATACAAATAACTACACCTATCGATAATTTGCAGCAAGGAATAACAGTTTGGGGGCATCCTGAACTAAATATTAGAATGCCACAAGAACCAGAAATGGACTCTAAAGACTGGACATCTGGAATAAAATACATTATTAAGCATCCTTTTTATGTGATTAAATTAGGCGCAATGCGTATTTATTACACAATCGTTCACGTACGACCATATAATTCTGATAGGTATAATTTGAGAGTTTTGTTGTGGATTTTGCCAGCATATTTTTTGTCACTAATCTCGCTTATTAAAATTCGAAAACAAGGAATTATTGCAGTTTCGCTAGCTATAATTCTCGGGCATTTGTTTGTTGTTGCAGTATCCTATGCCGAACACGACTCGAGATTTGATGTATATATCTTACCGGTGTTTTACGTTTTAGCCGGAGTGGGGATTAATTCTTTTTTTGCACTATTCTATAAACGAGTTTAACCCCGATTACGAATTAGTTACTAATCTAAGTCAATCTGTCATTTTATATTTGTAATCGAGGGTTTAACCCTCTTATGTGCTAGAGCACTTCGATTAAACATTAGTTTTGCAAAGTGAATTTTATTCATTATTTTGTTTGTTTGCAAGATATAGATAAGGCGTTAACATATGATGAACGAAAGTGTGTTTTGGATTTTTAGAAAATTTTTCGTGATATGTAGAATCCGGATATAGAATAATAATTTCGCCTGCACTTACATAGTAATTGTTTTCGAGGTAATTTGGTTCGATTAATTCGACTAGTGATTTATTTACAAGCTTATAGGCTTTTTTGCCAAGATATTTTCGGAATAGCCGCACAGATTTCTTTAGAGATTTATCAACTTTGCGAAATGAAGAGCCGACATATACTTTTTGCAATACTCCCAGTTTGTTTAATGTGTTTTTATCTGCGGATATTGGATTTAGTTCGTTGATGTCGTTAAGCGTTTGTACTGTAAATGGCATTTCAGGAACCCAATCTAAGGCGTTAATAACGTTAAAAGCATAACCTTTTTGTGTTAAATATGAATACTGTCTTGCAAAGTTTATGTTTCCGGGTTTTGGTGCAGCGGAGCAATACGTCTTAAAATTGACATTGGGGCTGTAAAGACCTTTTTCTTTTTTTAGCCAAATATTTGCAGTTAATAGGCTTGCTATAGCACCCCCTTGAGAATGACCAGTGATATAGAAATTACGATATCCTTTGTTTATACACGAATCTATTTTTTGCGAGATGCCTGGTTCCATGTATGCAAGTGCCAATAGCCAGCCAACATGAACTCCAGCTTTTGGATCGTCCGATAAGTGATAATTATATTCTTTGCTTTCGCTTATTTGCATTTTTCCTGAGGCAGGAACCATAGCAGCATAAAAGTTTTCAAGCCATGAATTAAAATTGTTAGTTGTTCCTCTAATACTTATAACTACAGTAGAATCTGCAGAAATCCATAAATCCCATCGATTTAACAATGCTATTTCATCTGACCGATAAGCCATTGTGTAACCTTTGGGGTATTCAATTTTTACTGTGCTCCATGGTGTGTCAACCTGATAGGCTGATATGTGCAACATTTCTATGTATTCGTTGTAGGAGAAACCGGGGCTTATATTTTGAGCATTGCCAAAAACTACAATAGAAATGAATATTGATAAAAGTAAAAACTTTTTCATTATTTTTCTTTTTGTAAAAATAGGGAATTATTTTGGAATGATTATAAAGTTAATATTGACGATATTAACAAATACGAGTTTGCATAAATTATTCTTCAGTACTTTTTAGTTCATCAATTTGTTTTTGCAGATAAATAATGATTTCTTGTTGTTCTTTGATTGCTTCAATTAAATAGGGTATTATTCCGTCATAATTTACGAACAAACCGTCATCACCATGATGGTCAACTAACTCCGGCATCAGAATATCTAATTCTTGAGCAATAACTCCGGTTGTTATTTTAGGAATATCACCTTTTTTAATTTCATCGGGATGCAATTTGAACTCAAAATTATAACCATTTATTTGCAGAATTTTTGATAATGCATCTTCAATTTTAATGATATTTTGTTTTTTATTTATGTCAGATGGATTATAATAAGTCCCATTTCCATCAAAATATGTTTTTAATACCATTCCATCTTCATCAAATATTCGTAAAATATCCTGATCTCCCGGACTCCAAATATTTGCATTGTCACCGTTTGCTTGAAATCCTCCACTTTCTGAATAACCTGATTCTAGAACAACTCCAGTTGAGCCACTCGAATATCCGAACAAGTATCCATTTGCAGAACCATAACTGCCGGTGTTGCTTTGAAACATATAAGTACTTGAACCTACACTTGCAATTTTTCCATTAACATGAAGTTTTTGCCCTGGACTACTATTGCCAATTCCAACATTCCCATTATAGAAAGCATCTCCATTTGTAGCGGTCCATGCTTGTACATTACCTTGTGTTTGTATTTGAATAGCTTTATGTGCATTTTCTCCAATACTTGAATTATCATCAGTTAAGTATAGCATTATCCCTGTGTCAGTATGTTCTTTAATGTCTAGTTTTGCACCTGGCGCAGTTGTACCAATTCCGACATTCCCACTGGTATTAGCAAAGAGCACATTTGTTCTATAGGCAAAATCTCCATTATTTGGGACATTTAAGGTGGCACCTGAGCCACCAACCTGAAAGGTGCCATCTGTTCTCATTATTCCTGTATTATGATAGAAACTTTTGTCATTATATGTTCTAATCCAGGTAGCATCAATCATATAGAATCCTCCACCATAAGTTCCATTGTACCATCCAGTTTGTCCATAAGATCTATGCCATCCTCCGCCGTCATCAATAACTACATTTCCGTCAGAATAATAGGCTCCTTCGTTACGTATATTTCCATTTACATGTAATTTTTGAGCAGGAGAAGTCGTTTCAATACCAACATTCCCGTTACTATTTAATACAGTAACCCTTGTTATTCCGGCTGTTTGTAAAGATAGATTTTCATCGTAACTGCCAATATTGCCGGTTTCCACTGTAAGTCCTGTACTAAACCAATATCTTGGCCTGTCTGTATAAAAATGTGACCAACTTGTGTTTTTGGGTCCGATATCGACATAACCACTACCTGTGCTTATTCTCAAAGCTCCTGCTTGATTTCCTCGAACAGATCCATTAACATGAAGTTTTTCTGAAGGACCAGCAGTCCCAATACCAACATTTGTTCCGTTATCATAAATCTGACTATTACCAATGGAGTTAGCGGATGTAAATTTTGAAACGTAATTTGTTGTTCCTGAAACCCCAATTCCATTAGCGTCAACTCTTGTCCAACCTCCAATAGTCCCATTTTCAACAGTTCTCATCCACACTCCAGCACTAGAATGATTATATCTTGGAAAAGCAAGTTCTAAGGAATATCCTCCGGAACCTCGAGCAGAGTAGTTATCACCTAAACTAACGACTTCCCGATACCATTGTGAGGATGTGGTGTTCGGAGCATTTGTATTACCCTGTACATAGTTCCAGCCCCAATAATTTGGTACTGCATTAAAATCAGTATAAGTACCATGAGCTTGAAATTGACCAAAGTTACCTTGTGTTTTCAAACCATTACCTGCTACTGTTGTATTCCCAAAATCTGCGGAGAAAGTTGTTCCGGCTAAGTTTAAGCCTGTTCCGGCTGAGTATGTTGTATTATCATCATTTGAATTTACCCATGTTTGAATATCACTCCAATGCTGCCCATCAACCATGTCTCCGTCAAGGCCGGAACCACTTCCTTCTGAAACATCAAAAGTTGTACCTGTTAGACTTAATTGATTTCCTGCCGAGTAAGTTGTATTATTATCCGGAACCGTTACCGTACCACCTCCATTTGATAAAGTAATGTCATGATCAACAATACTTAAAGTTTGCAATTCATTTGTTGCATCAGCATCAGCATCGTCAAAATTATCTGTTGGGACACTTAACCTAATCCATGATGGACTTGCTGCAGTTCCGGCATTATAATAAAATCCCGGAGTGTTGTCTGTCTGAAAAATCATAAGACCTGTTGCCGGGTTACTTATAGAGTTTCGTTGTGCTTGTGTTAAGCGCGGAACTAAAATACCTGCGTTAGTAGATTTAATATCCAGCATTGCAGAATTATCCGCAACAGAACCATCGGTATTTATTGCTACACCTTGGGCAATTGAGTTTAAATTTGTTATTGTAAATACAACAACAAAAAGTATTGTAAAAGTGTTTTTCATAAGCTTAAATAACTATATTAAATTCCTCTTATTTAACTAGTTAACAAATATAGTACTTTATTGTTTAATAGCCGAAAATACATTGTTTATTTTATTAAATTATACTAATAATATTTTGTGGCATATTTTTGTCGAAAAAATTGTTTTTCTTATTGTATATTTGTCTTAAAATAACAGGATATGACTTTATCAATTATTATAATTATTTGTACACTTCTTTTGTTGGCTTACCTCTTTGATTTAACTTCTTCAAAGACTAAGATTCCAACTGTAATTCTTTTGTTGGTATTAGGTTATTTGGTTAGACAAGGGGCAAATTATTTTGACGTCGAAATTCCTGATTTAACAATGTTTTTGCAGCTATTTGGAACATTAGGGCTGATTTTAATTGTGTTAGAAGGTGGCCTAGAGCTTGACTTTGATAAATCAAAGCTGAAAGTATTAAGAAAATCTTTTTTGATTTCTTTATTATCAATTGTGCTTTTAAGTTTTGTGTTCACAATGTTCTTGCAGTTAGTAGGAGATTACGACATCAAAAATAGTATCATAAATGCAATACCAATTTGTGTAATAAGTAGTGCAATTGCCATACCCAGTGTTCGACATCTTTCAAATGAGGATAAGGAATTTATTATTTACGAAAGTAGTTTTTCGGATGTCTTAGGTGTGTTGTTTTTTGACTTTTTAATTACACACGAAGTGATTAATGGTCACGCTTTTGGTCAATTTGGTGTGGACATGATGATACTCGTTGTTGTTTCTTTCTTTGCGACATTATTGCTGCTCTTTTTGCTAAAAAACATTAAGCATCACATCAAGTTTATTCCAATCATTATTCTTATTGTTCTTATATATGCTGTAGCTGAGGTTTTTCATCTTCCAGCTCTAATTTTTATTTTAGTTTTTGGACTTTTTATTGGCAATCTCAACCGACTTAAAGAGATAAATCTTATTCGTAAACTCAGACCGGCATTTTTGTTGCGCGAAGTGAAAAAATTTAGCGAACTTGTAACCGAAGGAGCATTTTTGATTCGAACAATGTTTTTCCTGATTTTTGGATTTCTTATCGAAACTGATGAGTTGCTAAACCCTTCGACATTTCTAATTTCTTTAAGTATTGTTGCAATCATTTTTTTAATCAGATTTATTGTTCTAAAAACATTTAAGCTTCAAGCAAAACCTTTAGTTTTTGTGGCTCCCAGAGGTCTAATAACAATTTTGTTATTCTTGGCAATACCCGATGCAATAGAAATTGATGTAATTAATAAATCCGTAATAATTCAGGTAATTGTTATTAGCGCAATTGTGATGATGATTGGAATGATGATGTCAAAAGAAAAATCTAAGCAATCTGATGAGGTCGAAACTGTTGTGGACAACCCTTTGGGCGATGAAAATGGCAAAGACTTAACGAATAGTGAATTGATAAACAATAATTCATAAACCAAATTTGTTGATGAAATATTTAATACACTCCAAAATCTTTTTAAAATGTGCTATGCCGATGCTATTATTCGGTTTGTTTTTACTAAATATTTCGTGTATAAAGAAAATCCCCTTAAATGAAATTGACGATAAATCTGATTATGAGATTAGAAGATCACAACTAGAAACATTTTTTCCCGATTATTTTAAATGCACTGAAGATGTTTCTTTAACAGCACAGGAGAGTGAATATCTTCGACATTTGATTACTTATATGCCGGTGAATGATTTTGCAGATTATGATTTTGAGTTTTGGCTAAGACATGTTAGGTTTTCGATTAAATCCAAAGATACATTTTCATGGGCGGATAGTATTCCTGAGGATATTTTTTTAGCTTATGTTTTGCCTGCGAGAGTAAATAACGAAAATCTTGATACAGCCAGAATGGTTTTTTATCGTGAGCTAAAGGAGTTGTTTGCTGGAAAAGAGTTTACTACCGAAAAAGCAGTTTTAGAAATTAATCATTGGTGCAATTCCAAAGTTATTTATCGTGGAACTGATGAGAGAACAATTTCTCCATTGGCAGCTGTTCGATCAGGTTTTGGCAGATGTGGCGAAGAATCAACTTTTGCTGTTACTGCTTTGAGAGCAGCAGGAATTCCGGCAAGACAAGTTTATACTCCTCGATGGGTACATACCGACGATAATCATGCATGGGTCGAGGTTTGGATAGATGGTAGTTGGAATTATCTTGGAGCATGCGAACCGTCACCAGTGTTAAATACAGGTTGGTTCGACTTGCCTGCTACGAGAGCAATGTTAGTACATACAAAACAATTCGGTGCAGTTAGCGATAAAGCAGGTGATGTTCTGACAACGACTAATAATTTTACATGGATAAATGCATTGGAAAAATATGCACCAACAAAAACTATCAAGGTTTGGATTGTTGATGAGAACAATGTACCACTAAATGGTGCAAATGTAAGATTTCAAGTTTATAATTATGCAGAGATGTTTCCGTTGCATGAAACTAATACAGGAGTGCTTGGTTTTGCAGAGTTTTCTACCGGGTATGGAAGCATAGAAGTTTTTGTTAGTAAAAATGGAATCTGTAATAGTGTTGTTGTAGCACCTCAAACATCAGGAATTATTAAAATTGTACTGGAAAAAAGAAATATCTTTCCTGGTGAAACGGTAAAATATTTTGCTCCTGTTCCTGGTAAAATCAATACTCCTGACGAGGAATTGGTTAGCAAGACAGCAAACAGGATTAAGCAAAACGAAAAAATTAGAAAAAAGTACGAAGCAAGTTTTTACAATGAATTTAGTGGAAAGCATTTTGCTGAAACTTTTGGTTATAACGAAGAAATTATTACTCATCTTATTAATAGTCGTGGCAACTTTAATGAGATTGAAAGTTTCTTAATTGAAGCCTCGTATTTGTCGAATCAATTAATGGCAGCTAAACTACTATCGGTTATTTCAGAAAAAGATTTGCGTGATGCTAATGCCGGAACTCTTTCGGAACATCTAAAGTTTGCTCCGTTGCAAGACACTACTTTGTCGGATGATATTTATCAGAATTATGTTCTGAATCCGAGAGTAGAATTTGAATTGCTAAAACCATATCGAAAAGAAATCATAAATACATTTTCGACAGATGAGATTAATGATTTTAGAAATAATCCTAAAAAAATGACACAATGGATAAATACCAATATCAAGACTAAAATAGAAAATTCAAACCAAACAATTTTAGTTGATGAATTAAATAATTATAATGTGCCCATATCTCCAATGGCAGTTCATAAATATAAGCTTGCTGATAAGCGTTCGCTCAAGATTTATGCTGTTGCTCTATTTCGGACTATTGGAGTACCTGCTAAAATTGAACCTGCTTCAGGAATCCCACAATACTATCATAATGGAACATGGCATGATATGTTTTTGTCTGGAATTAGTACGATAAAAGAAACAAAGCGAGGGCAAGTCTTTTTTATCAACAGAGATAGCTTACTAAACTTAAAATACCGAAGTAATTTTGCTATTGCAGTATTTAAAAACGGCATTTTTGAGACACTTGATTTAGGCTGGGATGTGCCTATTGAAAGTTTTTCTGAAGGTGTTGATATCCCGGTTGGGAAATATATGCTGCTAACTTCGCGAAGATCTGAGGACGGAAGTGTTTTAGTTAATAGATCATATTTTGATATTGCCGAAAATGAAATACTTTATTTGCAAGTAACATTGCCAATTGAGGAAAATGAGTCGTCTCCGCAGACAAGCTTTAATCAATTGCCAATATTTGATTTTTATGGTAATAATATAAAACTTGGTAGTTTGACAGCCAGCTCTGAATATTCGGTTTTTGTTTGGCTTAATCCGGGCACAGAGCCGTCGAAACACATTGTACACGATTTGGAACCAATGATGGAAAAATTAAGTAAAAGTGGTATTACTATACATTTTCTGGTTGACAAGACAGAGTTTACTCCTAATAGTTATGATTATCCATCACATTTTAATTATTACCTTGATAAAAACCTAAGTTTGTTGTCGGTAAATTCTGTTTGCAAAAGCGATGGAATACAAAATGATTTGCCAATTGTGGTTATGCTAAACTCAGAGAATAAAGTTATTTTTAATTCGAGTGGCTATATTATCGGTATTGGAGATGTTTTACTTCAAAAGTTGCAATGATATCTCCTCATTACGCTTCATTAGTTCAGCAAACCAATATGTGTATAATTCGGGGTTTATTTGGATGTCACGTTTAACAAAATCATAATCCACCCATTTAAAATCATCGGCTTCCTCTGGATTAGGATTGGGAATGCCATTCCATTTGCCCAAATAAACATGATCGATTTCGTTTTCGGTCAGTCCGTTATCAAACTCAATTTTATAATGAAACGAAAACGCAAACTTAAGCATACAATCAAAACCCATCTCAAACATTAGGCGTTCGTGTATATAACTTTCAAAGTCTTTATCTTTAACTAAATGACTACAGCAAGTGTTAGTCCATAGATTTGGCGAATGATATTTTGATGAGGCTCTTTTTTGAAGCAGAACCTGATTCTGATCGTTAAAAACCAAAATTGAAAATGCTCTGTGCAAAAGACCAAGTTTGTGGACAATTAATTTTTCGTCGTAGGCGATAATATTGTCGTTATGGTCAATTACAGCTATTAGTTCAGGCTTTTGCATATGGTTTGTTTTTTATCACCTTGACTCCACGTTCCAAAAGGGAGCCTTACACACAGCTTAACAGATAGCAATTGAGCGAAGGGTCCCTTTTGGAAAAAAGGGCGCGTTGGCGAATTCGGTAAAATCACATTTTTTATTTTCCAAGCAGCTTAAACATGTTTCTTTTGTAATCTTCAACTCCCGGTTGGTCGAAAGGATTAACTCCGAGCATATAGCCGCTCACACCACAAGCAAATTCAAAGAAATAGAGTAGAAATCCAATACTGTATTCATCAATGCTATCAAGTTCAATAAGAATATTAGGAACTTTTCCGTCGATGTGTGCTTGCAATGTTCCTTCAAATGCTTTTCGATTAACAAATTCCATGTCTTTTCCTGCGAGATAGTTTAATTTGTCGAGATCATCATCGTCGCTTGGAATTACCGGAGCATTAGTATTATCGTTTACAAATATTACCGTTTCAAAAAGATTACGTTCTCCCTGTTGTATGTACTGACCAAGAGAGTGTAGATCTGTAGTAAAAGACACTGATGCCGGGAATATTCCTTTATTCTCTTTGCCTTCGCTTTCTCCATAAAGTTGCTTCCACCATTCTGCAATATAGTTGAGCTTTAAGTTGTAATTAACCATCAACTCGGTTTTATAACCTGCAACATAAAGGATGTTTCTAATTGCAGCGTACTTTAATGCCGGATTCTCGCTATTTTTTTCGAGACATATATCCTGAGCAATTGAAGCACCACGAAGTAATTCGTAAATGTCAAAACCTGCAATGGCAATTGGCAATAATCCGACAGGAGTAAGTACCGAGAAACGTCCACCAACATTATCAGGGATAATAAAATCTTTGAATCCCTCTTTATCTGCCAAAGTTCTCAATGCTCCTTTTTCTGCATCTGTAATTGCTACTATTCGTTGTCTGATTGTTTCCTTATCGAAACGTTTTTTCATTTCAGAATATAGAAGTCTAAAAGCTATTGCAGGTTCGGTAGTTGTTCCGGATTTAGATATTACAACTAACCCAAACTCTTTATTTTTAAGGTGCTCAATTAGTTCCGCATGATATTCACCGCTTAAGTTATGTCCGGCAAAAATAATTTCAGGTGTATCTCTGTCAAAACTCCCCGACAATGATTCTATTACAGCTTTTGCACCTAAATATGAACCACCAATTCCAATTATAATAACAGCATCAAGTTTTCGAAAAATCTCTGCGCTTGTATTTATTTCTTCGATATCTTCTTCTGTTAGTGATTGGGGGAGATTTATCCATCCCAAAAACTCGTTGCCGGCTCCGGAGCCGGAGTTTAATGTTTCCATTTGCATCAATGCATAATCAAAAGACTTTGCATAGGCTTTTTCGCCTGTAAATTTTAATGCGTTTGTAATGTCAATTTTCATATTCTATTATTATTTTAGAGGTTCGATATGTATTGTTGTTGTAATATTAAGTTCTGTTTTTATTTTTTGTTCTAGTTCGGTAGCAACTTTATGTGCTTCTTCTACGGAGGTTTCAGGTTTTAGTTTGATGTGAAAAGTCATTTCTTTGTGCTCTCCGTAATTGTGACAATGAAAATGATGAGCTCCTAAATCTTGATTGTATTTTGATATAATAATTTTTTTGACGCTATCTTTTACCGATTCCTGAATATCCTCTCCCAATAATTTGTTTATAGCTTCTTTAATTATGCCAAAAACAGCATGAAACAGGATTAACGAAACAATAATTCCAAGGGCAGAGTCAATCCACCAAAAATATGGTTGTAAAAATATCCCTATCATTATTGCGATTGAGGATAATGCGTCACTACGATGATGCCATCCATCGGCTTTCATTGCAGAGTTGTCGGTTCGTCGAGCAATATAGAACGACATTTGTGCAAGTCCTTCTTTTAACAAGATCGAGATTGCAGTAACAACTATTGCGAGTGTGCCAAAATTTGCAGATTCGCCTTCGCGTAGTCTAATTATTGAGTCGTGCAGAAACTGATATGCTACAATAGCGAGTAATATTCCTATAAAAATGGCTGCAATATTTTCCCATCGTCCATGTCCGAAAGGATGCTGTTTGTCGGGCTTTTTTGCAGAAAGTTTAGTGCCCACAATCATTATTATGGAGCTAAGAGAATCCGACAAGGTATGCCAAGCATCAGCCATAAGCGACAATGAGCCCGATACAATTCCTGCCCAATACTTTAAGGCAAAAAGTAACAGATTAACAATTATTGATACTATTCCGCCAAGATAATTTTGCTTGCTGCGAGTCATCTTCATAATACAACTATTTTATTCCAAGCTCCGAGTATGAATCCTTTATCCCAAATTCAACAGCTTTGTCGGCGAATTGTTTGTGTGTTTGGTCACCCAAAAGGTTTAAAATTTTAGATTTTATTAAATATGCGTAAGCGTTTTGTGGCTCTTCGTTTATAACTGTATTGCAAATCTCAAGTGCTTGTTTTAAATCTTCGTTTTTGCCTTTTAATAGTTTAAGTTTTGGCAATTTCATTCGCATCGACTTAATAGGTTCGTAGAAAACGAACTCTAAACTTTTTGATTTGTATTTACACGAATTTAGTAATAAGATAAGAGCTCTGTTTAGTTCGGTTTGTTGATAATATGGATTTTTTTCTTTGGCAATTTCTAGTTGCTTTAATGCGCTGTCAAAGTCTGAGTTTAAAATATAAGTTAAACTCATTACATTGTATAAAAACTCTTTCCCATCAAAATCTTCCATCTTTTCAGCCATTTCGGCAGAGGCTTTAATTCTTTGCATTGCCAGCTCTGTTTCATGATTACGAAGATTTATCATTGCCATCCCAAACTCAGATTTTATAATATATGAAGAAGCAACGAATTCTATATCTAGTGGGGTTAATTGCATGCTGTAAAAATCAACAACCTCTGATTCCAGCATTTCTTTGTTTTGTAAACTTTTTTCAAAATAAATATATGCATTTTCGTAATCTTGTAGCGCAATGTACGCAGATGCTTGTAAATTATCCAGAACTGAACTTTTTTTGATAATGCTCAATCCTTCGTTTACAATATCAATTACTTGTTGATATTCGCTTTTGTTATAGGCTTTTAGTGCTCTTATGAAATAATATGGCATTCTATTTTTGTCGCAATATTTTAATCGATTGTTTTTTATGTTTTCAATTTCATCTGTATTGTCGCTTGGGATAAGTGGTAACGCTGCTTGATATGAGGTGCAGTAGTCATCGAATCTATTCATCTGAAAATAAAGGTCGCCGAGATTAATGTATGCCATATAGGAATCCGGATTTATTTCTAAAGATTTTTTGACGCTTTGTTCGGCGAGATCGTATTCATATCTAGAAAAGTGAATTGAGAATTTGAGGTTGTAAAAATCTGCCGTTGTTTGGTCAAGACTTATTGCTTTGTCGATATCCAATAACGCTTCATCAAGAATATTAAGCCCCATTAATATATATGCACGGTAATAGTAATACTCTGCAACTTCCGGTTCAAGTTTTATTGCATCCGACAAATCGCTGTAAGCAAAATGCACTTGATTTGTCTGAATGTAAAAATTTGCTCTTGTAATAAGATAGTCGGTGTTGTTTTTGTCTAGTTGTATCGCTTTAGTGAAATCAAACATTGCATTGTCAGCATCTTTTTTTGCCTGATAAATTAAACCGCGTGTCATATATAAATGAGCTGTTGTATCGCTAAGTTCAAAGCCTTTACTTACAACTTGCCAAGCCTTATCGTTGTCACCCAATTCATAATGTGCTCGTGCAAGATGAGAGTAACATTTAATACATTCAGGATTAAGCTCTATTGCTTTTTCGTAGTTTTGTATTGCCTTGTCAAAATCAAGCAAATTTAAGTAACAATACGCCAAACTTTTTGGGAACTGATAATTGTCTGTTTCAGATGCCATGAGGTCATTTAGAATTGAAATTGCCTGATCGAACTGAAAGTTGTCAATTAGTTGTTCTGCTTGGTTATACTTTTCGCTATTCGTCTGCGAATAGACTAATGCTGCTGTGCTAATAAAACCGGCAATAAGTAAGAATTTTATTGTTTTCATATTTCATGATTTTTGATTGTCAAAGGTACAAAAAAAACCGCCTGACAATCAAGCGGTTTTTATCTTTTTACAAAAGAGACTATTTAATTTTAGCCAATCTTGCAGTAACTTTAGTGTGAGATTTTTGGAATAACAATGGAATTCCGGTTGTTTTAGTTTCGTACTGAGGGTAGAAAACTACATCGTAACCAGGGTTTTTTGACATAACATCATAAATTGCAAATGATTGTGATGATTTTAATGGTAAAGAACCAATGATTGGAATTCCAAAAACATTAGCATCAATCACCATACCATCTTCGCTTTTGAAAAGATGTGCCCAATCGATACCAAATACTCTAGTTTGAACACCTTCTCCAACAACTTGACCTGAAAATTCGAAGTCGCTTTTCTCAAATTCAACATGATTGTTTGGGCTTTTCATAGTTTTGCTTGTGTAGTTACAACCAACAAAGCTAAAAGCTAATAATGTCACTAATGATAATAATAAAATTTTTGTTTTCATTTCTAAATAGATTTTAAGTTAGACGTCGCAAAGATAAAAAATCTAAAATGTTTTAGCAATTATTTGTCAAAAAAGTATTAAACTTTGTTATACGTTATTATTATTTGCAGGCAGATGTGATATAACATGCTGTGGTACATGGATTTGCAAAATGGTCTATATATTAGTTTTTGTAATTATTTAGTTGGTTTGAAATTAGAATATATATTCCCATTTTCCTCAAAACAGGGCATGGCGCTTGTTAATGTGAAGCAATTGTTAACATTTTGTACTTTGAATAATCTCCGTTTTGTACAAATATTCGCCCTATGTGTCATGCTCCATGCCGTATTGATCGACACCGAAATGCAATTAGTTGAAATCTAAATGCCAAAGAATCAAATTCACAAAGATTTTCAACTTAAAAAATTACTATTTCTTTTTAGTGAGAAACTACTATGTATTTCTAGTGGCAGTTGTTTTAATTTTCTTGAACAGAAATCTTATCGTATAATAGTGGTAGAACCTTATTTTTTTATAATTTTATGACTTTAAAAATTTGTATTATGATTTGTCCGCCAAAATTGGTAAAGGGGAGTAAGGTAGCAATTGTTAGTCCAAGTGGATACAGTAATTCTGAATTTGTTAATTCTGCTGCCGAAATAATTAATAGAAGAGGATATGAGTCGATTATTTATCCCTCATGTCTTAATAAACATTTTCAATTTGGTGGTACAGACACTGAAAGACTTTTTGACCTACAAAAAGCGTTGGATGATGAAGAAATTGATGCCGTTCTATGTGCAAGAGGAGGTTATGGCGCAAATAGAATAGTTGACAAACTCGATTTTACCAGAATTTTACAAAAACCAAAATGGTTAATAGGATTTAGCGATATTACAACTTTACATTCTGCATTGCATAAAAGTGGAATAATGAGTTTGCACGCACCAATGACAAAAGATATTCATTTGTATGAAGATTCAGAGTCAATAAATCGACTATTTGAAATATTAGATGGAGTTTTTAGTAATCATTTGCTACCCGGGCATTTGTATAACAGAGCCGGAGAGACAGAAGCCGAACTTGTCGGCGGAAATCTTTCTATAATTTATAGCTTGCAAGGCACTCCTTTTGAGCTTGATACAAATGGTAAAATATTATTCATCGAAGACTTAAATGAATATCTTTATCATCTTGATAGAATTATGATAAATTTAAAATTGTCGGGCAAATTGAAGAATTTGAAAGGATTAATTGTTGGTGCGTTTACAGATATGAAAGATAACGCTAATCCTTTTGGGAAAACGGCCTACGAAATTATTAGGGAGCATGTTGCAGAATATAATTTTCCTGTTTGCTTTGGTTTTCCGGTTGGACATATAAGTAATAATATGCCATTAATCAATGGTAGAAAATATCGTCTTTCTATCTCTGATAAAGTTGAGATTCAGTAATTTTCTTTTAAATTTTTATTCAAATTAGATGTTAGGCTAAATCTAAGTTTTAATCAGTGGTTATGACAGTTTCTTAATTTCATCCATAATTTTATTTGCTAATGCCTCTGCTTTTGATGCATCAGTGCTTTCAGAATAAATTCTTATTATAGGCTCTGTGTTCGATTTGCGTAAATGAACCCATTCTTCTGTTTCGGGGAACTCTATTTTTAGTCCGTCAATTGTTGTTGTAGGTAAATCTTTATATTGTTTCTCAAGCGAAACTAATATTTTATCCACGTCGATATTTTCGTCAAGTTGAATTTTGTTTTTAGAAATGTGAAATTGAGGATAAGATTTTTTTAGATTAGATGTTTTTTGCTGTTTTTCTGCAAGTAAGGATAAAAACAGAGCAATCCCAACAAGCGCATCTCTGCCATAATGTGATTCAGGATAAATTACACCACCATTACCTTCGCCTCCGATAACAGCATTAGTTTGTTTCATTTTAGCCACTACATTAACTTCTCCAACTGCAGCAGCATTATAATCAACATTATATTTGTTACTGATTACTTTTAGTGCCCTTGTCGAAGATAGGTTTGAGACTGTGTTTCCTGGAGTTTTAGATAAAACATAGTCTGCTACAGCGACAAGTGTATATTCTTCTCCAAACATAGAGCCGTCTTCGCAAACAATTGCTAATCTGTCCACATCAGGGTCAACAACAAAACCCACATCAGCACCTTGCTCTTTTATAGTTTTACTGATTTCAGTTAAATTTTCCGGCAGTGGCTCTGGATTGTGCGGAAAGTCTCCATTCGGAGTACAATACAGTTGGATGATGTTGCTTACACCAAGAGCCTTTAGTAGTTTTGGCAAGGCAAATCCACCAACAGAGTTTACACAATCTATTGCAACTGTAAAATTTGATTCTTTTATTGCTGTTTTGTTAACAAGTGGCAAATTAATCACTGCAGCGATGTGATGGTTTTCATAGTCTCTTGCAACTGAAATTTTTCCAAGCTTTTCGACCGGACTAAATTCTGTTTGACATGACTCGGCAAGTAAAAGTATTTTTGCGCCATCTTCAGCATTTAAAAATTCGCCTTTGGAGTTTAATAGTTTAAGTGCATTCCAGTTTTTTGGATTATGGCTTGCGGTGATGATAATTCCACCGGCAGCATTTTCTTTTATTACTGCAAATTCAGTTGTTGGAGTAGTTGCCAGTCCAATGTTAAGAATGTCAAAACCCATCGAAGCTAATGTTGAAACCACGATGTTTTCAACGATTTTTCCTGATGGTCTTGCGTCGCGCCCAACAACAATTAGATTTGAAGCGTTTTTTGTTTCTTTTGTCCATTGTCCGTAGGCAACTGTAAATTTCATTATGTCGAACGGGGTAAGATTGTCGTTTTGCTTACCGCCAATGGTTCCTCTAATACCAGAGATAGATTTTATTAGTGTCATATTCTTTTTTTAATTTGCTGCAAATGTACTAATTATGTGCATTTTGAGAGCGAAAAAAAATAAAATTGATAAAAAATGTCGATTTGTGTAAAAAAAATTTGTCAATAATTTATTAATGTGTAATTTTGCAGCCCTAAAATAGTGAAATAGTTAAAAACTAAATAATTAAGAAAATGATAATAGTACCGGTAAAAGAAGGTGAAAATATCGACAGAGCCTTAAAACGTTTTAAAAGAAAATTTGAAAAAACAGGCGTTGTTAAAGAAATGAGACGCCGTCAAGCTTTTGAAAAGCCATCGATAACCAAGCGACATCAGAAACTACATGCAATTTATATCCAGCAATTGCATAGCCAACAAGATAATTCGTAAAAAATAAATCTTTTTGCGAAACAAATAAGTTCATTTTACGTAATAAGGTAAACAGTTTATTACGTAGAAAACATGAACATTGAACTTTTTGTTAAATACCTCAAGTACGAAAAGAGATATTCAATACATACAATAAAATCCTACGAAACTGATCTAGACCAGTTTCGTAGTTTTGTTTTTGAGCATTGTTTGTGTGCCGAAAAAGATGAATACTCTTGCATAACCTACCAAAATGTTCGATCATGGATTGTAGAATTGTCCTTAAATGATATATCCGCCAGATCAATCAATCGCAAATTATCGAGTTTAAAATCTTTTGTTAAGTTTCTACAAAAGAGAGAGCTTTTGCAAGATAATCCCATGTTAAAAATAATTAGTCCCAAAAATAAAAAGCGACTTCCTGAGTTTGTACAAGAGGAACAAATGAACAAATTGGAAGGCAAAGATGTTTTTACAGAAGACTTTAGCGGTGTGCGGGATAAATTTATAATAGAGTTGTTTTATAATACAGGCATGAGGTTGTCGGAAATGATAAATATTTTGCATTCTGATGTAAGTTTAGAGGAGTCGTATGTGAAAGTTTTAGGTAAGAGAAATAAAGAAAGGATATGCCCAATTAATACCTATACCATTAATATATATAAAGAATATTTATCAAAGAAAATAGAAAGGGGCTTTAGTGTTAATAATAACGATTGTTTATTTGTAACAGATAAGGGCAATAAAATGTATCCCAAGTTTGTTTATTTAAAAGTTGTTCATTATCTTAGTTTGGTGACAGGAATTGATAAGAAGAGCCCTCATGTGTTGAGGCATACCTTTGCAACACACATGTTAAACCATGGCGCCGACTTAAATGCAATAAAAGAACTATTGGGGCATGCAAATTTGGCTGCCACACAAGTATATACACATAATTCTTTTAGTAAAATTAAAGATATTTATAAACAAGCTCATCCACGAGCATAAAGAAAGGAGTACTTATGAACATTAAAATTCAATCGGTAAAGTTTGATGCAGACAAGAAATTAATTGACTACATCGAATCAAAAGTAGAGAAGTTAAGTCAGGTTGCTGACGATATTTTAAGTGCAGAGGTGATTTTAAAGCTAGAAAATGCAGAAACAAATGAAAATAAAATCGCCGAAATCAGGATTGACATACCTCATGGTACAGATATTTTTGCAAAAAAACAAAGTAAATCTTTTGAAGAATCCGTTGATAGCGCTACATCTGCGCTAAGAAGACAGTTAAAAAAATTCAAAGAAAAACAACGCGGATAAAAAAAAACAAAAAAAGTTTTTGATTTTTTTTGGAGATAAATAAATAATTCATACATTTGCAGACCTTTTCCGAAAGGGATTTATGTTCTTTAAAAGTGTATGAATTATTTTTTTTGGCCGATGTAGCTCAGTTGGTAGAGCAGCTGATTTGTAATCAGCCGGTCGGCGGTTCGAGTCCGTCCATCGGCTCCAAGAAAAAAAGGTAGGGGAGATACCAAAGTGGCCAACTGGAGCAGACTGTAAATCTGTTGTCTTTCGACTTCGGAGGTTCGAATCCTTCTCTCCCCACTGCTAAGGACGCGGGAATAGCTCAGTTGGTAGAGCATCAGCCTTCCAAGCTGAGGGTCGCGAGTTCGAGTCTCGTTTCCCGCTCAATAGGTGCCATTGTAGCTCAGAGGTAGAGCACTTCCTTGGTAAGGAAGAGGTCATGGGTTCAATTCCCATCAATGGCTCAGTTTTTTTGTAAGTAAATTTAAGTTTTAATTATTAATAGTAAATATTTTAAGCCATGGCTAAAGAAAAATTTGACAGGTCGAAACCACACGTAAATATTGGTACCATTGGACACGTGGACCATGGGAAAACAACCTTAACTTCTGCTATTACTATGGTATTAGCAAAAAAAGGGTTGTCTGCGGTAATGGATTTTGACGCTATTGACAACGCTCCTGAAGAAAAAGAAAGAGGTATAACAATTAACACAGCTCACGTAGAGTATCAGACAGAATCACGTCACTATGCTCACGTTGACTGTCCTGGTCACGCTGACTATGTTAAGAACATGGTAACTGGTGCTGCTCAGATGGACGGTGCTATTCTAGTTGTTGCTGCAACTGATGGTCCTATGCCACAAACTCGTGAGCATATCCTTCTAGCTCGTCAGGTAAACGTTCCTAAAATTGTTGTATTCTTAAACAAAGTTGACCTTGTTGATGATGAGGAACTTTTAGAATTAGTAGAAATGGAAGTTCGCGAATTATTGAGCTTCTACGAATTCGAAGGTGATGACGGACCAGTTATTCAAGGTTCTGCACTTGGTGCACTTAACGGTGAAGAAAAATGGGAAAACATCGTTATGGATCTTATGAATGCTGTTGATGAGTGGATTCCAATTCCTCCTCGTGATAACGAAAAACCATTCCTAATGCCAGTTGAGGACGTATTCTCAATTACCGGTCGTGGTACTGTTGCTACAGGTCGTATCGAAACAGGTGTTATTAATACAGGTAACGAAGTTCACATTATTGGTTTAGGTGCAGAAGCTCGTAAAACAGTTGTGACTGGTGTTGAAATGTTCCGTAAAATTCTTGATAGAGGCGAAGCTGGTGATAACGTTGGTTTATTACTTCGTGGTGTTGATAAAGAAGAAATCAAAAGAGGACAGGTTATTGCTGCTCCAGGAACAATCAAACCTCATACTAAATTCAAAGCTGAAATCTATGTTTTGAAAAAAGAAGAAGGTGGTCGTCACACTCCATTCCATAACAACTATCGTCCTCAGTTCTTCTTAAGAACTCTTGACATCACTGGTGAAATTATGTTACCAGAAGGCGTACAAATGGTAATGCCTGGTGATAACGTAACTATCTCAGTAGAATTGATTTACCCTGTTGCTTGTAATGTTGGTCTTCGTTTCGCAATTCGTGAAGGTGGACGTACCGTTGGTGCAGGACAGATTATCGAAATAGTTGAGTAATTTTTAAAATAATATAGTAAGTGAGATGCCTTTTAGGCTCTTACTTACTTTTTTACGGGTGTAGCTCAGTTGGTAGAGCACTAGTCTCCAAAACTAGGTGTCGGGCGTTCGAGTCGCTCCTCCCGTGCACAAGACAATATATAAGAGATGAGTAAAATTAAAACATATTTCTTAGAAACTTACAACGAGTTAGTTCACAAAGTTACATGGCCAAAATGGTCTGAACTTCAGAACAGTGCTGTTGTTGTTATGGTTGCTTCCTTAATATTTGCCGTTGTGGTGTTTTTGATGGACTTTACTTTTAAAGAAGTTCTCGAAATAGTTTACGGCATGTTTTATTAAACCAAATTTTTTAGTTGGATATGGCAGAAATACAAAAAAAGTGGTACGTCGTTCGAGCCCTTAGCGGTAAGGAGAAGAAGGTAAAGGAATATCTCGAGAATGAAATTTCGAGACTGGGGCTTTCTGAACAAGTATCTCAAGTGCTTATTCCAACCGAAAAAGTCTATCAGGTAAGAAACGGAAAACATGTACACAAAGAAAGAAATTTCTTTCCGGGTTACATTTTGATAAATGCTGTTCTAGACGGTGAAATAGAGCACATAATTCGCGGTGTAACGGGTGTTATAGGTTTTTTGGGTACCAAAGACGGAGTAGCCACACCACTTCGTAGCGATGAAGTTGCGCGAATACTTGGTAAAGTTGATGAACTTGCCGAGAGCGATGAGGAAATAAACGTTCCATATTATGTTGGTGAACCAGTAAAGGTGATCGACGGTCCGTTTAATGGGTTTAGTGGTGTGATAGAAGAGGTGTATGATGAAAAGAAAAAGCTAAAGGTAATGGTAAAGATTTTTGGTAGAAGGACTCCTTTAGAGCTTAGATTCATACAGGTAGAAAAAGAGTAATCTTTATTTAAAAGAAACAAAGTTTATGGCAAAACAAATTGGCGGTTTTATTAAACTGCAAATTAAAGGAGGTGCCGCAAATCCGTCTCCACCGGTAGGGCCGGCATTAGGATCAAAAGGTTTGAATATCATGGAGTTTTGCAAGCAGTTTAATGGCAGAACTCAGGAAATGGCTGGCAAAGTTTTGCCGGTTGTTATCACTTATTATAGTGATAAAACTTTTGATTTTATCGTAAAAACTCCACCGGTAGCTGTACAACTATTGGAAATAGCAAAATTAAAAAAAGGTTCGGCAGAACCTAACAGAAACAAAGTCGGATCAATTTCTTGGGAACAAGTTAGAACAATTGCCGAAGGCAAAATGGTTGACTTAAATGCTTTTACAATAGAATCGGCTATGAGCATGGTTGCAGGCACAGCTAGAAGTATGGGGATCACTGTTAAGGGAGAATCTCCGATTAAAAAATAATTAAAGTACTTTTTGAAATGACAAAAATTAGCAAAAAAAGAAAAGACGCTTTAGCTAAAGTTGAAAAAGGCAAGAAGTACGATCTCCAGGAGGCTGCAAATTTAGTTAAAGAAATTACATTCACTAAGTTTGATGCATCTGTTGACCTTGACGTACGTCTTGGAGTAGATCCCAGAAAAGCAAACCAAATGGTTCGTGGGATAACAACTTTACCACACGGAACTGGAAAAGAAGTTCGCGTTTTGGTTTTGTGTACTCCTGATAAAGAGCAAGAAGCAAAAGATGCCGGAGCCGACTTTGTTGGGTTGGATGACTATATCGAGAAACTTACATCAGGTTGGACTGATATAGATATTATCATTACAATGCCTCAAGTTATGGCTAAGATCGGTAAATTAGGTAGAGTATTAGGTCCCAGAGGACTTATGCCGAACCCAAAAACCGGCACAGTCACAATGGATATCGGAAAAGCTGTTGAAGATGTTAAGAAAGGGAAAATCGACTTTAAAGTGGACAAATATGGTATTATCCATGCAGGTATCGGGAAAGTCTCTTTTGATGCGCAAAAGATTTATGATAACGCATCAGAACTTATTCAGACTATCGTTAAACTAAAACCCGTTGCTGCAAAAGGTACTTACATTCGTAGTATTTATCTTTCTAGTACAATGAGTCCGGGTATAGAGATTGATCCCAAATCAGTTAATTAGTAAATTGAAATTGTCGATATGAAACGAGATGACAAACATGCTCTTATCGAAAACCTAAAAACAACCGTTTCTGAATATAGCCATTTTTATTTGGCTGATATTTCAGGACTTGATGCTCAGCAAACTTATGAGTTGAGAAAAAAGTGTTTCGAGAAAGACATAGAACTGATTGTTGTTAAGAATACATTCTTCAAAAGAGCTTTGGAAGCATCTGAAGGCGATTATTCAGAATTATATAATGTGTTAAAACAAAACACATCTGTTATGTTTTGTAATATCGCTAATGTTCCGGGTAAACTGATCAAAGAATTAAATAAAAAGAGCGACAAGCCTTTATTTAAAGCTGCCTATGCAGAAGAATCGGTTTATGTTGGAGAACATTTATTAGATGAATTAGCAAGTCTAAAATCCAAAGATGAACTTATTGGTGATCTTATTGCATTGTTGCAATCTCCAATGAAGACTGTTCTTGGACAACTTGAATCAGGTAAGAACACATTGGCAGGAGTTGTTAAAACCTTGTCAGAAAGAGAATAGAAAATTAGTAATCAAAACAAGTTAAAATTCAATTAAAATGGCAGATCTTAAGAAGTTAGCAGAAGAATTAGTTAACCTTACTGTTAAGGACGTAAACGAACTAGCAAATATCTTAAAAGAAGAGTATGGTATCGAACCAGCAGCAGCAGCTGTGGCAATAGCAGGACCAGCAGCAGCAGCTGAAGGTGCAGCAGAAGTCGAAAAAACAGACTTTGATGTTATCCTAAATTCAGCAGGTGCTCAAAAATTACAGATAGTTAAACTCGTTAAAGAATTAACAGGGCTAGGACTAAAAGAAGCAAAAGCTCTTGTTGACGGAGCACCAACTCCAATTAAAGAAGGAGTACCAAAAGATGAGGCTAATGCACTTAAAGCTCAATTAGAAGAAGCAGGTGCAGAAGTCGAACTTAAATAAGCAACTTTTGTTGTATAAGTTTTAGGTTTAAAACCCATTTTGGGTTTTAAACCTTTCGTTGTTATTGTTTAGGTTCATATTTAATTAGTGTATAAATGACTGTTAATACAAAGAAAAGAATCAATTTCTCAACCACAAAAAATCAGCTGGAATACCCTGATTTTCTTGAGATACAGATAAAATCGTTTAAAGAGTTTTTTCAAATAGACTCAACGGCAGAACAAAGAAAATCCGAAGGTCTTTATAAAGTCTTTCAGGAAAATTTCCCTATAACAGATACCAGAAATAATTTCGTTCTCGAATTTCTGGACTACTCTTTAGATCCTCCAAGATATAGCATAGAACAATGCATCGAAAGAGGTCTGACGTATAGCATTCCGTTAAAGGCAAAATTGAAATTATATTGTACCGACTCCGAACACGAGGATTTTGAAACTTCAATTCAAGATGTTTGGTTAGGCACAGTTCCTTATATGACTCCTAGCGGAACATTTGTTATTAATGGAGCCGAAAGAATCGTTGTTTCTCAATTGCACAGATCGCCTGGTGTGTTCTTTAGCCAGTCGTTGCATGCAAACGGAACAAAACTTTACTCAGCTCGTATTATTCCGTTTAAAGGTTCGTGGATCGAATTTGCAACCGACATAAACTCGGTTATGTATGCTTATATCGATCGTAAAAAGAAATTACCCGTAACTACTCTTTTGAGAGCGATTGGTTACGAAAGTGATAAAGATATTCTCGAAATTTTTGACCTTGCTGACGAAGTAAAAGTTTCAAAAACGGCTGTTAAAAAAATGGTAGGTCGCAGACTCGCGGCGAGAGTTCTTAAAACTTGGTTCGAAGATTTCGTTGATGAGGATACGGCCGAAGTGGTATCCATTGAGCGTAACGAAGTGGTTATTGATCGTGAAACACTTATCGAAAACCATCATGTCGAAATGATTGTGGATTCAGGTGCAAAAACGATTTTACTGCATAAAGAAAATCAGAAAATATCTGATTATGCGATTATTTATAACACTCTACAAAAGGATCCTTGTAATTCCGAAAAAGAAGCTGTTGTTCATATTTATCGTCAATTAAGAAACACTGAGCCTCCTGACGAAGCTACTGCACGAGAAGTAATTCATAATCTGTTTTTCTCTGACAAACGTTACGATCTAGGGGATGTTGGGCGATTTAGAATAAATCATAAATTAGGACTCGATATCAGTGGTGATACAAAAGTTCTTACCAGAGAAGATATTCTCGAAATTATCAAGTATCTAATTGAGCTTATTAATTCTAAAACTGATGTTGATGATATTGACCACCTTAGCAATCGTCGTGTTCGTACTGTTGGTGAGCAGTTAGCTAATCAATTTGGCGTGGGTCTTGCTCGTATGGCTAGAACCATCAGAGAGAGGATGAATGTCAGAGATAATGAAGTGTTCCATCCAATGGATCTGATTAACTCTAAAACTCTTTCATCTGTTATTAATTCGTTTTTTGGAACAAATCAGCTCTCCCAGTTTATGGATCAAATAAATCCATTATCTGAAATGACTCATAAGCGTAGATTATCAGCATTGGGTCCAGGTGGTTTGTCTAGAGAAAGAGCAGGGTTTGAGGTGCGTGACGTTCACTATACTCACTATGGTCGTCTTTGTCCAATCGAAACTCCCGAAGGTCCTAATATTGGTCTGATTTCTTCGCTTTGTGTTTACGCAAAAATAAATGATCTTGGTTTTATCGAAACACCTTATCGTACTGTTAGTGCAGGTAAAACAAGTTTTGAAGATATCGTATATCTAAGTGCAGAGGAAGAAGAAGCAAAAGTTATCGCCCAAGCAAACGCATTGATTGACGATGCCGGTGTATTCCAGTCATCTAAGATTAAATCGCGTAACGAAGGTGATTATCTTGTAGTAGAACCCGAACAAATAAATTTGATGGACGTTGCGCCAAATCAAATTGCATCTATTGCAGCTTCCTTGATTCCTTTCTTGGAACACGATGATGCAAACCGTGCATTAATGGGTTCTAATATGATGCGTCAGGCTGTACCTTTGTTAAGACCCGATTCTCCAATTATTGGAACAGGTATTGAGCACATGGTTGCTAAAGACTCTAGAATATTGTTGGTAGCTGAGGGTGATGGTGTTGTGGATTATGTTGATGCAAAAAAAATCGTTATCAAATACGATAGAGACGAAGAAGAGAATTTTGTAAACTTTACTGATGAAATTAAAGAATATGAAATTCCTAAATTCAACAAAACTAACCAGAACACTTGTATTAACTTACGTCCGATTGTAACTAAAGGTCAAAAAGTGACTAAAGGCACAATTTTGACTGAAGGTTATGCAACTGAAGATGGCGAATTGGCTTTAGGTCGTAACTTAAAAGTGGCTTTTATGCCTTGGAAAGGGTATAATTTTGAGGATGCTATCGTTATCAACGAAAAAGTAGTTCGCGAAGACTTATTTACTTCTATACATATTACCGATTATCAATTAGAAGTTCGTGAAACAAAACGTGGTATGGAAGAACTAACTTCTGATATTCCAAACGTTAGCGAACAAGCAACAAAAGATCTCGACGAAAACGGGATTATCAGAATTGGTGCTTATGTTAAGCCGGGTGATATATTAATAGGTAAAATTACACCTAAAGGCGAAAGCGACCCTTCTCCGGAAGAAAAGCTTTTAAGAGCAATTTTTGGCGAAAAAGCTGGTGATGTAAAAGATGCATCGCTTAAAGCATCGCCTTCAACAAATGGTGTAATTATCGATAAAAAACTCTTTGCTAAAACTATTAAAGATAGAAAAGCTAAGAACCAGGATAAGATATTACTCGAAAACATCGAAGAACAGCAAGAAGAAGCAAATATTAAGCTTAAATCATTACTTATCGAAAAGCTTTTTGTTGTTGTAAATGGTAAAACTTCACAAGGAGTAAAAGATAATTTTGGTAATGATGTAATTCCAAAAGGAGTTAAATTTACTCAAAAACAGCTTTCTGAAATAGACTTTTTAACTGTAAGCCCAAACAAATGGACTACCGATAAAAGTAGAAATACCACAATAAGTAAGCTTTTATTCAATTATATGATTGAGTTTAAAAAGCTTGAAGGTGAATTCCGTCGTAGAAAGCTTGATATTACTATTGGTGATGAATTGCCTGCTGGAATAATGCAGTTAGCAAAAGTTTATATTGCCAGCAAACGTACAATCAAAGTTGGTGATAAACTTGCAGGACGACACGGAAATAAAGGTATTCTTGCAAAGATTGTTCGTCAGGAAGATATGCCTTTCTTAGAGGATGGAACTCCTGTTGATATTGTTCTTAACCCATTGGGCGTACCATCTCGTATGAACCTTGGTCAGATTTACGAGACAGTTCTTGGATGGGCTGGTCAGGTGTTAGGCGTTAAATTTGCGACACCTATCTTTGATGGTGCAACAATCGAGCAGATTAACGAATATACTGATAAAGCCGGTGTGCCACGTTATGGTAAAACATATCTTTACGATGGTGGAACAGGAAAGAGATTTGATCAGCCTGCTACTGTCGGTGTAATTTATATGCTTAAGCTTGGTCACATGGTTGAGGATAAAATGCACGCTCGTAGTATCGGACCGTATTCACTTATTACTCAACAACCTCTTGGTGGTAAAGCTCAATTTGGTGGTCAGAGATTCGGTGAAATGGAGGTTTGGGCTCTTGAAGCTTTTGGCGCAGCCAATATTCTTCAAGAAATCCTTACTGTTAAGTCGGACGATGTGGTGGGACGTGCAAAAACTTATGAAAGCATTGTAAAGGGCGAACAAATGCCTGTACCGGGTATTCCTGAATCCTTAAACGTTTTGTTACATGAGTTAAGAGGACTATGTCTGAGAGTGAATCTGGATTAATATGTTTTTAAATTAATAAACAGCTGATAAAATGGCTTTTAGAAAAGATAATAAAGTAAGTTCTAGCTTCTCCAAAATTACAATTAGCCTCGCTTCTCCTGAAGAGATTCAGGAAATGTCGAGCGGAGAAGTTACAAAACCCGAAACAATTAACTATCGTACTTATAAACCTGAAAGAGATGGTTTGTTTTGCGAAAGAATTTTTGGCCCGGTAAAAGATTATGAATGTCATTGTGGGAAATATAAAAGAATCAGATATAAGGGTATTGTTTGCGATAGATGTGGTGTTGAAGTTACCGAGAAGAAAGTTCGCCGCGAAAGAATGGGACATATAAAACTTGAAGTTCCTGTTGCTCATATTTGGTATTTTAAAACATTACCTAATAAAATTGGATATTTGCTTGGTTTGCCTGCTAAAAAACTCGATACAATTGTATATTACGAAAGATATGTCGTTATACAGGCTGGGGTAAAAGCAATTGATGGCATCCAGGAAATGGATTTTCTTACCGAAGATGAGTATCTCGAAATTCTTGAATCTTTGCCAAAGGAGAATCACTTGCTTGAGGATTCAGACCCTAACAAGTTTATTGCTAAAATGGGGGCAGAGGCTATCTTTGATTTATTACAACGTATAAATCTTGATGAGCTTTCATATGATCTTAGAGATAAAGCTAATAAAGAAACTTCGCAGCAACGTAAGAGCGAAGCTCTTAAACGTTTAAGTGTTGTCGAAGCTTTTAGATTGTCAAAAGATATCAATAAACCTGAGTGGATGATTGTACAGGTCGTTCCTGTTATACCACCCGAACTTCGACCTTTAGTTCCATTAGATGGTGGTCGATTTGCTACATCAGACTTAAATGACCTCTATCGGAGGGTAATTATACGTAATAATCGTTTAAAAAGATTATTAGAAATAAAAGCTCCCGAAGTTATTTTACGTAATGAAAAACGCATGCTTCAAGAGGCTGTAGATTCTTTGTTTGACAATTCAAGAAAATCAAATGCAGTTAAAACTGATGCAAATAGACCACTAAAATCACTTAGCGATAGTTTAAAAGGTAAGCAAGGACGTTTTCGTCAAAACTTACTTGGTAAACGTGTTGACTTTTCGGCTCGTTCGGTAATTGTTGTTGGTCCTGAACTAAAAATGCACGAATGTGGTATTCCTAAGGACATGGCTGCCGAGTTATATAAACCATTTATTATCAGAAAATTAACTGAGCGTGGTATTGTAAAGACAGTTAAATCTGCTAAAAAAATAGTCGAAAGAAAAGATCCGGTTATTTGGGATATTCTTGAAAGTGTGCTTAAAGGACACCCGATTTTGCTAAACCGTGCTCCTACGTTGCACCGTCTTGGTATTCAGGCGTTTCAGCCTAAACTTATCGAAGGTCGTGCTATTCAATTACACCCGTTGGTTTGTACCGCTTTTAATGCCGACTTTGATGGTGACCAAATGGCTGTTCACTTACCTTTAGGGAATGCTGCAATTATTGAAGCTCAAGTGTTAATGCTTGCTTCTCATAACATCCTTAACCCAGCAAATGGGGCGCCTATTACTGTTCCTTCTCAGGACATGGTTTTAGGTTTGTACTATATGACAAAAGAACGTAAAGGAGTTATTGGAGAAGGTCAGATATTTTACTCTCCCGAAGAGGTTGTTATTGCTCATAATGAAGGGAAACTTGGACTCCATGCTAGTATCAAAGTTAGAACCGAAGATGTTGATGAAAATGGTGAGATTGTAACTAAAATGATTTCTACTACTGTTGGTCGAGTGTTGTTTAATAAAATTGTGCCAAGAGAATATGGATATATTAACGAAGTTCTTACAAAAAAATCACTTCGCGATATTATTGGAAATCTTGTTAGTCAATGTGGTACTGCTGTTACGGCTAAGTTTCTCGACGATATTAAAGATTTAGGCTATTCAAATGCATTTGTTGGTGGGCTATCTTTTAATTTGGACAATGTTATTGTACCTGAGCAGAAAGAGGAGTTAATCGAAGAAGGATATGAAGCAGTTGATGAAATCATGTTTAATTATAACAATGGTTTTATTACTGATAACGAAAGATATAATCAGGTAATTGATGTTTGGACTAACATTAATGCTCGTTTGAGTATTGAGGTTATGAGAAAACTTTCAACCGACGACCAAGGTTTTAATGCTGTTTATATGATGCTTGACTCTGGTGCAAGGGGATCAAAAGAGCAGATTAGTCAGTTATGTGGTATGAGAGGTTTGATGGCAAAACCGCAAAAATCAGGGGTTCAAACAAGTGAAATTATTGAGAATCCTATTTTATCAAACTTTAAAGAAGGATTGTCTATTCTTGAGTACTTTATTTCTACTCACGGTGCTCGTAAAGGTCTTGCCGATACAGCCCTAAAAACCGCTGATGCAGGTTATCTAACTCGTCGTCTTGTTGATGTGGCTCAAGATGTTATTATTAACGAAGAAGATTGTGGAACACTTCGTGGCCTTGTTGCTACTGAGCTAAAAAAGAACGACGAGGAAGTAATAGAGTCATTGTATGAACGAATTCTTGGTCGTACAAGTGTACATGATGTATTCCATCCACAAACCGAAGAGTTAATTGTTGCTTCAGGAGAAGAAATAACCGAAAAAGTAGCACGAAAAATCGAAGATTCTCCAATTGATAGAGTAGAAATACGCTCTGTACTAACTTGCGAAAGCCGAAAAGGTGTTTGCGCAAAATGTTATGGTAGAAACCTAGCTACAAGAAAAATGGTCCAAAAAGGCGAAGCCGTTGGTGTTATTGCGGCTCAGTCGATTGGTGAGCCTGGTACTCAGCTTACTTTGAGAACATTCCACATGGGGGGGGTTGCAGGTAATATTGCAAGCGAATCTTCAATTGTTGCAAAATATGACGGAATCCTCGAGTTTGATGAGTTAAGAACGGTTGAGTTTGAAGAGTCGGATGGTACAATGGTGGATATCGTTGTTACTCGTATGGCTGAAATGAAAATCAGTGATACTAAAACTAAAATCCAATTAGTTAACAAACAAATTCCTTATGGAGCTAAACTATTCTTCAAAAGTGGGGATAAGGTAGCAAAAGGAGATAAAATTTGTGATTGGGATTTATATAATATCGTTATTGTTTCTGAATATGCCGGAAAACTTGTTTTTGAGGATGTTATCGAAGGAATAAACGTTAAAGAAGAAGTTGCCGCTCAAACAGGGTTCAAAGAAAAAATAATTATCGAAACAAAAGATAAAACCAAAATTCCTGTTGCTAAAATTGTTGATAAGAAAAAAGAAGTTCTAGCTACTTATAACTTACCTGTGGGAGCGCGTTTGATGCGTAACGAAAAAGACGATATCAAAACGGGGGATATTCTTATCAAAATGCCAAGAATTGTTGGAAAAGGTGGTGATATCACCGGTGGTTTGCCTCGAGTAACAGAGTTGTTCGAAGCTCGTAATCCATCTAATCCTGCTGTCGTTTCCGAAATTGATGGTGAAGTTTCTTTTGGTAAAATTAAAAGAGGTAATCGTGAGATAGAAATATTACCAAAAGACGGGAAAGTAAAAAAATATCTTGTTCCTTTATCAAAACAAGTTCTCGTACAGCCTAACGATTATGTTAAAGCGGGTACACCACTTATTGACGGTGCAATTACTCCTAGCGATATCCTATCTATTAAAGGACCAACGGAGGTTCAGGAATATTTGGTAAACGAAGTGCAGGATGTTTATCGTTTGCAAGGTGTGAAGATCAATGATAAGCACTTTGAAGTTATCGTTCGTCAGATGATGAGAAAGGTAGTTATCGAAGAACCGGGTGATACTCAATTCCTAGAAAAACAAATCGTTGATAAATGGGAATTCCGCGAAGAAAACGATAATCTTTTTGATAAAAAGGTGGTTATTGATCCGGGCGATTCTCAAACATTTAAAGCCGGACAAATAGTGTCTTATCGTAGATTGAGAGACGAAAACTCAATGCTTAAACGCAAAGACTTAAAACTTGTTGATGCCCGCGATGCTTTACCTGCAACATCTAGCCAAATACTTCAGGGTATTACTAGAGCTGCTCTTCAGACAAATAGCTTTATGTCGGCTGCTTCTTTCCAAGAAACGACAAAAGTTCTTAATGAAGCTGCTATCAGAGCTAAGGTTGATACTCTCGAGGGACTAAAAGAAAATGTCATTGTGGGACACTTGATTCCGGCTGGTACTGGTCAAAGAGAGCTTCAAAGCATTAGAGTCGCTCCTAAAGAAGTTATGGATAGAGTAAATAAGGATAACGAAGTAGAAATATCTAAAGAAGTTTAATATGGAAGATAAAAACAAACAGAATCAAATCAATATCGAGCTAACCGAAGAAACCGGACAAGGGGTATATGCCAATCTAGCTGTAATTACTCACTCTTCATCAGAGTTTGTGCTGGACTTTGTTCGTATTATGCCTGGAATGCCTAAAGCGAAGGTTAAATCTCGTATTATTTTAACCCCTGAGCATGCCAAGAGATTAATGACTGCTTTACAGGATAATATAAATAAATTCGAATCTGTTAATGGTCCAATTAAAGTTTCTTCAAATAAGCAAGGGAATCCTATTCCTATGAATTTCGGAGGTCCAACGGCTCAAGCATAATAATAATTAAAACTAAAAAAAGAAGCTGTATTATGTACAGCTTCTTTTTTTAAAAATATTTCGTATTTTTGTTAGATGAATTCAATTAAACCTATACTGATGTTTTTGTTCCTGCTTGCATTGTCGGTATCATGCTTTAATATTGAACAATACCCACCAGAGCCGCAAATTGAGCTAATTTCATTTACTTTTACCGATACAATTGATGGTTTGGATAACAGAGTATTAAATGGAACTCTTCACTTTTCTTTTGTTGATGGTGATGGTGACATAGGATTTGATACAACATCCCCACAGCAAAATACAATTTTTCTGGAGAAATATCAGTATCTAAACGGAGTTGTTACACCCACAGATTTGTTAGTCCCACTTAATTTTTATTTGCCAAAATTTCAAACTGAAGGGAATCGTAAAACCTTGAAAGGTGAAATACTGATTAATGATCTTGACGAAATTTTTCCTTTTAGTGGTGATACGATTCTATATAAGTTTTACATAATAGATAGAGCCGGAAATACTAGCAATATCGAGAGTACAGGACCGATGGTCATTAATTGACCAAACGGTTTAGCTTGTTTGTAAATAATTGTTTTCTGTTGCTTGTTTCGTAAGTTTTGATAAAAAAAATCTCTATTTTTGTTGTATTATTATGATAGACCAGCTAACCATATCGAAAATATTTGATGCTGCCGAAATTGTTGACGTTGTTAGCGATTTTGTACATTTAAAACGTCGTGGTGCAAACTATCTTGGATTATGCCCTTTTCATAACGAAAAAACTCCATCTTTTACTGTTAGCCCTGCCAAAGGAATTTTTAAATGTTTTGGCTGTGGAAAAGGAGGGAATTCTGTTAATTTTATAATGGAACATGAGCATCTCACTTATCCCGAAGCTCTGAAATATCTTGCCAAAAAATATAATATCGAAATAGAAGAGAGGGAGTTAAGTGATGATGAAAAGAAACTAAGCAGCGAAAAAGAAAGCATGCTTATTGTAACAAAATTTGCAGCAGAGTCGTTTGCCGAGAACTTAATGCGTACCGACGAAGGCGTTAGCGTTGGACTTAGTTATTTTAGAGAGAGAGGTTTTAATAAACAAATTATCGAAGATTTCAAATTGGGATACTCTCTTGAAGAGCGAGACGCTTTTACAAAACATGCCATAAACAAGGGGTATAAACTCGAATTTCTCGAGAAGACCGGTCTGTCGATTGTTAAAGATAACTTTAACTTCGATAGATTTGCAGGACGAGTAATGTTCCCTATATTTAGCCTTGCGGGGCAAGTAATTGGATTTGGAGGAAGAACTTTAAAAACTGATAAAAAAATTGCCAAATATCTTAACTCTCCGGAATCGATAATTTATAATAAAAGTAAAGTTCTTTATGGTTTATTTCAAGCAAAAAACGAAATAATCAAAAAGGAGAAATGCTATCTGGTCGAAGGATACACTGATGTTTTGTCGTTACACATGGCTGATATAAAAAATGTTGTAGCATCATCTGGCACATCTTTAACAGAGGATCAGATAAGACTTATACACAGGTTTACAAATGATGTTACAATTTTGTACGACGGTGATCCTGCCGGCATAAAGGCTTCTTTGCGTGGGATAGACATGTTGTTAGAGCAAGGTCTAAATGTTCGGGTCCTGCTTTTTCCTGAGGGTGAAGATCCCGATTCATTTTCGCAAAAGCACTCTAGTTCCGAAACCATAAAATTTATTGATGAAAACGAACAGGACTTTATAAGTTTTAAAGCCAAACTGTTAAGTGAGGAAGCTAAAAACGACCCAATAAAAAGATCGAGTCTTATTAGCGACATTGTTCGTTCTATCTCGGTTATTGATGATAAAATCAAACAGTCTGTTTATATTCAGGAATGTGGCAATATAATGAACATAAGCGAAACTGTCTTATATGCCGAAGTTGCTAAGATAACCAGAAAAAAAATTGAAGATGTTAAAAGGCAGGAGCAGCGTTTTGCACAGCTTGGAACTTCTCAAAACATACCGGCTGTTCCGTCTTTTGTTGAGAAAATTTATTTTGAGGAGAAAGAGCTTGAAATTATAAGATTGCTGCTTTTGTACGGCAATTTGAAAGCTGTTTTTATTAATAGTGAAACCAATGAAAATGTTGAGGTGCGGGTAGCCGACTACATTATAGATCAACTTAGAAATGACGAACTTGAATTAAAGAATCTATTAAATCAAAAGATTTTTAGTCTCGTCGAGAAAATGATACAAAATGAGGAGGAAATAAGTCCAGAGTTTTTTATTCAGCATCACGATCCGGAAATTAGCCAATTGTCAGCAAATGTATGTTCGCAAAAGCATCAACTAAGTAAGATTTGGGAAAAAAGAGGAGCTCAAATTGTGGAAGAAGCAAAAAAATTGAACGAGATTTTAGAAGACCTTTTTATTAAATATAAATTAAATATAGTTTATGAGGCTAAATTAAAACTACGCAACAAACTTAAAAAAGCACAAGAAAATAAGGATCAAGAACGAATAACCCAAATACTTAATCAAATTACACAAATTAATGAGGTTATAAAGAAACTATCAGGGTTGCAGGGGCGGGCTATTATGTAGTTTTCACCAAGAAAACGAACACTATTGCGAAAAAAAATATATATAAAAAAAATCCGGCTTTAACCGGATTTTTTAATTTCTATTTTTCGAAGAAACTTAGTTTTCTGATAAACGGGTTATACCCCATAGCTTTTAGGTTATCCAATGCAACTTTAGCGTCTTTGTATGAATTAAATTCTCCTACATAATATCTGTACCATCCGTCAGCAACATGCATTTTCACACCCACAAGGTCGGCAAAGTAATCTGTTGATTTTTGGTTTTTAAGGGCAAAAATCTGAATTGTATATTTTTTACTCTTATCTACATTGTCGCCGCTTGAGGCATTGTTTACATCGTATGGTTCGCCGTTATTATTGTTTGCAGCCATAAAGTTCATGTCAAAAGGTATAATCTCTAACAGACTTACACTACCTTGCATCAGAACTTTAAACTCAGCTCTACGATTGTACTTTCTTCCAAGAGGGTTATCGGTACCATCTGAATTTGCATTTTCAGCAATAGGCTTGTCCTCACCATATTTACTTGTGATAATGTTCTCGGGATTATTACCTTTTTCAACCAAGAAGTCTTTAACTGCTTTTGACCTCCTATAAGATAATAAGTAGTTGTACTCGTTGGTACCAAGCCAGTCGGTGTGTCCACCAACCTCAATTTGAGCTCCGGGGTTATTATTCATATAATCTGCAAGCTTATTAAGGTTGTCGTAATACTCCGGACGAATATAGGCTTTGTCGAAGTCAAACAAAATATTCTCGATGCTTACTTTTCCTTCAGGAGCTATTTGAGTGTCTGTTGTAGGCAAAGAGTTGTCTGCAAGAACATCTTGACGCTCTCTCATATCGAGTCCGTAAACATCCTGATATCCATCCGGATACGAACCATTTAAAAAGATGTCGTCTTTAGCAATGCCATTTTCTGTTAAATATTCAATAATTGACTCTGCTCTTGCAGCATCTCTAATTGGTTCAGCACCAATTACAGGCATATTGATGTTAACAATCATGTGACCTGCATCTTGATTCCACTCATCAGCTTTTGTTTTTACTTTGTTTAAAACACCGGCAGCCTGGTCGTCAATTTTGGTGTCACCTTTGTCAAAATAAACAATATCGTGCATTAGGTATGCTTGTAGCAAAACTGGATCTAGTTCAATTGGTAGGAATTCGGAGGTAAATACTTCAATGTCATTTTTAGTTGGAGTGTGCTCAATCGAATGAATCAAGTGTCCCTTTGCTTCGTAAGATATTTCGTAGGTTACATCAGGTAAAAGCACTAATAAATACCTTCCGTCATTTTTATTTGGACGATAAATGCCAACATATTCTTCGGTTTTCATATCTCGAACTGCAATAATAAGATCATCAGGGATGTTATTGTTGATATCAGAAACAATACCGTCATAGACTATAAGATTGTTATCATAAACTCCCGACTGAAGTACTTCGTAAAGATCTAAATCTCCGTATCCATCATCCTTAACGGTTGCAATGTATCCTCTACGACCATCCATATTCATAACGTAAGAAACGTCGTCGTCAGGAGTATTAATTGGATAACCAAGGTTTACAGGTTCTGAGAAAGTACCGTTTTTATTCATGATACTGTAAAAAACGTCATAACCACCCATTGTTGTGTGACCTTTTGAGCTAAAAAGAAGTGTAACGCCGTCGGGATGTACAAATGGTGATTCCTCGTCATAAGGAGTGTTAACTTCCTTTGGTAGTAATTGTGGTTCACTCCATTTGTCGTTCGGAAGTTTTCGCATAACATAAATGTCAGACCCACCAAAACCACCTTTACGATCGCTTGTGAAAAAGATTGAGTTTCCGTCAGGAGTAATCGTAGCATGTGTTTCACGATATTTTGAGTTTACATCCTCTCTCAAGAATTTTGGGTCGCTCCAAGTATATCCGTCTTCAGACTCTGTTACATAAATATTCCCTTTATTACTCATGCCCGAGCGAAAGAAGAACATTTGTTCGCCATTAATCGATAATCCAATTGCAGCTTCATTGTGAATTTCGGTATTTACAGGTTCTGTTAATCTTGTGGGACGTCCCCAAACATAGTTACTATTCTTTGAAATAAATACATCTTCGTCCTGATTTTCCAGAGTTTCACCTTCTTTTGGTCGTTTTGATGTAAATAATAACATGCTTTCGTTTAAATCAACAATTGGTGAGTGGTCAGCATATTTTGAGTTTATTGTAGAACCCATATTGCGCAATTGGGCATCAATAGGATTTTCGTAATAGTAAATTGCATTATTTGTGATTTCCTCTTCCCAATCAATCAAATCAAGTAAATACTTGTCTTCGGGTTTTTCGGGGTCGAGCTTTATCCTTAAATCATTAAATGCCTGAAGGCTTAGCTCAAACTCGTAGTTCATGCGATATGCAATGCCCAAATACAAATAAGACTCTAGCGGTGTGGTTCTTTCTCTGTGATTGTCAGCAGTATAGCTCGGATTTGCATGCTCTACAGCTCTTTCAAGATATTTTTGAGCTTTGGCTTTATAGAGTCTGGTATTAAGATAGCAATAGCCAATTTTATACCAGATGTTTGGATTCTCAGGATCCATTTCCTCAAGCTTTAATAACAAATCTAAAGCAACATCGTAGTTTTCTTCGTACATGTATGCTTCAGAATCATAAAAATAGTTCACAAAAGTTCTGTCCGGTTTTATGTCTTGAGAAAACGAGAACTGTATTAGTCCTATTCCAATAAGTAAAAGTAAAATCCTTTTCATGCAATGCTATTTTGGTTTTTATCAAATGTAAAAATAATTGTTTTTATTAACAATTAATAAACAATTTGCATATTTTTTTAACAGACGATAGTAAATAAGTATAATCGTAACCACAATCTCTAATTAACTCTGCTTGACAACCATGTTCAATAAACTTATCAGGTATTCCTAATCGTGTTAGTTCGATATCAATTTTGTGGTCAGTTATAATTTCGGCAATCTCACTCCCAAATCCTCCAATCAGAGAATTGTCTTCAATTGTAATTATGTGTTGATGACTATTAAATATCTCGAAAAGTAAATCTAAGTCTAATGGTTTTGCAAAAATCATATCATAAACAGAAATTCGGATATTATCATTTTTTAAATCATTTGCAACCTTTATTGCAGTGTTGCCAGGTGTGCCAATGCTTACAATTGCAATATTTTCGCCTTTTATTACACACTCTCCTTTGCCAATTTCGAGTTCTTTAAATTCCGGTTTACTTGGGGGCTGCGTTGATTCGCCTCTTGGATATCTTATCACAAAAGGAAAATTGTTTTTGTCGAGTTGAGCGGTAAACATCAAATTTCGTAACTGAAATTCATTTCGGGGTGCAGCAATTGTTAAGTTTGGAATGCATCTGAGGAATGATATGTCGAATGCTCCATGATGTGTAGCTCCGTCATTTCCGACTAACCCTGCTCTGTCGAGACACATTATAACCGGTAAATTTTGTAATGCAACATCGTGTACAATTTGATCGTATGCTCTTTGCACAAAAGTTGAGTAAATATTACAAAATGGCTTTAATCCCCTAATTGCAAGTCCTGCTGCAAAAGTTACAGCATGTTGCTCTGCTATTCCCACATCAAAACATCTATCGGGAAATTCTTTTTGCATTTTTAACAGTGAGCTGCCCGAAAGCATTGCAGGTGTTATTGCCACAATTTTATCATTAGTTTTGGCAAGTTCAACTATTGCATCTCCAAAAACATCTTGGTATTTTTGTGGTTTGTTGGTGTCTTTATTTTGATCGAGTAATTTACCTGTCAATACATCAAATTTACCGGGAGCAGCATGCCATTTTGTTTGATTTTGTTCAGCTTCTTTAAAACCTTTACCCTTTTTAGTGATAATATGTAAAAGTTTTGGACCTGGAATGTCTTTAATATCGTCAAGCAATTTCGACAATAAAACAACATCATGTCCGTCAACAGGACCAAAGTATCTGATGTTTAGCGACTCGAAAAGATTGCTGTTACGCATTATTATGGACTTTATTGCGTTATCAATTTTTTGGGTAAACCCTTGTACATTTGCTCCAAGTCGGTTTATTCTACCTAAAAAATTCCAAACATCATCTTTTACTCTGTTGTAGGTTTTTGATGTGGCAATATCGGTAAGGTATTCTTTAAGCGCACCGGTACTTTCATCAATAGCAATTTTATTATCATTTAAAATAATTAACATATTGCTATTTGTTGCTGCCATATTGTTTAATCCTTCAAAAGCCATTCCTCCCGAGAGAGCTCCATCTCCAATAACAGCTATTGTCTGATGTTTTTCGCCTTTGATTTTTGCTGCTACAGCCATCCCGAGTGCTGCCGAAATGCTTGTCGAAGAGTGTCCGACTCCAAAACTGTCGTAAATACTTTCTTTTGGATTTGGAAAACCACTAATTCCTTTATAGGTGCGATTTGTGTGAAATACATCTCTGCGACCGGTAAGTATTTTATGCCCGTATGCCTGATGACCAACATCCCATATTATTTGATCCTCGGGCGTGTTGTAGGCGTAGTGCATAGCAACGGTAAGTTCAACAACTCCTAAACTGGCGCCAAAATGTCCGGGATTTTTTGATGCAGACTCGATTATAAAACATCGTAACTCTTCACAAACTTTTGGTAAGTCCTTTAGCGGAAACTTTTTTAAGTCTTCGGGAGAGTCAATCTGGCTTAAAAGCTTATATTTTTTTGTGTCTATCATACTCGTTTGGCAAAAATACAACATTTTTTTATAGTCAACATAAAAAAATTAACAGGTTCATGTAAATAAAAATTGTTTAATAACAGATATAATTACAAATTCTTGACTATTTTTGTGAAAACAATTAAAATTAAAGCCATGAATAGAAACGGTTTATTAAAGGTAGTAATGATTTTTGCTGTTGCAGGAATGATATTTTCATGTGTACCCGCAAGACAATTTGAAGAGGTAAAAGAAGCAAAGGAAACTTGTGAGACAGAACGTAATGAGTTAAAAAAAGATAACGAGTCATTAACAACAACTAACAACGAGTTGCAGGCTGAGATAGACAAAATGAAGATTGATAAAAACTCTTTAGTTACTGATACTGCAATAAAAGGGAATGCTTATCGTACTTTAACCAGTCAGTATGATAAGATTAACGATCTTTATCAGCAATTACTCGAAAATCAGGAAAAATTACGTGCCGGTGCCGATGCTGATGCTCAAAAAGCAATGGCTCTGTTACAGGAAACACGCGAAGAGTTGCAACGTAAAGAGGATGAGTTGCGTGCGCTCGAAGCACGATTAAATCAAGAAAGAGCAAATCTAGATGCTCTAAAAATACAACTTGATTTAAAAGAGAAAGAACTTGCCGACAAAAATGCAAAAGTTATGGAGCTCCAGGCTATCTTAGACTCCAAAGACTCTGTTATGAATGCTTTGCGTAATACTGTTGCTAATGCTTTGGTTGGATTTGAAGGTAATGGACTAACCGTTACTATGAAAGATGGTAAAGTCTATGTTTCGCTCGAAGAGCAATTATTGTTTAAATCAGGAAAATGGGATGTGGATCCAAAAGGTGTTCAGGCATTAAAAAAACTTGCCGGCGTTCTGGAGGATAATCAGGATATTAATATATTAATCGAAGGGCACACAGACGAATTAGCCTACGGTGGAAATGGAAATATCGAAGATAATTGGGATTTAAGTGTTAAACGAGCAACTTCAATCGTTAAAATTCTTTTGAGTAGTTCAAGTATCGACCCAAAGAGATTAACTGCTGCGGGTAGAAGTGCATATTTGCCAATCGATCCAGCAAAAACTCCTGAAGCTCGTGCAAAAAATCGTAGAACAGAGATTATTCTCACACCAAAACTCGATGCTTTGTACGAAATTATGAATCAATAAAAGAATAATACAAAAATACAACTTATTGCTATGCCTCCTGCTTAAATTAAAGTAGGGGGTATTGTTTTTTTATATTACACAACCCCAGACATAATTGAAAGGCGAAAAATTTATATTTTTTAGAAAAATAATTTTTTAGTAAAAAAAAATAATTATCTTTGCACCTCAATTTTGCGGATGTGGCGAAATTGGTAGACGCGCTAGACTTAGGATCTAGTGTCGAGAGACGTGGGGGTTCGAGTCCCTTCATCCGCACAAAACCGCATGATTTTCTTAATAGAGAAAATGCGGTTTTTTAACATTTTATAACTTAATAAACGGCCGATGGAAGTTGTTAAAAATCAAATTGACGAGTTAAATGCAACTCTAACTGTTCACGTAACAAAAGATGACATTGCCGAAAATGTCGAAAAATCTATTAAAGAATTTAGAAGAAAAGCTAATGTGCCGGGTTTTAGACCGGGTCATGTGCCTGCTGGTCTGGTCAAAAAAATGTACGGAAATGCTATTATTGCCGAAGAGCTTAATAAAATTGTATCGAGTTCTCTTTCCGAATACCTTGTTGTCGAAAAGCTAAATGTACTTGGAGATCCTTTGCCTAGCGAAAAGCAAGAACAAGTTGACTTCGCAACTCAAGACAAATTTGAGTTCGTTTTCGACATTGGTTTGTCTCCTGAATTCGAAGTTAAGCTTACTAAAAGAGATAAAGTCAACAAATATCTGATTAAAGTTGACGACGAAATGATTGCTAAATACATCGAAAGCTATCAGCAAAGATTTGGATCATTCCAAAATGCAAAAAAATCTTCTGAAGAGTCAATGCTCAAGGTAGATTTAGTGCAACTTGACGACAAGTCTGAGATTTTAACCGATGGTGTTGCTGTTGAAGATGCTTCAATCTCAATAAAAATAATTAAGGACGAAGAAATTAAAAAACAATTTGTTGGTGTTGAGGAAGGTACTATTATTGACTTTGACCTTAAAAAAGCATTCCCAAATGACGCTGAAATATCTTCATTATTAAATATTGAGAAAGAAAAAGTTGAAGAACTTGGAGCTCAGTTTAGAGCAACGGTTAATGAAGTAAAAGAATTTGCAAAAGCCGAGGTTAACCAAAGTTTGTTCGACAATGTATTTGGTGATAATGCTGTTAAAGACGAAAAAGAATTTAAAGCAAGAATCATCGAAGATATCAGAGCTTCATTCTCACGCGAAACTAAGTTTAAGATGATGTTAGATATTCGCGAAAAACTTGCCGAAAAACTTGAAATCAGTTTGCCGGAGGATTTTCTAAAACGTTGGATCATAGCAACAAATAAAGAGGTTACTGCTGAACAAATCGAAGAGGAATTCCCTCGTTTTATTACTGACCTCAAATGGACATTAATAAAGAGCAAAATTGCTAAAGAAAATGAGCTTAAAGTTAGCGAAGAAGAACTAAAAAGCGCTGCAAAACAACAGTTGTTAGCACAGTTTAGCCAGTACGGAATGTCTTATATTCCTGACGAATATCTTGATAAATATGCCATCGAAATGTTGCAAAAAGAAAGCGAAGCAAATAAACTTTACGAACAGGAAATAGAAGATAAAGTTGTTGACTTTGTTGCCGAGGCAATTAAAACCGAAGAAAAAGAAGTTACAATCGAAGAATTTAACGAACTTTTTAAATAACTAAATAAAACACATTGCAATGCCTCCTGCTTAAATTAAAGTAGGGGGCATTGGTTTTTTATAAAATAATTCGACAAATATTTGTTAAATAAGGTAGGTTGTATTATTTTTGACGTCATAAATTGTTATTAACTCTAAAGAATTATTTATGAAAAAGATTTTTATTTTTTCTACAATGCTTGCCGTTATTGGCATTAGCTTTGTAGGGGGGGGGTAAAACTGTGTATTCGCAGGAAGATGTAAACATCCATCACAATCCGTTTGTTTATATGCGTGATGGGAAGACCTATTATCAGGGGCAGGAATTCTTTTTGAAAACATGTAATTATTTGTTAACGATATATGTTGATGAGGACAATGGATTTTTGGTAGGTCCCCATGCAAATTATTATGTATGGGCTGATAATAATTACCCACACACGCAAGGTGAATTATCAATTCAATTGCACGCTCACTTAAAATTGATGAAAGAAATGGGCTTTAATTCAGTTAGAATAATGAATGCCGGAGTGCGACCAAAATATTATTCTGATCAATTGGCTTTAGCATTTTGGCATAGATCAACCACCACCACTAATCCTGATCCAATACCTTTTGAGGGAGATACAGGTTTCATGAGCTACGCTGTTTATCAAGACATGAACGAGGATGGTATTGCCTATTTAAAAACAGCGATGCAAATAGTACTTGATATTGCAGATATTTATGATATTAAAGTAATTTGGGTTATGGGTGGCGATGCCAGATATGTTGATGGAAGTAAAAAGTATCGTAGTCTATTGCAATACAGCGATCATAATATTGTAAGCCAATATAAGGATCTGATGGGGGCATTAGGAGATTATTTTAAAAATCATCCCGCATTATTTGCATATGATTTATTTCATGAGATCCAATCATTTGATAACTCTGAATTCCCTGATGGGAATTATGTAAACCAATTAAGCTTAGCACCAACTGTAAAAGATATTGTTGATACGATCAAAACCATTGATAACAATCATTATACTACTACAGGATTGTTTGGTGAAAACACTTTTTTTAGGCTTGGTACAAAGCCGTTTTATTATTGTGATTTTTTAAATTTCCATAACTATGATCACAATGCTTATTTATATGAAGAGTATCCGCTTGGGACTTATGTTAATAGGTATGTTTATTATTTTGGTAAAACAATTGATTGCCCGTGGATGATAGGTGAAAATGGTATGCAAACAGAAATTCAGGAAAATACTCCTGAGTTAATTGAAGGTGATGCTACTCCTGTTTCTGAAGCACAGTTGACAACATCTGTAATAAATATTATGAATCAAGCCTCAAAGTGTAACTCACTTGGTTACGCGTATTGGCAGTTTGCTAATGAATACAATTGGCAAAATGTTGGAGTGTTAAAGCATAATAACGAATTACCTCCTCTTCAAGTGGAAATAAATACAAATCCAGCTCAAGTTGTTACTTGCAATTATGCATATAAGGATTTAGTAAATCCACCAGAGAATAGTGTCTTTAATACTTTTACAGTCAGTGACCAGGAATGTACTTTTGACCAAGCATTATATGCAGATATTTATAAGGCAGAGGATTTTTCGCCACTACTTAATCAAACATGGAAAGGGATTGTGTTAGAAGGAGAGCAGCCAAATATGCAACCAGTACCTGATGCCATAGTAAAAGTTCATATAAATGGCACTAGTGAAGATTATTTCACTTTTACAGATTCTGAGGGTATGTTTTCTGTTAAATCACAGAGTGAATTTCGTACTGCAACGGTTTCGGTCAGCAAATATGGGTATGATGTTGTAAAAAGAGAACCAGTCGCATCAGCTATTCAAATTGAATATCACATTAATAAGATAGCTTTTCCTGAAAAAGAATCTTATCCAATTATAAATAATATTACAGTTAATTCTGGAGATGTTTTGGTAATGGATAAACCAGATATGATTTATGGGCATGTTACTGTAAATGACGGGGGCATTCTTAGAATAAGCTCTAAGATTAGTTTCGATGATAATTCACAACTAATTGTGAATCCGGGAGGCAAACTAATTTTGGAAGAAGGAGCCTTGCTGACTGCAATACATCAGGCTTGGTTTGGGATTGTTTTAAACGGAGATTATACAGAGAATAGACCAGAATTAACATCTACAGGAAATACTACGATTGCTAAAGCTCATTATGGAATTTATAATTATCTCAATAATCAATATCAGGATGCAAATATTTTATTGAACTTAGATGGGACAAAATTTATTAATAATTATCAGGATATTCTTATTAATAGAAATACAGGGAATGTACTTTATTTTAAAGATTGTGAATTTATTATAACTGAAGACGCTCCAGAGGAGTTTGGCATAAACAATACTTGTGATGAATTTATTGAAATTAATTATTCAGACCATGCAAAATTTGTGAATTGTGATTTTGCAGATTACAGAAATTTTGTTAGTTCCGTGCCGGAGAAAGTTGGTATTGAAACAATCAATTTAAAAAAGCTTGAAGTATTACCAGATCCATTTATGGGAGCAAGAAAATCGACATTTACAAATTTATATTATGGAATCAAATCGACTACAGGTTGGGGAGGTGAAATAAATATCAGAAATTGCGACTTTACAACTGTTAGAGGTGTTTATCTTGATGGATATTCAAGTTACGAACCGGTAACAATTATTAATAGCACTTTTAATATTTTAGGTTATCCACAAGGTAAAGATGTTAATCCGGGAGAAGACCCAATACCGGAAGAGTTAAGACCTTATGGCGTTTATCTTGACAATACAACTAATAAGTATCAAATTGAGGGTAATATTTTTAAAAGCGAAAACGGAATACCTGACGATAAATATGGATTAATTGCAAATTCTAATGGGGGTTTAAGTAATGAGTTTTATAGAAATCGGTTTTATAATTTGGAGAATTCTGTGCAGGCTATAGGGGTGAATAAAGCATTGAGTGGGGATGATTCCAAGGGCTTACAGATTTTATGCAATAAGTTTTACAATACTAAAACCGATGTATTCGTAAATTCAGAAATGCCTTTCGGAGGAATTGCAAAATATCAAGGCTCTCTTACAAAACCTGCCGGAAACTTGTTTTCATCAGGCGCCGTTTTGTGTAACTATAAGAATGAATTGTCGCATATAGATTATTTTGTAAGAAATCTGGATGACCCTGATTATAACTTTCTGGAAATACCCTCATCTGTTGAGGGTGACATTTTGGTTACTCCATTAATAAACTCTTTTATTGGAAATTCTTGTCCTGATTATTCAACGAATCTGCCAGATCACATTTTAGTTGACGAAATTTATTTGGAACTGGAGAGCAGTTCTATACTTGAAAGCTCTATAACTTCTATGCTCGATGATATTGTTGACGGTGGTAATACAGGCCAGGTAATTTCTGATATTATTCATCTTGACGACAATTCGGCTTGGGTAACATATTATGATTTAATGTACAATTCTCCTTATCTAAGCGATACTGTACTTAAGAATGTTTCAAAAAAAGAAACAGGATTAACAGTTCCTATGATACGTGATATTTTAGTCGCCAACCCACAGTCTGCAAAGAATAGCGATATTAAGAAGTTACTAAAAGATCGTGATAATCAGTTGCCCGATTATATGATTGATCAGATTGAAGCTGGAGAGACATTTATCTCGATGAAAGAAAATCTGGAAATACAAAGGGCAGAACAACGTGTAATATATGATAAAAGTTTGATGAACTTAGTAGCGTATTATTATGAGCTTGAAGATTCTTTAGCTTATGCTGAAGATAGCATAGTAGCACTATTGAAAATGCGCAGCGAAGCACCATATTATTTTGAACTTGCAGAGTATTACTTTAATAAATCAAGATATTTAGAGGGTAAAGAAGTCCTTAATAGTATGTATGCTGTTTGTGAATTGACTGATTTGGAAAAAATAGAGATCGGAGATTTAATCAGTTTTACTAATTTTTATCAGAATCTGCTCAAGCTAACTAAGGGCGATTTATATAATTTGAATGATTTTTATATTGAGCAATTAAAGGTATTTGAAGATAAGGGCGGCCGAGTAGGAGCAAAGGCGCGTGTTATATTGCTGATGAACGATGCCAGCGATTATAAAGAACTTGTTTATAAGCCTGAGGAGGTTATTTTGCCTAGGAATACAGAACACAAAAACTTAAATAACGCAAATCCTAAGTTTTCTGTTTATCCAAATCCTGCAAAGGAACATATTAATGTTGAGTATAAACTAATTGAGCACAAGGGAGCCATACAGTTCGTAATCACAGATATTACAGGGCAAATTGTTTTGCAAAAGCAATTATTTAACCTTCAGGATATTGTTATTATTAAAATAGCCGGATTGTCAAAAGGAACTTACAATTGCAGCCTATATAATGGTAGTAAGTTGGAATTTAACGAAAAACTAATAATTGATAATTAATAATTTCTTAAATTGCAGTGTGATTATATTGCACTGCAATTTTTTACGTTTATAATGGAAATGAAAGGACAATATATATTATTTCTGTTTTTATCTATTTCGAGTCTCATCAGTGCACAAGAGAGGTTTGTTAACTTGTATCCCGGTTGGAGAGCTAATAACGCAATGCAATTTGAGGATGGTTATTTGATAATGGGATTGGATACACTCAACACATATGAAAATACAGTGCATTTTGTTAGCACAGATATTATAGGGAATCAATCATCATATACAAGGCTTATTATTGATACTATTGATGCGATTGATGTGCACAGCTCGAAGAGTTATTTTATATCTGAAGGCGTCATAACAATTGGGGGCAATTATAAAGTTTATGATAAAGGATATGATTTGTGTCCGTTAATTATGTATTTCAATAAGGATAGTTTTAATTTAGATTCTTTAGAAAACTTAAAAGTGTATTTTGGTGATAAGTCAGCAAGGTTAATCTGTCTGATTGATAGAGGGGACAAGATATTGATTTGTGGTGACGTGCAATATACTCTGGATGCAAATGTGCGGACTTATTTTGGCGTGTTTGATAAAAACACCAGATATTTGACATATAAAGATTATGTGCGTCCTAACAACTGTGTAATGACCCCATATCAAATATTTCCAACCACTGATGGCGGCTATATAATTTCCTGTGAACAAGACATAACTTATGCTTTACCAAAAAGAATTTACGCTTGTATTTTGAAAGTGGATTCAGAAGGTAACGAGCAGTGGCGGCATGTGATAAGAGGCCGCACAGATGTTCCTCTTTATTATGATTTTGAGGCAGTTACTTATCGTCCAAGAGTGTTCAATTCTCCTGATGGTAATTACTGGGTTGTATGGACTGACCCTGAGATAAGTACTGGAAACACTATGCAGTCAAATCCGGAGAGTTCTGTTCGTATTGCAAAGCTAACCGATTATAATGATTCCTGTACTTTGACAGGTGAGAGAAGTCTTATGGTTGAATTCGACAACCCGGATCTTAATTGGTGGGTGATAAATGATTCTCATCAGGCAGGAAATGGGGATATGTATCTTTTATTAAAAAACCTCTGGGGGATAAGAAGTGCCTTAGCTAAAATACATGCCAACGGCGTAGGAGCATGGTTTAGGACATATAAATGTTACCCTGATGATGATGCTGAGAGCAGTAATACCGAACTTATAGGTTTAACAAGAACTGATGATGGGGGTTTTATGCTAACTGGGGCTTTCCGCAGTACTAGCAGTACAATGTTTCCTGGCGGCATGATTGCATCTGTTGTTTTTAAAGTAGATTCTTGCGGTTGTTTCGAAGCAGAAGGTTGCAACGATCATTGTATGGATTCATATTCCGAGCATTATGTATATATGCAGGAAGCATCAATATATCCTAATCCTGCCAAAGATAAAATTACCGTGAACTTTGATTACGTAGGAAGCAAAGATACTGAGTTTGAATACAGTATTTATAATGTTGACGGAAAACAAATATTAAATGATAAATCCAAAGCTTGTGATTTGGCTATTGGAACTTGTAATTTGAAAATTGATATTTGTGACTTACCTTCCGGTTACTATATGATACAGCTTTGGGGAGGAGGTAAAATTTTTACAGGTAGGTTTGTGAAGGAATAAAAGAATAATACCGAAATGAATTATTTAATAGTCTAAACGACGCTGCGCTTGTTTATACTAAAAATAATTTTAATCGGCATTTACCACTGTAGAAATAATATTACGTCCTTATGCAATCGGACTATATATTATTTCACATTGGTATAATTTCTTCTTTCAATAGATTTGATGGTGTAATATGTTTTGATTGGCAGAGAGTACTTTGAGTTAATAGAACACAGGTTTAGTGAATATTCACGATTTAAATTAGTCCCAAATCGAGTTTTGCTTCATCGCTTAACATATCTTTTGACCAAGGCGGGTCGAAAACAATGTTAATGCTTACACCTCTGGTGTTTTCAACCGACTGTACTGCTTTTCGTATGTCTTCAATTAGTTGATCAACCATTGGACAGTTTGGAGCAGTAAGGGTCATGTCAATATCAACATCGAATTTCTCGCTCACGTCAATTTTATATATTAGCCCCAGGTCATATACGTTTACCGGTAATTCGGGATCATAAACTGTTTTTAGTGCAGCTACAATATTTTGTTCTATTTCGGTTATTTTATCCATTAGATTTGAAATTTACGTAAGTTCTAAGCAAATCAAAAACTATTTTTATAGAATATTTATTTTCCACTTAAGCTTTTGTAGGCCATAGCATAGAGTTTTAGTTGCTTTATCATCGACATAAGTCCATTACTGCGTGTTGGAGACAAATGGGCATTTAACCCAATTTTATCGATAAAGTAGAGTTCGGTATTTAAAATGTCGTCTGGAGTTTGATTTGATAATACTCTTATTAAGAGCGAAGCAATCCCTTTAGTAATTATAGCATCACTATCAGCTTCAAGTTGTATTTTTCCCTCAACCAAATTAGCATTAAACCAAACTTTCGATTGACATCCATCAATTAAATTTTGATCGGTTCTGGCCTCCTCGCTTAATTCAGGAAGTTCGTTTCCCAATTCAATGATATAAGCATATTTATCCATCCAATCCTCAAAGATTGAGAACTCCTGAACAATTTCGTCTTGAATTTCGGTAATTGTCATCTGTTGATAATGTATAAATCAAGTTCACACTTTGCAAAATGCTTAGTGTGAACCTGTATATTTCTGATTAAATGGTTTTAAAGTAAGCTGTCTAATTTGGCTGTTAGTGTAGTTTTAGGAACAGCTCCAACAACTTTATCGGCAACCTCGCCGTTTTTTAGGAATAATACTGTCGGGATGTTTCTAATGCCGTACTTCATTGCGATTTCGTTGTTGCTATCAACATCAACTTTTCCAATAATTGCTTTGTCACCATATTCGTTGTGCATTTCCTCGATAAATGGAGCAATCATTCTGCATGGTCCGCACCATACTGCCCAAAAGTCTAATACTACAGGTTTTCCTGAATTTAATACTAATTCCTCAAAGTTCTGTTCATTAATTTCTACTGCCATGATTTTAACTGTTTAAAATTTTTACTAAAATAATTATTTAATTTAAACTTACCTTAAGATTAAAAGGATTGTTTTCTAAAAAGTCAATAATCTCGTCCGAAAGACTAACTCTTTCTGTTCTTGAAAACAGATTAATAGCCGTTTTGTTGTTTTCGCTGTATAATTGAAAATTGATATTTATATTTCCTTTATTCTTTTTTAATAGTTTTGTAATGTCTCCAATCAGTTCGTCGGTAACGTTTTCGATTGGTAAAGTAATAGTTAGTTTAGAGAAATAATTTTCTTTTATTTCTGATAGCATCATAACTTTGGTTACGCTAAAAAAGCGCTGAGTTTTGTCGCTAAACCCTTCTTGGTATCGTGCAACAATTAGTACAGAATATCCTTTAACAAGCAAATTTTTATTTTCAAGATAATCTTTGCCAAAAAGTGTAAAAGTAAACGAGCCGGTGTAATCGATAATAGATATGCGACCGTATGGTTTTCCGTTTTTTGTCATTCTTTCGGTAACCTCGGTAATAAAACCAACAATTTTAAACTCTCTGTCAATAATTTGATTTGATTCGTCATCGAGTTCACGCAGCTCTTTTGTGTTTATTGCATTAATTACGTATTTAAAAGGCTCTAGTGGATGACCTGAGACATACATTCCTATGTGTTCTTTTTCGGCATCCAAAAATTTGAGCATATCAAAGTCGTCGAGTGTTGGTATTTGAGGATTTGAAACTGCCATCGACTCCATTTCGCCAAATAGAGTCATGCCACCATTACTTGAGGACTGTACATTATTACCAAATCTTATCAATGCTTCGACAAAACTATCGCTATCCTGAGTGGGTAAAAAATATTGTGGTCTTTGAAGTTCTTTAAAACAGTCGAGTGCTCCTGCAAAAGCGAGTGCTTCGATGTTTTTCTTGTTAACAGCATTAAGGTTTACTCTTGATACAAAATCGAAAATGTCTTTGTAAAGTCCGTTTTTTTCTCTTTCAGCAATGATATTTTCAACAGCATTTGATCCAACATTTTTTATGCCTGCCATTCCAAAACGGATATTTCCATCCTTATTAACAGTAAAGCTTTTAAATGATTCGTTTACATCGGGACTTAGAACTTTGATTTTCATTCTGCGACATTCTGCCATCTGAATAGATATTTTATCCATGTCGGAGATGTTTCGTGTTAAGTTAGCAGCCATAAACTCAGCCGGATAATGCGCTTTTAAATATGCAGTTTGGTAGGCTACATAGGCATAGCATACCGAGTGAGACTTGTTAAATGCGTATTTAGCAAAAGCCGACCAATCTTTCCATATTTTTTCGATTAACTCATGTGGAGATTTGTTTACCTGTTCGCATCCTTTTATAAATTCAGGATTTGCCATACATCCTTCAACAAATTTTACATGGAGTTTTTCCATGTCTTTAATGTTTTTCTTGCCCATGGCTTTACGTAAGGAGTCAGACTCACCACGTGTAAATCCGCCTAATGCCCTAGACTGAAGCATCACCTGTTCTTGAAAAACTGTGATGCCATAGGTGTCACCTAGGTATTTTTTCATTATTGGATGATCGTACGAAGTTTCTTCTTTCCCGTTCTTGCGGCGAATATAATCGGGGATATATTCCATCGGACCAGGTCGATAAAGAGCATTCATTGCGACTAAATCGTTAAAATGTGTGGGTTTTAAGTTTTTTAAATGACTCCTCATTCCTTCAGATTCAAATTGGAAGATAGATGTTGTTCCCCCTGTTTTAAAAACATTTAAGGTTTTTTCGTCATCCAAAGGTACTGACTCTATGTCAAGGTCTATCCCCTTTGATAGTTTAATGTTCGCAAGGCATTCTTTAATTATCGAAAGTGTTCTTAGTCCTAGGAAGTCCATTTTTAGCAAGCCAATAGATTCTACAAACTTGCCTTCGTATTGAGTTGCAGCTAAACCTCCTTCTTCTTTGGTTCTCATCAGAGGAATGTTTTGGTCGAGACTATCACGTCCTATCAGCATTCCGCATGCATGAACGCCTGTTTGTCTTACAGAACCTTCAAGAGTACAAGCAATATCAAGAGTCTTAAGCATTCCTTGATCGTTGGTTTGCTCGCATCTTATCATCTCTTCTGCAATAATCTTTCGCGTTTCAAGAATAAAAGCAAGGTTGTCATTTTCTTCACTTATTGCTTTTTTATATTGCTTGTCGATGTCTAGAATTACTTTCTCTATACTTCCAAATTTTTGTTTTTGCTCATTAATAATTTTATAAGCATTACTTAAAGAACCGTTATTGGGAATTTTTTTTGATAGTTCATTTATTTGATTTAGTGGCACTCTTAAAATTCTTGCAACATCGCGAAGAGCTCCTTTTGCTTTCATTGTTCCAATAGTGCAGATATGTGCTACTTTGTCTTTACCATATTTTTTAGTAACATAGTCAACAACTAGTGCTCTGCCGTCATCGTCGAAATCAATATCAACGTCGGGCATAGATATTCTGTCGGGATTTAAAAATCTCTCGAACAGTAAATCGAAAGCAATTGGGTCAACATCAGTGATTTTTGTACAGTATGCAACAGCCGATCCGGCTGCCGAACCACGTCCTTTACCAACTAAAACCCCCATTTTTCTAGCCGCGGCAATAAAATCCTGTACAATGAGGAAATATCCTGGAAACCCCATTGTTTTAATTGTTTCCAGTTCAAACTCTAATCTTTCCCGAATTTCGTCCGAGTAGTTTTCACCATAACGTTCTTTCGCGCCAATTTCAACTAGATGAGCTAAATAGTCTGCTTCAAATTTAATTCTTAATACCGCATCATATCCACCATGGTGATTAAATCGCTCTTCGCCAAACTCTAGGATTAAACTGTTTTCGTCAAATTTTTCGCGCCAGATTTCTATTGTTCCAAAATCTTCTGGAATAGGGAATTCTGGCATGATTGGCTCTCTTTCAATCTCAAAGGTTTCGACTTTGTTGGCAATTTCCATTGTATTCGCAAGAGTTTCTGGATGTTCTCCAAAGAGTTGCTCCATTTCTGTAGGAGTTTTTAGCCATTCGCTTTGAGTATATCTTAATCTGTTTGCATCGTTTAAATCAGCATTTGTAGTTAAGCATATCAGCAAATCATGAGCTTCGGCGTCTTCTTCGTTTGCAAAGTGCACATCGTTTGTCGCAATTACTTTTACATTGTGTTTTGCACCAAGTTCAAGTATTTTTTGATTTACTAATAGTTGAACATTAGAAACATCTTCCTTTAAAACTTGATTTGAGGTAGGATGATACATTATCTCTAAGTAATAATCATCTCCGAAAACCTGTTTATACCAACTAATCGTATTTTCTGCTTCTTCGATATTTCCATTTGCAATATGCTTTGCGACTTCTCCACCTAAACATGCCGAACTAACTATTAATCCTTCGTTGTATTCCTTTAGCATGTTCTTGTCGATGCGGGGTTTCGAATAAAATCCTTCTAAATTGGCTTTTGAAATCATCTTCATCAGATTTTCGTAGCCCTTGTAATTCTTTGCTAATAGTATTAAATGATATCCCGACTTGTCGGTCGGTTGACTCTTCTCGTAAATGCTTCGTCTTGCTACATATACTTCACACCCCAAAATTGGCTTTAGGCCTGCTTTAACACATGCCTGATGAAATTCTTTGATCCCAAGCATAGTTCCATGGTCGGTTAAAGCTAGAGCCGACATTCCCGATGCTTTGGTTTTATCAATAAGAGCAGAAATTGAAGCTGCTCCATCTAAAATAGAGTACTGTGAGTGAACGTGTAAATGAGTAAATTCAGGCATTTTATTTTCGGTTTAAAACAGACTATAAAAATAAATCATTATGAGCATATTTTTTTAATCTTTATCAATAAGATATCTACAAAATAATCAACATAAGACAAAACCTTTTTTAAATTGTTGACTGTCAAATAAATATAACTTTAATTAAACATTGATTGTTGAAATATATTTTTTTACCGACGGATATTCCGAATGTTTTTTTATCAAAGCTTATTATACAGATGTATTAATTCACAAATAAAATTATATCTGTTGCATCAATTTTAAACAAAAGTACAATTAATTTATACAAAAATTGGTTTGTTGGGATTAATGCGGGTTTTGAATAATTTGTATGAATTGATAAAAAATTCAAATGGGTTTTTGTTAAGTAATTGTAAACTTTGGTATTTTTGATTAATTAGAATTGTTTATTTGTATAAAACATTTAGGGTTTATGAAACGAAGTTTACTTTTATTAGCAGCAGTTAGTGTTTTAATTTTATTTTCTACAAGTGTTTACTCTCAGTGTAGTGGAGGTACAAGTGCCGGTAGCATAACTCCAACAACTGCTTGGCAAACTGTTAACGCTCAAACTTATACTTACTACACTTTTACTGCATCTTGGCCCGGACAGAATTTTGTTTTTACTTTTTGTGATGGCGGGGGTTCTGCTTCTCTTGATACCCAATTACAGGTTCATGATAATGGGGGTGGAGATACCGGCTTTTATAATGACGATGCTTGCGGAACAGGATCTGAACTAACTTTTACTGCTCCGGCTGCAGGCACATATCGGATTTCAATTTATCAGTATTATTGCTCAACAAATGTTAGTAATGCGGGAACCTTAGCATATCGGATTCTTGTTCCAAACGAGCAGGATTGTTTGGGCGCAATTTCGGTTTGTCAGGCTACATACAATCAAAACGATTCATTTTTTGGATATGGAAATGTTTTTGATTACTCCGGCGACTCAGATTGCTCGGGTTTATGTTTAGACCCCGAGGATAATTCAGTATGGTACACTTTTCAGGTGCAAACAAGCGGAGTACTTGATTTTAGAATAACGCCAAATGTTTACGAGAGTGATTACGATTGGGCATTATTTAATTTGACGAACAATGATTGTAGCGATTTGCAAAACCTTAGCAGTAATTATGGAATTATCGAAAGTTGTAATTCTGCTTATGATTATGGGACAACAGGAGCAAACACTCTGTCTCCAAATACAAATGGAAACTGTGCTCCACCATCTTCATTTGGCTCCGGCATAATCAATAATCAAACAATAAATGTTACTGCAGGCGAAATATACTACCTAAACATACAAAATTGGTCGGCTACACAAAATGGGTATGTTTTAGATTTTGGAAACTCGACTGCAACAATTTTTGACAACAATGCACCACTATCTGATATCATAATTTATCCTGACTGTGGTGATAATTCATTTACGATTTTGTTTAATGAAAATGTGGAATGCTCTTCTGTAAATCTTACAGATTTTAGCATTTCGGGTCCGGGAGGTCCTTATACTTTGACTGACATTATAGGGCAGGATTGTGAAATTGGAGGAACAACAGAGCGTGAGTTTGAGATTGTTTTTACGCCTGCAATTACGACATCTGGATCTTTTACAATAAATTATGGTGGATCGGCGCAGGATTTATGCGGAAATACTGCATTTGCAGATTCTTGGAATTTTGTGATAAATCCGGGAGTAACAATTACTCTTACATCTGCTGTTGCTACCGAGAATCAAACAGTATGCAATGGTAATGTAATAACAAGTATTACATATTCGAGTACTGGAGCAACAAGTGGAACAATTACAGGATTACCCGCAGGTGTAAATGGTAATTTTAATTCAACAACAGGTGCGGTAAGTATTAGTGGTACTCCTACAGCAAATGGAGTTTATAATTATACCGTTAGTCTCACAGGAAGTTGTGGTAATGTTCAGGAAACCGGTACTATCACTGTTGTTGATAATGTTGTTGCAACATTTGATACTTTTGGCCCGTATTGTTTGGGCGAAGTGCCGGCATCCCTGCCAATTGTTTCAAATAGTGGCGTTACGGGGTCGTGGAGCCCATCGGCAATAAATACATCGAGTGCAGGAACAACAACATATACTTTTACTCCTGCAGCAGGGCAATGTTCAGCACCGGTAAGCATTGATATTACAGTGAGTGCCGATCTCGCACCTGAATTCGATATCTTTGGCCCATATTGTCTTAACGAAACTCCTGATGCCTTGCCAACAACATCAAATAACGGTCTTACAGGATTTTGGACTCCTTCTACTATAAATACAAATGTTGCAGGTGTTAACGATTATGTTTTTACTCCAACTTCAGGCACATGTACTTCGGATATTACCCTTTCAATAGTTGTAACTCCTTTACCATCTGTTTTAGTCGATTTATCCACACCGCCTGATTGCAATGGGGAAAATGGAATAATAACAGTTTCTGCTAGTGGAACAAATCCTCCTTATTCCGGAATTGGCACTTATGATGCACTAATTGGTTATAATGAGTTCGTAATTACTGATGCAAATGGTTGTTCTACAACTGACGGAATAAATGTCGCTCAGCCGGAACAACTTATTGCAGATATCTATAAGCTTGAAGATGCACAATGCTTTGGTCAAGCTTCAGGGGAAATTGCAATTAGCATCTCACAAGGGAATCCTTCTTATAATGTTCAATGGCGCAATAATTCAGATAACTTTACAGGCAATTATTATCTCATCGAAAATCTATTAGCGGGTAATTACTCGATAACCATAAGTGATGTTAATGGATGCTCTCAGGCTAATGAAGTAACAATTAACGAACCTGCAAAGTTAGAAGTTAGCTATGTTGCCGGCGGACCTAGTTGTATTGGTAACAGAGACGGTTACATAATGTTAAATGTGATTGGAGGAACCTCTCCATACGTGTATATTTGGGATGACATGAACCTTGATACATTGTTTCTCGATGGTTTGGACGATGGGGCATATCATATAATTATTAGAGATGCCAATAATTGCTATGCAGAAATAAACGAACTCAAATTAAATGATAATCCTGTGGATTGTCTTAAGATTCCAAATGCATTTACTCCAAACGGGGATGGCCTAAACGATACCTGGGATATAGAGAATATTGAGATGTTCCCTAGTATTGAGGTTCGCGTTTTTAACAGGTGGGGGCAAGTTATTTACCAAGCAAGAGGTGGCGATAATCCCTGGGATGGAACTTATGATGGAAAAGTTATGCCAACCGGCACATACATTTATCTCATTCAGACTTTTACTGATGTAAAACCTCAAACAGGTACGGTAACAATTGTACACTAGGAGACTTTTACATCCTTTATACAATATGTTAGTAATCCCAAGCTTTTATCCAATTAGGAGGACTGTTATTTGTTTACGGAATAAACTTTACAAAATTTTATAATGATAGTGTTTGGTTGTTATTATTTTTTCTAAATTTGAGTATTAAATATTTAGGTATAATTATTGCGAAAAGCACTCAAAACTATTTTTATGAAACAAACTATTTTTTATTCTTTATTCTTAGTTGCATTTTTATTTGCAGGTACGGTACATGCTCAAAAGGAGACATCAAAGTATGATAACGGAAAGCTCGAGTACAGCATAGAGTATGATGCTGAAGGTTTAGAACATGGGCAATGGAAATTCTATTTTGAGAACGGGCAGGTCGAAATGATGGAAAACTATAACCATGGATTACCTGTTGGAACTTGGGAATCATACTATGAGAATGGTCAGTTGGAGTCTAAGTCTTTTTATAATAATGACGGATACGAGACAGGAATATGGGAGGGATATTTCGAAAACGGTAAAATTAATTATAAAGGAGAATACCAAAACGGAATGCCTGTTAAGGAATGGAAAATATTTCAGGAAGACGGAAGTCTCGAAGCCAGTCTTAGTTTTAACGAAAAGGGAAAACCTAAAGGGGAATTAATTGCAAATTATAAAAATCAAAAGCCACGTGTTTTTGGTTTTTATGACGAAAATGGTTTAAAAACCGGAACATGGAAGTTTTTCTATTCTTCGGGGACATTAAAAGCCGAAATAGTTTATGTTAATAACGAAATAACAGTAATTAATTCTGCGGTTGATGATGAGGGAACACCCTTAGTCTTTACAAAAGTTGCTGATGGTCCGCTGCAAGGTAAATGGTTAGATCAGGAAGGCGACGGTATTGATGAGATAGACTATAAAGGCGTAATGCATGCCATTAATTTTGGTAAGTAGAAATAGTCGGATGGTTGGTGAAAACGGTAATCGGTGACTTCGAGACATTTTGTTGCTAGAAATAAGTGATTGAGATTTTCTCAAAAAATTATTATGCGCTTTCAGAAAAATTTCGAGCAACAAAACCCTCAGCCACCTTATCGGTTTATAGGTAAAATGGTAATTAGTAATCAGGCATTGTCAGCTTTCAGCCTACAGATTCCACTATTCCTTACATAGAAAATCCTTAAAAATGCAATTCTAGTTATGCAAATAAATAATTCCAAAAATTCTTAATTGCCTATTGCAGTAAAAATTGTAACTTTGTGCACTAAAATTATCAAAGATGATTGAAAGAATCAAAGAATTGCAAAAGGCTGTCGAAAGTTTTTCGCCTAAAAATATCGAAGAGATAGAGGAATTTCGATTGAAATTCTTATCTAAAAAGGGGTTGATTCCTGCTTTATTTAATGAGTTTAGAGATGTTGCCGCCGAAGAGAAAAAACTTGTAGGCGTCGAAATAAATAAGCTTAAGCAATTTACTACAGATAAGCTTAACGAACTTAAATCATTATTAGTTGTTACAGAAAACAATACTGTCGATATTGATTTAAGCAGACCTGGTGATCCTATTAAGTTGGGTTCTAGACATCCGTTGTCTGTTGCTAGAAATGAGATTATTACTATTTTTACGAGACTTGGATTTGTTGTTGGAGATGGCCCTGAGATCGAGGATGATGACCATAATTTTGGGAAACTAAATTTCCCTGCTGACCATCCGGCACGCGACATGCAGGATACATTTTTTATATCGTCGGATTTAAACGTATTGCTTCGTACACATACTTCGTCGGTTCAGGCTCACGAAATGTCCGAAATGAAACCTCCAATTCGTAGTTTAGCTCCGGGGAGAGTTTATAGAAACGAAGCTATTTCTGCAAGAGCGCATTGTCTTTTTCATCAGATAGAGGGTTTGTATGTTGATAAAAATGTTTCGTTTGCAGACTTAAAACAAACTCTCGATTATTTTGCCAAAGAAATGTTTGGAGAACATACTCAAATAAGAATGAGACCCTCATATTTTCCGTTTACCGAACCATCGGCAGAGGTTGATGTCAGTTGTACTCTATGCAATGGAAAAGGCTGCAACGTGTGTAAGGGTACAGGATGGCTCGAAATCTTAGGTTGCGGAATGGTTGATCCTAACGTTTTTATTGCTGCAGGAATTGATCCAGAAATATATTCCGGATTTGCTTTTGGAATGGGGATTGAGAGAATTACTATGCTTAAATACGGAATTAAGGATCTAAGACTTTTCTTCGAGAACGATTTGCGTTTTCTCGAACAGTTTACTGCTGCTTATTAGGCTTTATACTATGATAATGAATTCCAAAATCATAGGGGAATCCGATAAAAAGATAATGATTTTACATGGTCTTTACGGAAACTCTGATTCGTGGTCTCGTGTTGCAAATATGCTTGCTGATGATTTTATGATTTATCTTCCAGATCTTCGTAATCATGGAAAATCTTTTAATAGTGAAGTTCATTCTTATCAAGAAATGTGTGAGGATGTAAAGCGTTTCCTCGATTTTAATAATATTTATAAAATTGATGTCGTTGGACACTCGATGGGTGGAAAACTTGCAATGTTTTTTGCACAAAAATATCCCGATTATTTGAAAAAACTGGTTGTTGCCGATATTTCTCCCAGATCTAACAAGTCATTACTAGAGCACGATGCAAACGCAAACTTTCATCTTAATCTATTGTCAATAATGCGATCTCTCAAGCTTGATGAATATAAGGACTATCGTGGTCTTAGCAAGGAATTAATAACTCATGGTGAAACTGTTAAAAATGTTATTCTTAAAAATATTGGAAAGGAAAATGGAAGTTTCTTTTGGAAAATAAACGTAGAAGCCTTGTTTCAAAATATAAATAATATTATGGATGGGTTAAACCCGGACGATTTTATTGATCAAAAAATAAATGTGGAAACATTGTTCTTGCGAGCTAAAAGATCGAATTATATAACAAGCTCAGACGAGAAACTTATAGATTTTATTTTTACAAATTACAAGATTGCAGATGTCGAAAATGCCGGACATTGGTTGCATTACGATAATCCTGAGGATACTGCAAATACCATCCGAGAGTTTGTTTTGACCTCAATAAAACTTGATTAAAGAAAAAACATTATGAAATACCGTAGCGAACACGACACATTAGGAGTTGTTAAAGTACCGTCTGATAAATATTGGGGTGCGCAAACACAACGTTCATTTCAAAACTTTAAGATTGGAGAGAGAATGCCAATGGAATTAATAATAGCTTTTGCGCATCTTAAAAAAGCATGTGCATTTGCTAATAGAGATCTAAAAAAGCTTAGTCCCCAGAAAGCATCCTTGATTGCCGACGTTTGCGATTTGATAATTGCCGGAAAGTTAAATGATCAGTTTCCTTTAGTTGTTTGGCAAACCGGATCTGGAACTCAAACCAATATGAATCTTAACGAAGTAATTGCAAATTATGGACATGTACTAAATGGAGGCAAACTAAATGATAAACAAAAATTCTTGCACCCCAATGATGACGTTAATAAAAGTCAGTCCTCTAATGATACTTTTCCTACAGCCATGAATGTTGCCGCGGTTTTAATGCTTAATAATGGATTGTTGCCTGCAGTCAGAAATTTAAAAAACTCTTTGGGTGTTAAAATGATAGAGTTTCAGGGAGTTGTAAAAGTTGGTCGCACTCACATGATGGATGCTACACCAATAAGCTTTTCCCAAGAGTTTTCAGGTTATGCTTCTCAACTTGAACATTCAATTTTAGCGATAAAAAATTCGATGAATCATCTTTTAGAACTGCCTATTGGAGGTACAGCAGTTGGAACAGGACTTAATGCTCCTGATGGTTTTGATAAAGCTGTCTGTGATTATATTTGTGATTTTACTTTCGAGAATTATATTCCTGCAGAAAATAAGTTTGAAGCAATGGCATCTAACGATGCTTTTGTCGAAGTGCACGGAGCATTAAAACAACTTGCTGTAAGTCTAAACAAAATTGCAAGCGATTTTAGATTGATGGCATCCGGACCACGTTGCGGATTGTCTGAGATATTATTGCCAACCAACGAACCTGGCTCTTCGATAATGCCAGGGAAAGTCAATCCAACTCAGATCGAAGCTCTAACAATGGTTTGTGCACAGGTAATTGGTAACGATACGGCTATCTCAATCGGAGCAATGAATGGACAATTCGAGCTTAATGTTTACAAGCCTCTGATTATTAAGAATTTTATAGAATCGACCAAACTGCTTACTCAGGCGATGAATTCGTTTGCCGAAAACTGTGTCGATGGGGTAAAGCTAAATCATGATAAAATAAATCATTATTTTGAGATTTCATTGATGAATGTTACCGCTTTAAATGAAACGATTGGTTACGAAAAAGCCGCAAAAATTGCAAAAATAGCTCACGAAAAAGGCTTGAGCCTCAAAAAAGCTGCTATTCTAAGTGGTTTTATCTCTGAGAAAGAGTTCGATCAGATTATGAAGCCGGAAAAATTAATTTAAAAAACAAGTTAACTTTTGTTTTAAGTCAATATATTAGTTTATTTTGCATTAAAATTTGGGTTTAAATAATATGTGCGGCATAACAGGTTTTTATACACAGAGCAATTCTGAATTCGTTAGCAAGGGAGAACTTGATAAAATGACTTCTTGTTTGGTTCATCGTGGACCTGATGCTGAGGGTAGTTACTATTCTGACTCTATTGGATTAGGACACCAACGTCTGAGTATATTAGACTTGTCAAACGATGCAAATCAGCCAATGGAGTCTCACTCAATGAGGTATGTTTGTGTCTATAATGGTGAGGTGTATAACTTTAAGAGTATTGCACAAGACCTGAATATCGAGCTTAAAACCAGTAGTGATACCGAAGTTATTGTCGAGGCTTTTGCCGAATGGGGAGTTACCTTTATCAATAAACTTAATGGAATGTTTTCCATAAGTATATACGATAAACAAGAGCAGATATTATATCTTTTCAGAGATCGAATCGGGATTAAACCTCTTTTTTATTATTGGGATGGTGAGAATTTTGCATTTTCATCAGAGTTAAAATCTTTATTAGAAGTAAAATATATTCGCGACAGAAGACAAATAAATAATTCTGCAATTAATGAGTTTTTACACTTGGGTTATATTCCTGAGCCAAATACAATCTTTAGCAATATTCGCAAATTTCCAAACGGACAAACAGGAATTGTCTCTGAAAATGGTTTCAGAATGGAATCATATTGGGACATTGAAGGAACTATCCGCAGAAATGTAATTACCGATCAGTATGAGGCAAAAACTCGCCTTAACGAGTTGATAAAATCATCCGTGTCGATGCGCTTAGTTAGCGATGTTCCTTTTGGTACCTTTTTAAGTGGTGGAATCGACTCAAGTTTAGTTACAGCAGTTGCATCTCGTGAGTATAGTGGTAAACTAAAGACATTTTCGATTGGATTTGCCGATTCGCAGCACGACGAATCTAAATATGCTCGTAAAGTTGCAAATTATTTAGGAACAGATCACCACGAATATACTGTTACCGAGAATGATGCTAAGGATATTATTCTCGATATGCTCGATTTTTATGATGAACCATACGCCGACTCATCAGCTATTCCAACAATGATGTTGTCGAAACTTGCAAAGCAGCACGTTTCCATGGTTCTGTCGGGCGATGGTGGTGATGAGCTTTTTCATGGTTATGGTGCTTATAAATGGGCAAAACGTTTAACCCAGTTTCCTAATACCACTTTCCGCAGATTACTCGGAACAATGATGAGTGTCTATCCATCGAATAGATCAAGAAGGGCTTCGTACTTATATAAATATAAAGATAAAGCAACAATTAAAAGTCATATTTTCTCACAAGAACAATATCTGTTTAGCGAAAGAGAGCTTGACAAATTACTTAATCAAGAGATTTTATACGACAATAATCTCGAACAGGACTATGACAATTTTGTAAGAAAATTAACTCCCGAAGAGGCTCAAGCAGTTTTTGATTTACGTTATTATCTTAAAGATGACTTGTTGGTTAAAATTGATAGAGCATCAATGAGATATGCCCTTGAAACAAGAGTTCCGTTGCTTGATAATCGAATTGTGGAGTTTGCTCTAAATGTTGATCCAAAACTAAAAATACACGGAGACGTGCAAAAATATCTACTAAAACAGGTATTATACGATTACGTTCCTGAAAGATTTTTTGACAGACCAAAGTGGGGATTCTCAATTCCTCTAAAACGTTGGCTGCAAACAGACCTTGCTTTTTTGATAAATGACTATCTTAACGAAAGCGTTATAAGAGAGTTTAATGTTGTTGAGTTTAAGGAGGTTCAGAAAATCGTTAAAAAATTTAAACTTGGACACGACTATCTCTATAATAGAATATGGTTACTGATAATCCTTCACAAATTTCTAATAAAGAACAAGAATTTAGCTTAATTTTTAATAAAACTTCTTTCTGTGGTTTTATTCTCATTTGAAACAGTAATTTTATATTGACCGGCAGTATAATCTGAAATATCTATTTTAATTATAGTATTAGTAGTTTGTGTTTCAAATAGCAACTTGCCAGCATAGTTATATACCTTTATCTGCTTCGACTTTTCGTTGTATTGATTAAAATTAATATAGATTTCATCAGATGCCGGATTTGGATAGAGTGCAAAACTATTGGCAGTTATTATTTTAATATCCTCGGCAATAAATTCGTAGGGTTCAGAATCGAGAAAGCATCCGTTTTCAGTGAAAACTCTCACAAAGTAAATTCCGTTAACTAATGGATAAAAATCCTGATTTGTTTCACCAACCAATTCTGTCATATCGCCCAAAAACCACTGATATGCATATGCATCGCCTGTGGTTAAGAACTCCTGAACTTGCGAAACTATTGGCTGTTCCGGCATTTCATATACAATAATATATTTTGTTGCAGTGTCGCTATTATGTCCCAACCACACGATAAGTTTAATTTCGACAATTCCAGTTTCTGACAGGATAAGTGGGTGGTTTGGGCTAGGTGACTCAAAAATATCGTTAATAAACCATTTCAAGCTATCGTATGGCATCATGGTTTCGCTATTAAGAATAATATTATCCATCATACAAGCACTTTCCGGTATGTCGCTCATTTTTGCTGTTGGAGCATTTTCTGTGTATAACTTAATACAGTTATCAAAGTCGTATGAAGTGCCATTGCCTATTTGTGTCCAACTGTTTCCATCACTGCTTATCCAACATAAATTTGTTGTAGCGACAAAGTTTGTTGACGAATAATCTTCGTATTGTTCAATCGGAATAGGGTTGTTTACACCTGCTTGTCCCGAATATTTTACTTTGATGTAAATGTCGGAATTTAAACTGTCAGTTTTCAGGCTTGTTGGTATAGTGTAAAAACCTGCTGTTGGACAATTTATCGATCCTGAGAAAAACATATCCGACAAGTTATTCCCCGATTTACTCCTGTACAATTCTACTTCAATACTCATGTTGTCTTCAACTGCATAGGTTCCGATTCTTTTTATTTGTTGACCTGTAATTGATCCTCCCGATGGAAAAAGAGTATGTTTTGTGAGTGCATAAGCTTCGTTTGAAGAAAAGCCATAATTGTTAACCCATCCAAAATCATCGTAGTAATAAACGTGTGATGTGTTTGCACTAGGAGGTATGTTTTCCAAGCTGGGGAAAACAATATTTGAGCTTAATATTCCATCATCATAATAGGAACAATAGAAGTATCCGTTATCGGCCCATGAGGTTCCGTACGAATCCTTAATAATCCAGCCTCCATTCGCAGGGGCTCCAGAAAAACTTAAGTTGTCATTCCATCCAACAATTGTTACACAATGAGCATATGGTTCGTCTTCTGCTGTGATGCTTGAGTCGTAATATTTGTAGTTTACCGCATCCCAATTTGTTGGGGTAATATTAAAATACATACTACTTGCAACTGCTCCATAATCGAGAATCGCTTGTTTTATCTCGTTTATGTCATCAGGTATAAATCTGATTTCTTCTATGTATGCAACAGGAGATGGTGGAAAAGTGAAACTAAAAGGGCAATCTTGCAATGAAGTTGAATATGGATCTTGAGACTCTGTTAGTATTCCATAATGCTTTGATAATAATGCATTTGTAATATAGTAATTTCCCCAATCACATGGTCCGGGGTAAAAATCATGACAATCTGTGAGATTGTCTTCTGATAAATTATAAGTCCCAAATCCTTGTTTTAGCATACTCGATTCAAGAGCAGCACAACTTGCAAATGCCCAGCAGGCACCACATGTTAAACCCTGATCTTTTACAGAAGTAACGTATCCGAGTGTTCTGGAATCATAGCTTGATGCAAATTGAGATAACATTGTTTTTGGTACAACTATAAAAATAATGGCAAAATAAAACAAAAGCTTTTTCATGGTTTATTCGTATTGTTTAGGCAAATATATGAAAAAAAATGCAATCATGTGTTGATTGTATAATATTTCTACATTTTTCTAATGACAATTCCAAAGTCTTATCTATGCGCAATAACAATATTTGATTTATTAAATCTGATCTTCGATTATTCGCAGAATCTATATCCAATGCCTGATTCAGTAATGATTAATTGGGGTTTTGTTGGATCAATTTCAATTTTCTTGCGTAATTGTGCTATAAAAACTCGAAGATATTGTGTTTGTTCCTGATAGTTTAAACCCCAAGTTTCTTTTAAGAGATATTTGTGTGTAAGTACGCGCCCTCTATTTCTTGCCAATAAGCTTAATAATGAAAATTCTGTAGATGTAAGTTTGATAATTGTGTTATTCTTTTTTACTAAGTGATTGTTTATGTCTATTGATATATCGTTAATGTTAATTATGGGCTCACTTTCTGTTTTTTCCGAATTTCGTATTGCAGCTCTTATACGAGCAAGCAGTTCCCCAGAACGAAAAGGTTTTGTTAAATAATCATTTGCACCCGAATCAAGAGCATCAATAATGTCGTATTCTGATGTTCGTACCGATAAAATAAGAATTGGTTTAAAGTACCATTCTCTTAGTTTTTGTAAAACTTCGTTACCCTCAATATCAGGAAGTCCCAAATCAAGAATAATCAAATCTGGATTATTAGTTGCAGCCTCAATTAGACCTTGCTTGCCGGTTTCTGCCATAATTATTTTAAACCCATTAGCTGTGAGTGTAATGTCAAGCAAACTTCTTATTTGAAGCTCATCATCAATTATCAGTATTGTCTTGTTTTGTTGCATATTTAGTTTCTTGATTATTTAAAAAAAAGGTTCTGTTGCAGGAATTGTAATTGTAATACAAGTCCCAGCTTTGTAATTGTTTTTAGCAATAATTGATCCGTTGTGTGCTTCTACAAAACCTCTTACAATAGAAAGACCTAAACCTAAACCTCCTGATTTATTGCCCGATTCACGGTAAAATTTATCAAAAATATTTTTAATTATGGCAGGATTAATTCCTGTACCTTCATCTGAAATGTCTATGACAAGATTTTTGTTGTTATATCCAGCATTTATTTTAATTTTTGATCCTTTGGGAGAGTGCTGAATAGAATTTAAAACTACATTATAGATTACCTGCTCAAATAATCCAAAGTCAACATAAATAAGTGGAAGGTCTTTATTTATGTCAAGTTCTAAACTGTAGTTGGTTAAATCAGTTTTTAGAGACTTTGTTGCTTGATTAATAATATCGTTAATGTCATGCCAATCAAAACGTGGAGATATTCTACCGCTTTCTAATCGTGACATGTTGAGCAGGTTTTCAACTAATCGGTTAAGTCTAATGGCTGCAGTATATATTTCGGAACTCAGTTTGTCCTGTATATCTTTTTGATGAATGTTGCTCGTTAGACTTTCCGAAGCTCCCATTATAGTTGCAACAGGAATTCGAAATTCATGAGAAATTGAGTTAAAGATTGTCTTATACAGCCTGTCAGACTCATCAAGAAATCTGGCTTTTTCAGCCAATTCTCTTAAAAATTCCCGCTCTAATGTGTTTGAAATAAGAGTGATAAATGTATTCCAAAACTCTAATCCGGTCTGAAAAGGATTTTCTTTGTGTTTTATAATTAATACTCCGGGCGATAAAATGTTAGCTTTAAGTGGATAAAATGTTAGCTCATTGTTGCTAAAGTTTTTTGTGTGTGCTCCTGTAATTGTATTTTCAATAAAAGCTTTTTCGGCAATTGAGATATCTTTGTTGTTGAGCTGCAAATCAGTTGCTATTCTTGAGCTTTGGCAGAGTTTGTTTTCTCCATTTTGTAGAAGAAAGATGTTAGATTCTCCAAAAAGTGAATTAATTTCGTTTGACGAAATCGAAATTACTTCGTCGATGTCTTTAGCAATCGAAAGCTTTTTTGTTAATTGAAATAGTGATTTTGTATTTTCTTCGCGTGATCGTGCCAATTTCTCTTGTTGCCTAACCCTTGTGGTTAAAATACCGTTTACCAGTGCAATAATAAAGAACATAATAAAAAACAAAATGTCTTCGGTTTTTTCAATATTAAATGTGAAATGTGGAGGGATAAAAAAGTAATTCCAGACCATTGCACTTAATGTCGCAGCAATTAGAACCGAAATAGTACTCATAAATGTTGCAAGAATTGATACAACAAATAGCAATATAAATGAAACTACATGGTAACTATTTGGTGCGATAAAAAACCAGCACAAGGTTGAGACAATAGTAATCGTTAGTGCGGTAATAATATAATTTTTTGCCTCAGCGACTTGTCTTCTCTTTTTACTTTTTCTGGTTAAACGCATCCTTTACTATTATAAAATCAAGTAAAACTTTTTTAAGTAAAGATATATCGATTTTATTAAATACCGAAATTATAATGCTCGTCGAAAAGATCTGGAGAATAAAATCAACACGGTAAATAGTTCAAGACGACCAAGAATCATTAAAAAAATCAAAATGTATTTTGATGTTATTGGGAGGTGATAAAAGTTTGCTGCCGGACCAACACTGCCAATCCCCGGACCAATTCCTGCCATGCTAGTTGCTGCTGCTCCTGCAGAGGTTTGTATATCTATTCCGGTAAAAGTTAAAGCTAAACTCCCAAGCAAAAAAACAATGAAGTATAAACCAATAAAGCCAAGTACTTTTGAATTACTTTCCTCACTTATGCTTTTTGAATTGTATCTAACCGGTAAAACGGCAAGAGGTGACATCATTAGTATAAAACGACGTCTAATGTTCTTTAATAGAATTAGGTGTCGAGAAATCTTTATTCCTCCTGCAGTTGACCCGGTGCTGCCACCAAGAAACATTGTGAAAAAAATTAGAACCCACAAAAAATTTGGCCATAATAAATAATCATCTGATGCAAAACCTGTACAAGTTATTATTGATATAACTTGAAAAAATGAAGATCTAAATGAACTTTCAAAACTTCTGTTTGTATTAAAAAATAATCCAAGCGTAATTATTGTACCTATTAGTAAAACAAAAAAGAGATATAGTCGCAATTCTTCGTTTTTTATGGCTTTCCCAATTTTTCCATGTAGTACAAGATAGTGAATGGTAAAATTTGTTCCTGCTAACAACATAAAGATCATTATCACATACTGGATATAGGGCGAATAGTCTGCAATACTCGTGTTTTTAGGAGAGAATCCACCGGTTGCAACTGTGCCAAATGCATGGCACACACTGTCGAAAAGTGGCATTTTACCAAGTAAAAGAAATATCACTTCGGCAATTGTTAACCCAATATATATTAGGAGTAGCCTAAAACCTGCCGATTTTGCCTTAGGAGATATTTTTTCTTGTAAAGATGACTCTTTTGAAAACAATTGGTATCCTCCAATTTGCATCCCTGGCATTATGAGAATTACTAATACAATTATTCCAATGCCTCCTATCCAGTGTGTCATACTTCGCCAAAATAAAAGTGACTTTGGCAAGGCTTCGATGTCGGTTAAAATACTACTTCCGGTTGTTGTGAAGCCCGAAACAGACTCGAAAAACGCATCTGTAAAACTAATGTTTACATCATTAAATATATAGGGTAAACTGCCAACTAAACCAATAAGTATCCACGAAAATGTAACAATTAAATAGGGGTCTCTTTTATTATTTTTCTTTTGTACTGCTTTGCGGATATTTGGATTTAATAATGAAAAAATGATAACTGGCAAAATTGCAAGTATGGTGTATAAATATGGTGAAATATTTTCGTTGTAATGTGCAGCAATAATAGTGCATATTGTCATAGAAGCCGTTACTATTAGCATTATTCTGCTAACAACTTTTAAACTTAGGTTAATATTTAGTTGGCTGAATTTGTTCAATTAATTAAACTTTTTCAATTTGTTTTTTTGTAAAATTGTTTTACACAAAGTAAATCAGGATGGTGTAAGGAAATTGTAAAGATTGGCATCGTGAGTATAAAGAAAAGATAAAGACAATAGATCTTATGTCTTTATGGATGCTTTAAAGACATGAATACGTAAAGTTTAAGTTTTGCTAGCTTTATTTACTATATTGTATTATTTTTCTTATCTTTGCACAAACAATCAACATTAAAACTTAATTATTATGGAAAAATTACTTGGATTATTTACATCGAAGCCTTCAAATATTGTCGAAGGAGAAAACTTCTTTAAAAAGGCTTTCAGATTCATTTTTATGATGGCTGCTATTGTTGTGGCTGCTTATGGCGTGTATAGTATTTTTGCTGTTGCAATCGACTATTTTGACGTAGTTTTTGATATGGAAGCATTTCCAATCATCCGTCACATCATTTTATTTTTATTGTGTCTTATTATTTCGTTTGCAACTTACTTATTTGTTGTTGGAGCTCTTTATAATAGGGCAAATCTAATTTTAAATGATTCAACAACGAATTTAATCGACATTATGCCCGGTGTTTTTAAAACAATAGGTATTGTTGGTGCTATTATTCCTATAGCAATTGGTCTTATTACTTTGCTGTCAACTTTATTGGTCGCTATGCCTTTCTTTCCAATGGATGGACTTGTTGGCTTGATTTCGCGTATTAGCTTTATTGATATGCCTGCTGCATTCTCTGGTTTAGGTGTTGATACTTTTAAAGAGTATTTTTCGCAGCTTTTTGAAGTGGGGTTCTTTGTGATGATTCTAAGTATTTTTGTTGCATTTGCTAACGTCGTTGGAATGTATTTGGTTTCTGCAATTTATAAGTTAGTTGTGGACTTCTTAAGAAAGTAATGTCGCTGATTAAAATATTTTGAACAAACGCTGTTGCCTTTTGGTGATGGCGTTTTTCTTTTAAAAGAGCTTTAGCTGACTGTCGATGAGGCGGTAACTAAGACGATGATATTCGCAAGTGCCATTTTCTTGAAGTGCATCTCTATGGGCTTTGGTTGGGTAACCTTTGTTTTTATCCCAATTATATTGAGGATATTTAGTGTGAATTTGTTGCATGTAATCGTCGCGATAAGTTTTTGCTAAAATCGAAGCGGCTGCTATTGACATGTAAATGGAATCTCCTTTTATAATGCATTTGTGTTGAATGTTCTTGTAGGGTTTAAACCTATTGCCATCTATAAGTAGTAATTCCGGAACTATATTTAGGCTCTCGATTGCTCTGTGCATTGCAAGAAAAGAAGCATTTAAAATGTTTATTTTATCGATTTCCAAATTGTCAACAATACCAACTGCATAAGCGATTGCATCTTTTTCGATTTGTTCGCGTAGTTGATATCTTGTTTTTTCGTTAAGTTGTTTACTATCGTTTAAAATATCGTTTTTATAGGATTTAGGCAATATCACAGCAGCAGCATAAACTGGTCCTGCTAAGCACCCTCTTCCTGCTTCGTCGCAACCGGCTTCAATCAGATTTTTATCGAACTCATTTTTTAGCATTTTTATTGTTTTCAGGTAAACCTTGTTTTATACACTCCCAAAAACGTTCAGCAGACTTATCCCACGAGAATTTTTGACGTTGAATTCTGCCTTTTTCAATTAATTCGTGTCTCACACTTTCATTTTTAACAAGTAGTTGCATGTGTTGAGCAACTTGATTATAGTCGTTAGGCGAACAATGCAAGGCAGCATCGCCCGAAACTTCGGGCAGGGATGTTGTGTTTCCTGAAATAATAGCAGTTTCGGCATACATTGCCTCAACAAGGGGTATCCCAAAGCCTTCGAAAAATGGAATATATACAAGAGCAATGGCGCTGCCAAGCACAAGTCTCAATTCTTCTGTTTTAAGTCTGCCCGTAAAAATCACATCATTTTTATGAGTCATGTTTTTTAATGTCTCATCAATTTCACCTGTAAGGTGCATTGCCGATCCAACAATTACTAATTTTTGTTTGTGACTACCTGAGTTCTTAAATATTTCAAACGATTTTAATAAGCCAGGAATATTTTTTCGAGGATTTAGAGCTCCAATAAATACAAAGTAATCTTCGTTTTTCGAAAAAGTGTTTTTTGTGCCAGCTTTTTCTTTATCCGTTAATGGAGTATAATCACTGTTTGAGCCATTGTAGCAAACTCCAATTTTTTCGGGATTAATTTTGTAGGTCTCCACAATGTCTCTTTTCGAGTATTCTGAAACTGTTCCAAGATGTTTAGCCTTGTGTGCAAAACGCTTAAAGAAAAAGTTGTTGTATTTTCTTACCCAATAAGGTAGTTGATGGGGGTTGTGATGAAAATTTATGTCGTGTATTACTGTAACCTGAGGGACTTTTGATCTTAAAGATAGAAAACCATCCGGTGAAACAAAAATGTCGGCATTTATCTTTTTTAGAATTCGAGGGATTGTAAACTCCATCCAAAAAAACCACAAAAATGGGTGACGAGTAGGAAGTCCGGCGACAATGGGAACGATGTTATGTGATGTAATAAAAGAAGGGTCGTATTTTCTGTCAAAAATATAGTAAAAAGTGTGCTCAGGGTGATTTTGTGCAATACGTTTTAGTGTTTCAAAACTAAACCATCCAATTCCCTCTAGTTTGTCTTTAAGTAATAGTCTCGTATTTACCGCAATTCTCATTATAATAGTCCTACTTGTCTTATTTTTTCTATGTCTTTTGGGGTATCAATGCTAATGCTTTCGTGTTCTGTAAATCCTACTTTTATTTTATACCCATTTTCAATCCAGCGGAGTTGCTCAAGGCTCTCGGCAATTTCTAAAGGTGATTGGTTTAGCTCTGTTATAGCTTTTAAAATGTCTTTACGATATCCATAAAGGCCTATGTGCTTGTAATACAGGTGTTTAGATACCCACTTGGCATCTTTTTGACCTCTCAGAAATGGAATAGGAGAGCGCGAAAAATATATTGCCTCGTTGTTTCGCGATATTACAACCTTAGGTTTATTCGGGTTAAATATGTCGTCCTTGTTGTTTATTGGTTTAACTAGGGTTGCAATCTGAGTCTTTTTAAGTTTAAAACAGGATTTTATTTCTGTTAGCTGTTCTGTTTTAATAAATGGCTCATCGCCTTGTATGTTTATAATAATGTCATATAATTCATTCTCTAATACTTCAATTTTATCAATAGCTTCTGCACATCTATCTGTACCACTTCTGTGTTTTTTCTTTGTCATTACCGCTTTGCCACCAAAGTTTTGAACTTCGTTAAAGATTCGTTCGTCATCTGTAGCTACATAAACAGTTTTAAAAACTTTTTGTGCCTGAATATAAACATTATGGACCATTGTCTTGCCATTGATGTTGATTAGAGGTTTTCCCGGAAACCTCGTTGAAGCGTATCTTGCCGGAATTATTGCAATAAAATCCATAAAATAAAATTTGCGATAAAAATACATATTTTTAACATCAATTGTGCGGATTTCTGCAAATAATAAGCTTAATTTGTAAGTATGAGTAAACCAAACAGTGAGTCGATTAGCAGTATAAGACCACGAAGAGTGGTGTTGCCCGTTGTTTTAGGGCTTGGAATTGTTGTTTGGTTTATTTATCGCGACTTTCATAAAATCGATTTTAACGTTTTTGAATTCTCATATTATTCGGTGCTTTTTGTGTTTTTGGCATTCCTGATGATGTTTTTGAGGGATTTAGGGTATGTTATTCGATTGCGAATTCTTTCGTCAGGAGAACTAAGCTGGAGAAAGTGTTTGCGTATAGTTTTGCTTTGGGAATTTGGTTCGGCAATTACACCTTCGGCAATTGGAGGCACTGCAGTGGCAACATTGTTTATATGGAAGGAAGGTCTCCATATTGGAAAAAGTACTTCTGTTGTTGTGGCAACATCTTTCCTCGACGAACTTTATTTCAGCTTGATGTTTCCATTGGTTTTTATTCTTTTTAGTAAAACTGAACTCTTTTTTGTTGTAAACTCTTCATATTTTGCTAGCAGATTGACTGTTTTTGCAATAATCGGATATGGATTAAAGCTCTTTTGGGCGCTGCTAATGGGGTATTCTATTTTTGTTAACCCTCGCTTTATTGGCTCTTTGATTACCGGAATATTTAAATTAAAATTTTTAAAGAGATGGAAGAATGCTGCTGTCGAAATGGCCGAAAACTTTGAAATATCCAATAGAGAGTTTAAAACAAAAAAGTTTACATTTTGGTTAAAATCCTTTTTTGCAACATTCCTGTCATGGACTTCCAGATATTGGGTGCTAAACTTCTTAATAATCGCATTGTATTATTCGCTTAAGTTTGATGTTTATGCAAAGTTTTTAGGGGTTCAGGATCATTTCTTAATTTTTGCAAAGCAATTAGTAATGTGGATAATGATGCTAGTTATGCCAACACCTGGTGGAAGCGGTTTTGTGGAAACTATTTTTAACTCATATATGGCAGAATTTGTGCCGGTTGCCGGATTTGTCGTTGTTATGGCATTAATTTGGCGTATGGTAACTTATTATCCTTATTTGTTTATAGGTGTATTTATGGCGCCGGCATGGGTTAATAAAAACTTTAAAAAGATTAAGTTAAAAAAGAAGTCTAGTCAATGATTAAATTAAAGAAATATGAAAAAAATTGGATTTGCATGCGATCATGCAGGCTTTGACCTAAAAAATCAATTATTAGATTATGTTAAACAATTGGGGTTTGATACAGAGGATTTTGGAACATGGTCAACCGATAGTTGCGATTACCCCGATTACGCTCATCCATTAGCAGACGCTGTGGAAAATGGGGATTGTGTTTTTGGGGTTTCTATTTGTGGTAGCGGAAATGGAATAAACATGACAGTAAATAAGCATCAGGGAATAAGAAGTGCTCTTTGCTGGAATGTTGAGATTTCAGAATTGGCCAGATTGCATAATGATGCAAATATTTGTGCACTTCCTGCAAGATTTATTTCCGAGGTTTTAGCGAAAGAAATTTTAGATAAATTTCTGAATACAACTTTTGAAGGAGGCAGACATATAAATCGAATAAATAAAATCCCTATTAGTTAGAGATAAATTTAAATTACCATTAAGTTACAGCCTCTGATATCTGCACTGTCGAGTCTGCCGGTGATTGTAAAACTTTTGTCTTGGCTTACAACCCCTAAATCTGATGTTGCAATAAAACAGCATGAGTTGATATTTGCTAAATCAATAATGTTAATAGCTCCGGTGCCACTTTCAGATGTTGAAAGTGGATCGTTATATTCTCGTATATAAACTCGCATTTGAGAAGGAGCAGTAAATACACCATGTTTTTGTGAATAAGCTTGCGATAATAATTCAGTCATGCCATACTCAGAATGAATAGAATTTGTCGAGAATGATTTTGATAATGTATTATGAAGGGCTTCTTTTGTGATTTCCTTTCTGCGTCCTTTCATTCCACCGGTTTCCAATATAATTCCATTTTCGATTTTAGGCGCAAATTGTTCTGCTAAATCCAGTAATGCATAACTAACTCCAATAATCAAATATTTTTGTTTGGCATTTTCTAGCATCAAAATATTGTCATATAATTCCTTGTAATTGCTCAAGTAGAAACCGCTCATTTTATTTTCTGATAACTCGCATAGCTTGGATACCATATATACAAGGCTTGAACCGTTTCTTTCAAGATAGGAGGGTAATAGTCCAAGTATCACTATTTCTTTTGGATCACCATAATGCTTTTTAAATGTGCTTATGAATGATTTCTCGTACAATTCTATGTCAGCGACAAAATGTTTTGAGTTTGTTGTGCCAGTTGTTCCGCTCGATTCGAATACGATTTGCGGGTCACGAGCTCCGCTAACAACTTGATGGGTTTTAAAAAACTCAATTGGTAAAAATGGAATTCTTGACGGATGATCAATAGTTGCAATATCGACTTTTAGCAAATCACAATAACTTTTATATATATTATTATTTTCGTATTGATACTGAAACGCTTGCAGAGCTACACGATTGAAGTCTGAATCGTTTTTTATTTCGAAAATTTGTTTTGTATATTTTTTATAGTCAATGCTTTTCATTGTGCAAAATTATAAAAAAAAGAGGCATAAGAACTATGCCCCTTTGCGAATACACCCCTTTTGAGTCTTATTTTTTCTTAAAGACTACGTATTCGTTCTCGAAGTTCAAAAAGTACTCTCCTTTTTTTAAATTCGATACATCGACCACATCGCCAGAGCCGGTAACCAGCTCTTCGCCAAATTCGTTAACAACCGCATAGTAAGTTTGCCCCGAAAATGTTATTTCTTTTTTAACTTTACTTAAAGGAGTAGTCGTTACTATGGGTTCTCTATCAATATTAAATACAATTGTGTCTGAATAAAACTTTCTGTTTAAATGATCAACCTGATATATTCTGAACAAGTTTTCTCCATTGTATGGATATACTTTTTGAGAATAAGTTCTATTATCTGGTCCGCCTTCACCAGGTACACGACCTCTCTCTAACCATTTTCCCCAACGATATTCTTCAACGAAAAAAGTTAATTTGCCCGATTCGTTTTGAGTCGTAAACTTAAGCATGTCGTTGTAGCCTAGCTCATAATCAATAATTTCGTATGTGCTTAGTGGCTTTAAAACCTCCGGATTTACAAGCTTAGGTGTGCAGTCTTCGTGATGTTTAATTACAACACTGTACTCCTGACCAAATTGCAAACCAACATAATCAAGTGTGATTCTAAATGCACTCGAGTTTATTACATCATCAAAGGTAACGTCGTTAACTAACACCTCATAGGCACAATATTCCTCTCCCATGTCGAGCATAGGGTTAATGATATACAGGTCTTTTCCTTGATATACTCCCTTCAATACCATTTCGTCTGCCTGAATTCTGTTGCTAATAAATAACATCAAAATTATCCCAAAAGTTAAAGTGCTGATTTTCATACAATTACAAATTTTATTAACAAATTATCAACAAATTTAATATCATTTAAGTCGTTTTCCAAATTTTTTTGCATTTTTTTTCAAAATATTTTATCTATGCATCAGTAGAAGTATGCTTAATTGTCTGAAAATCAGCGAGATAGAGTTATCAATAATAATTTGTTTGTAATATTGTTAAAAAGGCAATAAAAATTGTATTTCTAATGTTATTTTTGTGAAAACACATGAAATTTGCATTATGAAACAGAAATGGATTTTATTATTTACATTATTATTAATAGTAAACACAATTTTTGCTCAAGAGTATATTCAGGATACACTATTTTACAAAAATGGTCAGATTCGTGAAACCGGCACTTTGCACATTGGGCAGAAGTTTGGTACATGGAGATATTTTAGTCCAAATGGTAAGTTGATGGCTGAAGTAGATCACTATAAAGATATGCTACATGGCGAAAATATTGTTTATTATCCTAGCGGTAAGATTAAGGAAAAATATAATTATTGGGCAAATGATCGTCATGGCGAGTTTACTGAATACTTCGAAGACGGCAGCCCTAAATTGAAAGGTTTTTATCATAGCAATGCGAAAGATTCTGTTTGGAATGTATTTTATGCTACAGGCAAATTGCAGTCTGTTGTAATTTATAAGAAAGGTTTACTCGTTCAAATAAAGGAGTTTTATGCTCCTGATGGTAAACAAACTGTTGCCGATGGTAATGGAACAATGGTGAGCTATTTTGACAACATGATTAAAATGTCGGAGGGGAAGCTGGTAAACGGGCTCGAAAATGGTTTTTGGATGTATTATCACGAAAATGGACAAAAGAAATCGGAAGGCGAGTATGAGAATGGACAAAGAATAGGGGTTTGGACAGAGTGGTACGATAACGGACAAAAGAAAAGTGAGGTTTCATACGAAACCGGAATGAATACTTATTGGACAATTGAAGGGAATAAAGAAATGGAAGGCAAACTCGTTGATGGAAAACGTCAGGGAGAATGGAAATACTGGTATGCATCGGGGCAAATTCGTAGCATAAATATTTATAAAGATGATTTGAGACATGGCTTGCAAACCAAATACTATGAAAATGGTAAAAAACAATCAGAACTCAATTTTAATAATGGATTAATGGAAGGCGAAGCTCATTTTTGGTTCGAAGATGGTGCAAAAGATATTGACGGACATTTTAAAAATGATCTGCAAGACGGTCTTTGGACATACTGGAGGACTGATGGAACAAAAGGTAATGAGGGGAATTATGTAAAAGGCAAAATGGATGGCAGATGGACCTTTTGGTACTCAAATGGTAAAATTTGGAAAGAGGTCGATTATAATGCAGGAAAAAAAGATGGGGTTTGGAATGTTTTTTACGAAAATGGCAGACAGTTTAGAGAAGGTCAGTTCGAAAATGATGTTGAGGTTGGATTGTGGAAAGAGTGGTATGATAATGGTACTATGGCTATGCAAGGAAATTATGAATTTGGAACGATGCAAGGAAAATGGGAAACCTGGCACGAAAACGGAGAAAAGAAATCGCTAATAGAATATACCGACGGCTTAATATCAGGTAAAAATAATTTCTGGTACCCAAACGGAAAGCAACAGTTGTTGGAAACATATAAACTTGTCGAGATTAAATCTGAAGATGATTTTAGTGTCAAAAACAAAACAACTTCTGTTTTGCATGGAGCTTACGGTACATATAATATTAGAGGAATTCAAATTATTTCTGGTAATTACGAAAATGGGCTTCGTAATGGTAAGTGGGTGTATCGTAATAACAGTGGAAATATTATTAAAGTCGAAAACTATAAAATGGATAAACCTGATGGTAAATGGCAAACTTTTTACGATTTTGGCGGTAGAGATTCCGAGGTTAACTATAAGGATGGTATGAAAGAGGGTAAATCAACATATTGGAATCAGAAAGGTGAGGTGATTTTTCAGGCTATCTTTCACGGAAATCGTCAAACAGATGTTTTAATTGATAAAGCCACCGACTTGCCAAGTAATAGATAATGAAAAAAATCTTATTTATTCTAGCTTTTTTATTCTCCACTGCCTATCTTTTTGCTCAGGAAGAAAAACCACTGTACAGTGGAGGAATGCTTATTTTTCAGCCCGGATATTCTTTTGCACAAAATCAATATCAACATATCGAATCTATCGGTTTTGGAATAGGAGGAGTTCTTCGATTTTATGTAAGTAATCATCTTGCTGTCGGAATAATTGGGGGGAGTCAAAAAACATCTTATATTTCGGCAAACTCCGATAACTCATATTTAAGTCTTGGATATGGAGGCGTTTTTTCGGCATATACTATCAAGACTTCTAAAATGAGGTTTTGTGCAGGACTTAGTCTTGCTAAAGGAAGAATTAAGAATCTCCATATACAATCACAAACAGGAGTTATCCTCGACGATGCTTCTTTGTTTTCCTACCCGGCTTGGGTTGGATATCCAATGTTGAGTGTCGATTACTTTCTGACTAAAAAAATATCTTTAACTTCTCAAGTGATATGCTTAACAGCTTTATACAATCAAAATGAGGTTTTTGTTAGTCCTGTTTTTCAATTGGGTGTGTTGTTTAATCGGTAATGTCATGCAATTTATGCGTCGTTAAAACATATGTATTATTGAATTAAAATTGTCTGATAAAGAGCTGTTTGAGTGTTGCAGTGAAGGAGATGAGGTTCTGTTTTTATATGCTCCAAAAAGTAAATTCTTATTGGGGATTGAGAAAAAGTAAAATTTTCACTATTTGTTTGATTGGATAGATGATTTGTAAATTACAAATGAATCAATTAGGTCAGCGCTACGCGCCTTAACAAAATTTGATTAACAG
>JAFGVU010000203.1 GCA_016937855.1 Bacteroidales bacterium | reverse complement strand
CATTGGTATAAAATGGAGATTATACAAAGTATAAAATGTTAACAATTGCCACAAAAAAGACCCCATGCCCTATGCCCCAAGCCCCATACCATGTTTTGAGGAAAAAGAAAATCTATATTGTTATTTTAAACCAGCTAAATAATTACAAAATAAGGTCGTTTGCCCTAGATAAATTCCTTACAACTTAAGTAAATCAAAATTAATTAGTAAATTTGCAGATAGTTTAAAAAAAAGTCTGTCATGGCCAGAATGAATCCGATAATACCGCCGGTAAGTAAGGAGTTGCTGATTTCGGAACTCACAGCAGATAAATTACTTCGTAAATCAAACTATGGGAATACAGAGATTTATGTTTTTTCGCATAAGAACTCGCCGAATTTGATGAACGAAATTGGGCGTCTGCGCGAAATAACTTTTAGGATGGCCGGAGGCGGCACAGGCGAGTCGGTTGACATTGATTCCTACGATTTGGCAGATGATCCTTACTTTCAACTAATTGTTTGGGACCCCGACGACAAAGAAATAATTGGAGGATATCGATTTATTCTTGGCGAGTCGGTTTTGGATGATCCTGATGAGAAGTTAGCAACCTCACACCTATTCGACTTTTCGGAGCCTTTTCTCAAAGACTACTTACCATACACAATAGAGTTGGGGCGCTCATTTGTGCAGCCAAATTATCAATACGGTCGAAATGCACGCAAGGGCATGTTTGCCTTAGATAATCTTTGGGATGGACTTGGAGCATTAATTATTGAATACCCGGAGATGAAGTATTTTTTTGGCAAGGTAACAATGTACAAACACTTCGACTTAAAAGCACGAAATTACATACTTACCTTTCTAAAACTCTATTTCCCTGATTCAACCGGTTTTGTTGTACCCAAAAACCCTATAGATTTTGAATTTGAAACCGTAAAAAATCTATTTTTTGGAGACAATTATGATGCTGATTATAAAAAACTGAACGCAATGGTGCGTAAAGTAGGTGAAAAAATACCTCCACTTGTGAATGCTTACATGAATTTATCGCCATCAATGATAACTTTTGGAACTGTTGAAAATGACGCCTTTGGTGGAGTAGAGGAAACCGGAATACTTATCAATATTGCAGATATTTATAATTCAAAAAAAGATCGCCATGTAAAATCATACAACAGGCTTATAAAAATGAGTCAAGTATTTCCGCGAAAACCAAAAAAGCTTAATTTATCTAAGTGGTCGTTGAAAAGAAAAAATCAGTAAAACAAAATATTTTTAATTTTAAATAGTTTATTAAACTACATGAAATTAGCATTGAATATACTAATATTATTTTTGTTGACAACTCAATTTTTGCCGGCACAAAACCTTGTTCCAAACCAAAGCTTTGAGGACGCATGGTCTTGTCCCAATTCATTTTCAACTCTAACGGTTGCAAAACCATATCCTTTATGGATTAATCCTAATAAGGGCACACCTGATCAGTTGCACCTATGTAGTGTTGGGGACGCCGGAGTTCCGGAAAATTTTGCCGGAAAAATGTATCCTGCCGAAGGTATTGCTTATGCCGGAATAATCTTAAGAGAAGTATTTTACGACTCGACTAAAATTGTAAAAGGTGTTTCAAGAGAATATATACAAACTAAACTAACCCAACCTCTAGTCAAAGAGAAACTTTATTGTGTGAAACTATTTTACGCAAACTCATCCAAATCACTTTTTGCCGTTGATGCACTCGGAATCACACTTACCTCCGAAAACATTGGAACAAAAGATGCCGGACTTATTATTCAAAGACCACAGATAATCAACAAGCCAGGTCATATAATGGACAATGTCGATTACTGGCAAGAGTTGTGTGGAATTTATAGAGCCAGAGGGAACGAGCGTTATCTAACTATTGGTAATTTTTGGGATAATTCACTAACAAATTTCAAGTTAAACACTCACGAAGTTGTCGATACAAATTTTATCTATGCATACTACTACATCGATGATGTTAGGGTCTTTGAGATTGAAAACAATTTTGAGTGCGGTTGTCTCAACGATTTATCTTTTGGTTCGGATTGGATGGCTGATAATTACGATTCTGAAACAGGCTATAATAGTCTCGACACAAATCTGCTAACTGATAATTCGTCGAATGAGAATAATACCGCCAAAAACAATAATGGCAACGATAACGACAATAATAACAACAATAATCTAACGAACGGAAACAACTCTGATAACAATACAAATAATGGCACGAATAACAATCTAAACAGTGAGAATACCGGTGGGCAAAATCAAGACAGCTCTCTGTCGTTTATTGAGTTGAGAGAATCGGAAATCACAGACGATGCATTTAACGATGTTAAAATTGGTGATAGATTTAATCTTAACAGGATATTTTTTGAATTTAATTCCTACGAGCTATTAACAGTGTCCTATTCTGAATTGGATAGACTTTATGAAATAATTGAGAGCAAACCAAACTTAAGAATTGAGATACGTGGACATACCGACAACATTGGTAGCAGCTCATACAACAAGACTCTATCAGTAAAAAGAGCGGCTGCAGTATATGATTATTTAATTGAGAAAGGTGTTGACAAATCGAGAATGAAATATCGTGGATTTGGAAACAAAGTCCCTATTGCAGACAACGAAACTGACGAAGGTAGATTATTAAATCGTCGTGTAGAAATTATTATTGTCGGTTTATAAAAAAAATTGTATCTTTACATTTCAAAACAAAAAGATTGATGGATTTATATAGTGTTGTATATCAGTTAATTAAAGATAATGATTGTGTAATAATTCCACGATTTGGGGGATTTGTTGCTAATTATTTTGAAGCAAAAATTGATTTACCAAATCAGGAGTTTGCTCCTCCGGCAAAAAAAATTGCATTTAATCGGGAGTTGAATAATAACGATGGGTTATTAATCAATCATTTAGTTTTAAATTATGAGTTTAATTGGAAAGATGCTGAAAAAAACGTTAACGATTTTGCCGAGAAACTTAATTCGCTAATAAAAGCTAAACAATCATTTAGATTTACATTTCTGGGAGAATTTATCATACAAGATAATAATTTGATTTTCATACCCGAAGCCGATCAAAACTTATTGGATGATTCTTATGGATTAAAAAGATTTAATTTTCCAATGCTCAAATCGGCAAAAAAAGGAATTGAAATTCAAAAACAACCCATACTATCAAAGACAGGCGAAGCAAAGATTAACAAACGTAAAAGGTCATTGAAACCGTTATACTACACGGGAGCTGTAGCAATATTGGCTGGTTTGCTTGTGATTGCTTTCCAATTTGACATAATTGATTTAAAACAAGAGTCATCACACGAAAGTGCAAACGTATTGCCGGTAGAGTTAATTACAAATGACAGCTCTTTGGAAACAGAAGCGGTTGTTGTTGATAAAACTAATACTGAGGAAACTCTAATTGAACCGACAACAAATTCTGAGACAATAGAAATTACTGAATCTGAAAGCATTGACAATATTTCAGAACCAATTGTAGAAGAAAAAACAGAAACTACACTACCAATCAATACAAGTTTTTCGGTGCATGTTATAGCAGGAAGTTTTTCTGACATCACAAATGCCGAAAACTATAAACAAAATTTAAACGAAAGTGGCTTTAGTTCTCAAATATTGCCTACCGGAAACGGAATGTATCGAGTAACTGTAAAGAGTTTTGCACAGAAATCAGAAGCGATTGAAGAACTCCAGACTCTACGAAATTCAACTGGCAATCAATCGCTTTGGGTTTTAGCAAACTAGACTATTCATAACCCGAGCAAAAACATGAACGGCAAAGCCCTCCCCGATTCTCGAGGAAGTAATAATTAATGTCGTTTTTAACGATTATTCTCTATTATTTTTTGATTCTTTAAAATCGAATCGTTGGTGACTTGTTCTTGAAGAACTTGCTTATCCCGTACAATTCTAACCCCATATTCTGGCTGAGGGTCATCGTTCTCGCCACAAGCTGTAAAGCCAAGCAATGCCAGCAAGCCAATCAAAATACTGCTTTTAGTTCGTAATAGGTTATTTCTCATCATTCAAAAGTTGGTAAAATAAGACATCTTTAAATTTCCCATTTTGGATTTTCCATTGTTTTAGCAATCCGGTATTTGCAAATCCTGCATTCTCAAAAAGGTGAATACTGATTTCATTTTCGGCATCAATATTACACCAAATTTGATTGATTTCAAGAACATTAAAACAGTATTCAACAATCATCTCAATACATTGAGCAGCTATCCCGTTATTTCGATTTGGCTCTGAAATCAAAATACCCAGACCAATCCTTTTATGGAAAGGTTCAAACTCAAATAAATCGACCAAACCAATTGTCTTCTGTGAGACTTTGTCTTCTACTATCAGGCGTAAATCTTTATTGGTGTAAATATCGTAAATTGTATTCTCAATATGTTGTTTAAGTTGCCACTTGGAAAATGGAGCTTTCGAATCACTTACAAACCAATATTCAGGATTATTTTCTATCGTATATAAAAAATCCAAATCTTCAGGTTCCGGTTTTCGTAAAATTATTTTTTGTGATTCTAGTAATTTCCAAGTTTTCTCCATGATTTTATTATTATGTTGAGATCTTGCATAATCTTGTAATCTTTAGCATACATTATGTTTAATCTCTCTACCAATTCTTTGGTTATTTTATCCTTGTTAATAACTGTCAATGGGGAAAATATGCCTTTTTTTATTTTAGGCAAAAGGCTCGTGTCTGAATTTTTGTCAGAACAGTATCCAACAAATGATTTTCCTCCAAATAGCACTGAAAACAAATTTTTAATCATTTTCCATCGATTAGAAACCAATAATAATAAAACGGGAGAAATAACTATAAAACAAAAGGAGCAAAGGAAATCTAACATCCGTTTATTTCTTAAATTCTCCGGTTTAACAATGCTATTAATATCGATATTATACAACTCGCCTGTAGTATTAATTGAATTACTCCCAATAACCGAAATACCATCGGGACTTGCAATTTTATAATCGAGTTTAGCATTATTGAGTTTAAGCATAGTGCTTATTATCTGTTGAGATTGCAAATTTTTTGCACAAAAGATAATCTCGTCAATTTTTTTTATTCTAACAATTTCGTCTAGCTGGTCGATTGTTCCTGCAAAATATTTATCTGAAGCGGTATTAGAAGGGTTAACAAAAGCGGTAATTTTTATTTTTGGATTATTGTTATTAAGTAGTTTGACAAGTTGGTCGCTCTCTTTTTTATTCCCTACAATGGCTACTAACTTTTTGCCCGGTAAATTTATTTTAAAAATAGATCGTCTGGTTAAGAAAAGCAATAGTCGTACGACCGGAACAAAAATACCAGCCCAAAGTGTTCCAAGCAATATTAAAGCACGTGAAAACCTAAACTCGGAAGGTAAAAGAGAATAAAGTACAAGAATTACAATCGCTCCAACTGCGACACCTTTAAATATGTTTCGAATCTTCACTGGTTTATCATATCCGCCAAGAAAAAGAAGGGAAAGTAACCAAATTATAGCATAAGCAAATACAGCATAAATAAAAAGGTTTTCGGGATAAGCATTTTCGCTTCCAAATATATAAGTTGACCAGATAGGAGTTATCAGAGCAAATCCTGCTAGAATAACAACAGCATCTATTATAGGTGTAATTATACTGCGAGCAAATCGATAAACTATTGCCATAGCAGCTCTAATATAAATTGCAATATTGATTAATGCACTAAAAGTCCCGGCATGTTTCTTAGAGAAATGCTTTTTTGCAAAAATTATCATAGCATTATAAAACACTAAAACGTAGTTAATGCTACCTTTTTTAGTGCTTTCGCCTTTATAATGTATTATTGTTGTTTCCGGTAGATAATAATTTTTGTAGCCTGCGAGAGTTATTCGATAAGACATGTCGATATCCTCACCATACATAAAAAAGTCTTCGTCTAACAATCCTGTCTTTTCCAAACATTCTTTTCTTAAAAGCATAAATGCTCCAGACAGCACATCAACAACATGTGTTTTTTCTTTATCAAGATATGTTAAATGATATCTTCCAAATTTTTTGGAACCCGGGAACAATTTTGATATTCCAAAAATTTTATAAAACGCAACTTCGGGAGTTGGCAATCCACGTTTTGACTCAGGTAAAAATCTTCCTTTCCCGTCTATCATTTTAACGCCTAATCCTCCTGCATCGGGATGAGTATCCATGAAGTTGCTAATAACATGTAAAGTTTTTTCCTCAATTACTGTGTCGGGATTTAATAACAAAACATATTCACCCTTTGCAATTTTGATGGCTTGATTATTAGCATATGAAAACCCATAGTTTATTTTGTTTTCGATTAAAACAACATCCGGAAATCTCTCCTTTACCATTGCACAAGATCCATCTACAGAATTGTTATCAACGACAAAAATCTCTGTCTCGCAGTGCTTTGATGATGCAATAACTGAGTTTAGGCATTGCTCTAGGAAATGCTTTACATTATAATTTACTATGACAACCGAAATTTTCATAAATTTTATTAACGAACAAAAATAACAAAAAGTATTAAATATCAATAATTGTTGTTTGTGTGGGTTTAAGAAAGAGTAATAAAAAATTGTGATAGCGAAAAAAATTTTTTAGATTTGTCATGCATGAAAAAAGTTATTAAACATATTCCTCTTTCGATAAAAATTCTAATTGCAATGCTATTGGGGATAGCCTATGGTCTAATTGCAATTAATACCGGTCTTGTAGAATTTACCGACAATTGGATTGCCCCGTTTGGAACAATTTTTATTAAACTTTTGAAACTAATAGCAATTCCGCTTATTCTGGTTAGTTTAATCAAAGGAGTTTCTGATTTGCGGAATACAGCAAGTTTGTCCAAAATGGGGCTTAGGACAATAATTTTATATTTAATTACGACAGTTATTGCCATTACGATTGGATTAAGCTTAGCCTATACAATAAAACCCGGAAATTATTTTCCAAAGGAGCGTCAGGAGTCGCTATATGAGAAATATTCAGAATCCATCTCAGAAGGACAAATCATGGTTCAATCTTCGAAAAATGACAGTCCAATAAAGTTTTTAGTCGATATTGTTCCTGAGAACATATTTTTTGCGACCACCAATAATACCATGATGTTGCAAGTAATTTTCTTTGCAATATTATTTGGGCTTGCAATTATTTCTCTTCCTCGAGACAAGACAAAATCTGTACGCAAAGTTGTTGATTCACTTAATGACATAGTTTTAAAGATTATTGAGATTATCATGAAATTTGCTCCTTACGGAGTTTTTGCCTTATTGGCATCTGTAATAACCGATGTTGCAGGAGATAACCCGGCAGATTCCGCTGCACTTTTTGGAGCACTCGGCATGTATGCACTTGTAGTTATTTTAGGACTTTTGTCAATTGGTGCTATCATTTATCCGATTTTTGCTTCGTTATTAAGCAAATTAAGCTATTTCAAGTTCTTGAAAGGTATTTTCCCCGCACAACTACTTGCATTTAGCACAAGCTCTAGTGCTGCAACCCTGCCGTTAACAAAAAAATGCGTTGACGAAAACTTAGGAGTTGAAGATGAGGTCAGTAGTTTTGTATTGCCAATAGGAGCGACTATAAACATGGATGGAACAAGCTTATACCAAGCAGTTGCAGCAGTATTTATTGCTCAGGTTTTTGGTATCGATTTAAGTTTCTCTGATATGCTAACAATTGTCCTGACTGCAACTCTTGCTTCCATTGGTTCGGCTGCTGTTCCAGGCACAGGAATGATTATGCTGCTAATTGTTTTGGCATCTGTTAATATACCGGCCGAAGGCTTAGCATTAATCTTTGCAATTGACAGACCACTAGACATGTTAAGGACATCAATTAATGTTACCGGCGACTCCCTTATTGCTGTAATTATTAATAAATTTGTTTCAAAACAAAAAAAGTTATAATTTCGCGCTGCAAAAAGCAAAATTACAATATTTATAACATGATTTTCGGGGTGTGGCGCAGTTGGTAGCGCGCTACGTTCGGGACGTAGAGGCCGGAAGTTCGAATCTTCTCACCCCGACAAATCTTTTAACACCTGACACGATAGTGTCGGGTATTTTTATTAATCAAAACCTGAACTCGTTCAAGGTTTTGATTGATAAAAATACCAAGCTTTTCAAAGAAAAGCAGGTGTTAAAAGATTTGGGTAACAAAACCCAAAAACGAAGATCACGCTAGTAATCTTCTCAAAATAAATTAAAAGCTTAAATTTTAACAACCAGACTTTCGAAGAAAAGCAGGTGTTAAAAGATTTGGGTAACAAAACCCAATAACGAAGATCACGTTAGTAATCTTCTCAAAATAAATTAAAAGCTT
>JAFGVU010000033.1 GCA_016937855.1 Bacteroidales bacterium | reverse complement strand
TTCCCGAAGGTTATCAAAATAAAACAAACCAGATTAATACCCATATTTTACCCAAATCGGTACAACAGAATTTAGGTGTTGAGGATAAGGCACAAATCGATTTATTGGTTGTTTATACTCCTGCGGCAAAAGAATGGGCCGATACCTATGAAGGTGGAATTGACAATACAATTGGCTTGGCTATTGCCAAATGCAATTTGGTTTCTAAAAATAGTGAATTGGGAATTACATTTAACCTGGTTCACTCAACTGAAGTTGATTATGAAGAATCAGGTGATTCTTATGTCGATATTAACAATCTTATAGATGGAAGCATCCCTAATGTTTGTAACATCAGAGACATGACTGCTGCTGACTTGGTTGTGCTATTTACAACAAACAATGATTTTGGAGGTATGAGTTGGTTGCTTCAGGATAAGAATGGGGAGAAAGATTATGGATTTAACCTTTGCAGGGTTCAACAAGTAAGTGGATTAACAGCGATACATGAAATTGGCCACAATATGGGAGCTCACCACACAAAAGAACAACTTTCATATCCTGGTCCCACTGTTTGGAGTAACTGGCCTGAAAATACCTGGTCGGCAGGTTGGAGATGGAAAGGATTGGATGATAAATATTATTGTACTGTTATGGGGTACAATAGTGGTTGCTACTATTCCGATGAAAATTTAACGATGCAAGTGCCTTATTTTTCTGATCCAAACATCAGTTTTCTTGGTAATGCAACTGGTGATGCAACGAATGGTGACAATGCACGTACAATTAGGGAAACAAAACTTACAGTAGCAGCCTACCGCGAAGAACAACACCCAAATAAACCAACTATTTATACGTTGAACGTACACGATATAACAACAGAAAGTGCTGTTTCAGGGGGCTGTGTAGTAAAAGAAGGCAACTCATCGGTAACTTCACGAGGTGTGGTTTATAGTACCAGTCGTATGCCTACTTTAAACGACAGCTTTACTGTTGATAGTTCTGGTATCGGTTCCTTCAATAGTGAGCTCACCGGACTAGAAATAACTAAAGTTTATTACATCAGAGCGTATGCTACAAATGAGGAAGGAACTAAATATGGTAATCAGGTAGTTTATATCCATAACGGAGGAGTGGAACGGGATTTTATTACCCGATGGGAATTGCCTGAAGGACAGGATAAGTTGGAGATAATTTTGGACAGAAGTGGAGTGGTTGATTATACCTGGGAAACGTTACCAGAGGTACAAACTGGTTCCGGAATATTCCCCAAGGGGCAAGGCATAGTTGAGATACCGAACCTACCAGCCGGGCAAACAATTAGGGTAAGCATTGCTCCTTCTAACCTTAATCGGTTTTATAATTTTTATTTTGTCTGCCATTCACCGGTAGTTTATGGTCCCGATAGGGAAAACCTTGTAGATGTTGAACAATGGGGTACGGTACATTGGAGTAATATGGAGTTCGCTTTTAAAGGATGTAAAAATTTGAACATATCTGCAACCGATTTACCTGACTTAAATAACGTAAATACAATGAGCTGGATGTTTGAAGAATGTTCCATTTTAAACGGACCTACAAATATTAACGACTGGGATGTTTCAAAGGTGACAGATATGAATGAAATGTTCAGCAATGCATATAAATTCAATCAAAATATTGGAGATTGGGATGTTTCAAAGGTGACAGATATGAGTTGTATGTTCAGTGAAGCAAGTACATTTAATCAGAATATTGGGAATTGGAATTTAATTAATGCCACAAATTTAGACATGATGCTGGATTACTGTGGAATGGATAATCATAATTACTCCACTACATTAATAAGTTGGAGTGAAAATTCCGGTATATCAGATAGTATTACCCTTGGAGCAGAAGGTCTAAAATATGGGAGCAATGCATGCGAGGCAAGAGATTATCTTATAAGGGAAAAAGGATGGACCATAAATGGAGATAAACAAAGTACGACAGGTGTTGAAAAGTCTTTAAATGGAATAAAAATTAGCGTTTATCCAAATCCTGTCTTAAATGATCTGGTAATTACCGCAGAGAATAATACATCTAAAATCAACTTCCAAATCATAAATGCAATTGGGCAGACTGTTTTAACCGGCAGCTTTGTTCATGAAAAAGCGATGCCAACCAATAATTTGAAACCCGGAGTATATTTTGTACGGTTGGAAAACAAAAAGTTGTTTGAATTTAAAAAAGTTGTAAAGAACTAGTATACTAAAAAATGTAAATCCTGTGATGAAAATAAAACCCAACAAAATTAACTGACTTGAACAATGAAAAAAGCTATCCTAGTATTCGCATTTCTTTTTCTGATTTTGGGGACATATTATGCCCAGGCCAAACAGTTAAGCATTAATTCAGAAAAAGGATTACTGGTGGCCTTAAAGAGTGCCAGCCTCACCAATGCTTTTGATATTGCTGTAAAAAAAGCACGGCCTTTTGAAATAAATCCGGAGATCCTCAAATCGGATCGTGTTGCCATTGGCGATTCGTTAATGCTGAATTTATTTGCCGGGAAAGAATACCTCTCCGTGACTCAGTCA
>JAFGVU010000202.1 GCA_016937855.1 Bacteroidales bacterium | reverse complement strand
TTATTATCAATTACATTTTATACTTTTTATCCTTTGTTGTCAATCGCATTTTGGTGGGTAGGAGTGCTTTTGCATACTGTTTTTATGTTTAAAACAATTGCATTTTGGATTCAACATAATTTTGAAATAAAACATTTTAATCCTGCATGGTTTATTCCGGTTGTAGGTAATATTTTAATACCTGTCGTTGGCGTGGATTATGCTCCAATCGCTGTTTCGTATTTTTATTTTACAGTTGGATTCTTCTTTTGGATTGTACTTTTTACAATTTTTCTCAATAGGGTTATTTTTCATGCTCAATTACCAGAAAAATTCATCCCAACATTTTTTATAATTCTAGCACCTCCTGCGGTAGGTTTTATTGCATGGATGCGTATTACTGCAAGTTGGGATGCTTTTGCAGTGTTTTTATTGTTTATGACATATTTTTTCATCGGCTTGTTAATTACACTTTATAAAAGCTTTAGAAAACTTAAGTTTTTTATGTCGTGGTGGGCTTTTACTTTCCCACTTGCAGCAACAACTATAGCAACAGCGGTCGCTTTTCAGGTTACTGCCGAACCCATACTTAAATATCTTGCATGGCTCTTCATGTTATCTGCTGTTACTGCGAATTTAATTGTCGCATGGTTTACAATAAAAGGAATAAAAAAAGGAGAAATTTGTGTATTGGAAGATTAAATTAAAAAGAAAATGAAAACAAAAATTATTGCAATAGTTTCTACAATTTTCGGATTTATTCTCGGAATAGTTTTTACAGGAATTACCGTAAGTTATTCTGCGGGCGAAATGATGATTAAGGAAATTAAAAGCCCGCTGGATTATGATAAAACAATCGAAACAATTGTATATCGTTTAGAAAACTCTCAAAAATGGCACGTGGTCGAAGTGTATGACATGAATCAAGAAGTAATTAAGCATGGTGGAGAACCTATCGGCAGACTATCCATAATAAAATATTGTAGTGGTCCTTATGCAAGCGAAATGCTTAAATCAGATGATCGTAAAAAACTTGCTGCAATGATGCCAAAAGCTTTTGCAGTTTACGAAAAGGAGAATGGAGAAGTATTTGTCTCAACTGCCAATGGAGCTGTTATGGGTAAACTTTTTGGAGGGGAAACAGAAGAGATTATCGAGAGAGTATCTGTCGAGATAGAACAGGTGCTGAGTTTTATGAATTTTAAATTTAGTATTTTATAATTTTAATTGATACGATTATGAAAGAATTACAGCCAGTTAATCAAAATGTTGTTTTGGATATTTCTGAAGATAATGCCGAAAAAACAACTTCTTCAGGAATTATTATTCCCGATACTGCTAAGGAAAAAACAAATATTGCCCCAGTTGTCTGGATGAGTGCTATTGATAATTCAGAAATTGTGCCGGGTGATATAGTTGTCTATAAACCTTATAGTGGTACTGAAATCGAATTTGAAAGCAAAAAATATTTAGTTGTTCAGTATTCCGAAATATTAGCGAAAATTGTTGAAACTGATGAGATTTAGTTCATTTTTATGAATTATATAAAGGAGGATTTATTTGGTTTTTTTAGGTTTTAGTTTTAGTGGTTGACGGAATCGGTTTAGGCTGATTCCGTTTTTTCTGTTGAGATGCGTATCGGCTTTCCGCTTTTATTTACTGCTGCCATTACAAAACTTGCTTGTGAGTGCTTTGCTTTTGACTCATTCTTATTAATAAAGGAGGATATTTCCAGTTCAATGCTTGCTGCGTTTGTTTTTGATATGCTGATATATAATTCTATTTTATCGCCTTCCCAAGCTGGAAGTAAAAAGTTTATTTCCTTTACTTGTACTGTTACTGCTGTGTTGCCAATGATTTTGGAGGCAAAATCATAGGCCAACTGATCCATCCATTTCATCAACTCTCCACCAAATAAATTTCCATTAGAATTTAAGTCTGATTTCTTTACAGTTTTGCGCATTATCATTGTGTTTGCTTGCATTTTATCTAATTCTATTATTTTAATAAAAATTGTTTATAAGTATTTTGCAAAAATAGTGAAATTAATTTGCGAAATGAACATATGTTCATTATATTTGCAGAAATATTATTGTAATTTGATATGTCACCACGAAGGAAAAGAATGCGTAAAATTTTTGGGCCGCCCGCTATTAAAGGGTTGCGACCACAAAAGCGTGGTGGTGGTACTATTGATAAAGTGCCGGTAATTCTGTTGCTCGAAGAGTACGAAGCAATTAAACTTTGTGATTATGATTTGATGAATCATTTAGAGGCATCTGAGATTATGGGCGTTTCTCGTCCTACTTTTACAAGAATTTACTCCTCAGCACGACAAAAAATTGCTCAAGCTCTTGTTGAGGTAAAAGAAATAGTGGTTGAAGGTGGCAAAGTTTATTACGATAGTGAATGGTTCGAATGTGATGATTGCTCATGTAATTTTAATCATCAGGAGTTGAGTTCCAAACCCGGAGCTTGCCCTTTGTGTGGAGGTAGCAATATTCGTAATTTCTCAGGAGAATCGGGTAATGATAATGAATGCTATTGTAGTGAGTGTGGCGAAAAGTTCATTTTTCCAGAAGACGCCGATTGTGCTTCAATAGTTTGTCCGGCATGTGGCGAGCGTGTTTGTAGTTCAAATAAAAAAGTAATTTAAAATAAATAAAATGAAAGTAGCAATTACATCAACAGGAAATAGTTTAGAGTCCAAAATTGATCCAAGATTTGGAAGATGTGCGTATTTTGTGATTTATGACACAGAAACAAAAGTTTCGGAGTTTGTCGAAAATCCTAATAAAAATGCCAGTAATGGAGCTGGTCCCGCATCTGTGCAATTAGTTGCTGATAAAGGGGCAAAAAAGATTGTATCAGGGGAATTTGGGATGAAAATAAAATCTATTCTTGATAGTTTATCAATACAGATGATTGTTATGAAAGATCCTCAAAAATCAGTTCAGAGTATAATTGATATGTTAAAACAATAAAAAAAGGAGGTTTTTATGCCAGGTTTTGATCAAACAGGTCCCGAAGGACAAGGTCCAATGACAGGACAAAAAAAAGGAAAATGTTCCGGCAATTCTTCAGGAGTTGGTTGTGGACAAGGTCGAGGTTTAGGTCGTGGAGCCGGCAAAGGCGCTGCAAATCGTTTAAACAGAGGTCTTGGAAATAGATCTCGAAATAACGAAGTTTAGTTTAATAGTTTTTTTACCTGCACTAAGGCAGCGGGATGTTTTATGTCTGCTAATGTCTCGCTTGCCTTTTGCTTAAATTAATAGATGTATGGATAGAATCATTGCAATACCTATGGAAAATGGTAATTTATGCGCACATTTTGGACATTGCCAGTATTTTGCAATAGTTAAAGTGGAGAATAGTCAAGTTGTTGATATTAAAGAATTAGCTCCGCCAGAGCATGTGCCTGGATTATATCCACGTTGGGTGGCCGGTTTTGGTGCAACAGATGTTATTGCCGGTGGAATGGGTCAGAAAGCTATCGAATTATTTAATCAGCAAAACATTAACGCTTTTGTTGGAGCTCCTATTAAAGGTGCAAAAGAACTTGTCGAAGATTTTATCAATAATCGCTTGTCGTTGACAGCAAACTATTGTAATCACGATCATGGACACGAACATGGCAACTGTAATCACTAATAATAAGCTTAAAGACCCACGCTGCATTGATTGTTTTAGGCGTTCTTATGTGCGTTTATTTAAAAAATATAAAGTGCAGGAACATAATCAAAACTTATTTCTGGAGAAATTCAATCAAATAGTTGAGGATTCACAAAATCTTTCTTCTCCCGAAATACAGCGTGAATTAAGTAAAACATTTTGTGATTTAATCGGTATTAATGACCCCTTTTTTGAGGAAAAACAAGAAAGCAATAAAGTTGCATTGGATATTTTTAACAAATGGTATCCGATAGTGTTTGCTGAATCAGACTCTTTTACTACAACGTTGCGACTGGCAATCGCAGGAAATATTATGGATTATGGAGCATCAGATTACTTCGATATCGATTCGGTTATTATTAAAGTTTTACATGCTGAGTTTGCTATTGATCACTCATGTTTGTTGAAAGATAAAATAGAAGAGGCATCAAACATTCTTTATCTTGGTGATAATGCCGGCGAAATAGTTTTCGATAAATTGTTTATTGAGGCAAATATGTCTGATAAAGTAACTTATGTTGTTAAAGGTGGAGCCGTGCTAAATGATGTTACTCTTAAAGATGCTGAGGAAGTTGGGATGAAAGAGGTTGCTCAAGTTATTACTAATGGGTATGATGCACCATCAACGGTATTAGAAAAATGTAGTCCTGAGTTTATAGAACATTATAATAATGCCGATTTAATAATTTCGAAAGGTCAAGGAAATCTAGAAGGTCTTATAAATCAAAACGATAATAGATTGTTTTTTCTTTTAATGGTTAAGTGTGACGTAATTGCCGAACTTCTTAATGTTGAAAAAGGGAGTTTTATTGTTTTAAATGGAGGAGAGAGTTTTGAAAAATAAAAATATAAAAATAGCTGTTGCAAGCGGGAAAGGTGGGACAGGAAAAACTTTATTGTCAACATCTTTATTTAGTGTTTTAAACAAAATTTATGATAATGTTTATTTGGTCGATTGTGATGCCGAAGAGCCAAATTCAGGGATATTTTTTAATAAAAGTGTTATAAATCAGCAAATCGTTACTCAGAAAGTTCCCGTTATTGATACAGATTTCTGTACATTTTGTGGAAGATGTCATGATTATTGCGCTTATAATGCAATATTTATTTTACCACCGGCCAAAATTATCAAAGTAATTGATGAGCTTTGTCATGGTTGTGGCGCATGCACTGTCGCTTGCAACGATAATGCAATTATTGAAAAAGATTATGAGTTGGGTATGGTCACTGAATTTTTACTCAAAAACTCTTCAGGAAAATTAATCGAAGCTCGCATGAAAGTAGGAGTAATGTCCCCCGTTAACGTAATTAAAGATGCTTTGAAAATTGCTGGCAATTCGGGGATAATCTTGTATGACTCTCCTCCTGGCACCTCTTGTCCATTTATTCAGACAGTTACAAATGCCGACTTTGTGGTTCTTATTACTGAGCCAACTCCATTTGGTTTAAGTGACTTAAAGCAATCGGTGGAAACTTTAAAGACAATGAGTAAAAACTATGGAGTTGTTATTAATAGAGCAGGTTTAGGTGATAGTAAAATTTACGAGTATTTGGAATCGAATAATATTCCTTTGCTATTGGAAATTCCATACAACAGAGAAATAGCAGTTCATTATTCCAAAGCTGAAATTGCAGCAGAGTATATGCCTGATTTTAAGGAAAAACTGATAGAAATGTTTGAAATGATTTATAAAGAATATGGAAATAGCAGTAATTAGCGGAAAAGGAGGCACAGGTAAAAGTAGTATAAGTGCTTCATTTGCAAGTCTTTACCAGAATACAATGTTAGTGGATTGCGACGTGGATGCTGCAAATTTACATTTGCTTTTTAATCCACAAATTGAAACTCAGGATGTTTTTATTGGTGCTGAATCAGCAGTAATTGATTATGATATTTGTACAAATTGTGGACTGTGTAGCAGATATTGTCGATTTGATGCAATATCATTTGTCGAAATGAAAGTTACTATAAATGAAGTTTTCTGTGATGGATGTCGTTTGTGTGCAAATATTTGCCCGGTTCAGGCTATATCAATGGTCGAAAGTAAAAATAGCCGTTTATATACTGCAAGTTACAGATATGGTAAAATGGTTTATGGAATTCTTGGACCGGGTGAGGAGAATTCAGGAAAACTTGTTAATCTTGTACGGGATAAGGCAAAAAACATTGCCGAGCAAAACAATATCGAAACTATAATTATCGATGGGCCTCCCGGAATTGGATGCCCGGTTATTTCAACAATTACAGGTGTAGATCATGTAGTAATTGTAACCGAACCAACAATATCAGGGATTCATGATTTAGGTAGAACTTTACAAATGACTACACAGTTTAACTTAAAGTCGTGGGTCATTATTAATAAGTTCGATATAAATTCCGAGAACTCATTTAATATTGAGAAGATCTGCATTGAAAAAGATATTGAAATTCTTGCAAAAATTCCTTTTAACTCAGATGTTGTAAATGCAATGGTAAACTGTAAGACCATCCCCGAATTTTTGCCTAATTCAGATATTCATAAACAGATAAAAATTGCATTTGATAAAGTTTTGAATTATGAATAATAAAGGAATGGTTCATTTTTATACAGGAAATGGCAAAGGCAAAACTACTGCTGCTTTAGGACTTTCGCTAAGAGCTGCCGGTTGTAAAAAGAAAATCTTTATTGCTCAGTTTGTTAAAGGCATGCATTATGCCGAGTTAGATTCTGTGAAACTACTCGAGACTATTGAATTAAAACAGTATGGACGCGATTGTTTTATCGAGAAAGAACCTGTGATAGAGGATATCTTAGCTGCAGAAAAGGGATTCGAAGAAGTAAAAAAAATCGTTACAACTGATGATTATGATATCGTTATACTTGACGAAATTTTTATTGCACTATATTATAACCTTATTTCTTCTGATGATATTAAAAAAATGATTAAGTCGAAAAGCCATAAAATCGAGTTGATATTAACCGGACGATATGCTCCCGAAGACTTATTTCAATATGCAGATTTAATTACCGAGATGAAAGAAATAAAACACTATTATAATACTGGAGTAGAGGCTAGAGCTGGAATCGAGTTATAAAAAAAAAGGTAATTTTTCGAGAAACTCAAAAAATTTAGAAAGTGAAAAAAAGAAAAGAAAGAGGTGAGTTTTCAAGAAACTCGATAATTTGAAAGTTGATGAGCGCGCAGGCCACCCCCTAGGTCATTGCTCCGATGTTTATCGGAGGTCGAAATGAGGGATTTAGGGGCGCGTTGGACAAAAAAGAAAAGAAGGCTATTGATTATGATTTTAAAAACACACAGAAATATAGAGTTGTAGAACTAAAAAACTAAAATGATGAAAAAAACAAATGTGTTAATTATTGGTGGAAGTGCAGCAGGTATGGTAACTGCATTGACCGGAAAAATGAATTTTCCAAATAAGGATTTTGTAATTGTTAAAAAAACAAAAGACGTGATGGTTCCATGCGGAATACCATATATTTTTGGAACAATGAATAATTCAGAAAAGAATCTGATGCCTGTGGATATGATGATGGAAAAAAATGAAATTACATCGATAGTTGGAGAAGTGACAGAAATCTTTTCAAATGAAAATTACGTAAAGTTTGCTGATGGTGAAACTATGCAATACGATCGATTGGTTATTGCTACCGGCTCAACACCAGTTGTGCCAAAATGGTTAGATGGTGCGGATCTTGATGGTGTTTTTACTATTCCAAAGGATAGGCAATATCTCGACGAAATGGCATCTAAGTTAGAAGGCAAAAAGAAAATAGCTGTAATTGGTGCTGGGTTTATTGGAGTAGAGCTGTCTGACGAGCTAAATAAAAAAGGATATGATGTTACTCTAATCGAAAAATTGCCGCATATTCTTAATCTTGCTTTTGATCCGGAGATTTCGATTAAAGTTCATGAGCTTATTGAAGGACGTGGTGTAAAGGTTGTAACAGGTAAGGGAATTAAAAAAATTCATGGACAGTCATCTGTTGAAAAAGTTGAGCTAGAAGATGGTACAATTATGGACATGGATGCCGTTGTTTTATCGGTCGGCTATAAACCTAATTCTGATTTAGCAAAGATTGCCGGTATCCCGGTAGATGATCGTGGTTTTATTATTGTTGATGAATATCTAAGAACATATAGTGATGATATTTTTGCCGTTGGCGACTGTGCGCAAAAAAGAGATTTTGTAACTCGACGTCCGGTATCTACAATGTTGGCTTCTACTGCTTGTGCCGAGGCCCGAGTTTGTGGTATGAATCTCTTCGACTTACAAGTAGTAAAAACTTTTAGCGGTACAATTGCAATCTATTCTACTGCTATTGATGATAATGGATTTGGTACAGCAGGTGTAACTGAATATGCTGCCGAAATGGAAGGGATATCGACAATTACCGGACTTTTTGAAGGAGTTGATCGACATCCTGGATGTTTGCCAGGTTCGCATAAACAAACTGTTAAACTTATTGCAGCTAAAAACTCTGGTGTTATTATCGGCGGAGAGGTTATTGGTGGCCCCGAAGCAGGTGAACTTACTAATGTAATTGGTATAGCAATACAAAATAGAATGTCGGTTAACTCACTGTTGACAATGCAAATTGGAACGCACCCAATGTTAACAGCATCTCCTGCTGCATATCCTTTGATTAAAGCTGCCGAAATAATTGCAATTAAACATAGAAATAGAAAATAGTATGGGATTATTTGATAAAATAAACTTGCCGGCAGTTAAAAATGTAATTGTCGTGGCATCAGGTAAAGGTGGAGTCGGGAAATCAACAGTTTCTGTTAATTTAGCAATTGCATTAGCACGTAATGGTTATAAAGTTGGATTGGTAGATGCGGATATATATGGACCATCTGTGCCAAAAATGTTTGGTGTTGAAAATGCCAGACCTCAAATCGAGATTGTTGAAGAGAAAGAGTATATGACTCCAATTGTAAAATACGGAGTTAAAATTATGTCTATCGGTTTTTTTGTCGATAAATCTCAAGGACTTATTTGGAGAGGACCAAAAGCTGCCGGAGCAATCACACAATTATTCGAAAATACAGTGTGGGGCGAGTTGGATTATCTTTTTGTAGATTTCCCTCCCGGAACTGGCGATATTCAGTTAACAACAATACAGAAAGTTAAGTTGGCAGGTGCAATTATTGTTACAACACCCCAAGAAGTCGCAGTTAATGATGCTCGAAAAGCTGCGTCAATGTTTCTTAACTCAGACTTAAATGTTCCTGTTTTAGGAATAATCGAGAATATGAGTTGGTTTACACCCGAAAAACATCCTGATGAAAAATACTTTATTTTTGGTCAGGGGGGAGGCAAAACACTGGCAGATGAATGTAATTCTGTTCTTTTAGGACAAGTGCCTTTAGTTGCTGAAGTTGGTCTTGCAGCAGAAGAGGGTAAAAGCGTTTTTAACCAATCAAATAAAATTCCAATGGAAACATTTGAGGCAATTGCAAAGGAATTATTAGTAAAAGTTTAGTTTTCAAGTTTTTGGATTTGAAGATGTAGGTGCGACACCTCAGGGATGGGGTGTCGTTTTTGTTTTTATCCCAAAATAAATTTTCATTTCATCGCAATATTTTTTTATCTATTTTAGTTTTAAATTTGTATATTTGTTTTTAAATCAAACAATTTTAGAATATGAAAAATTTATTGCTATTTTCTGCTCTGATACTCGCGGTAATTATTAGCTCTTGTTCGGCTTCAGTAAATCAAGAGAAAGATGATAATTCTCAAAAACCTAATGTTATTAGTGACCTCGAAAAATCTAGTTTAAAAGGTGAAATCAAATCAATTGACGAAAGACGTTATTATTACGATTATAATGCTGATTCAATTCTTGGGAAAGGAGATTTGGAAACCAGACATAGAACTTCTTACAATGACAAAGGATTTGTTGAGAGTGTTGAGTATTTTGGTTCCGAAAACTATTTGATTTCAAAAACTGTAAATTTCTACGGAGAGGATAACTTGCGTGATTCGAGCCAAATCTTTAAAGAAGAAGGGAAACTCGATGGATATAAAAAGTATTTTCATAATGAATTGGGTTTATTGATGACAACTGAAAACTATTTAGCAGACGGCGATATGCATACAGTTGAAGTGATAACTTATGATTCAAACAATAATCCTACTAAACTTGAGATGTTTATAAGAGGGGAAAACGAAGCATCGGTTGTTACGACTAAATTTTTTGATGAAAACAATAAACTTATAAAGAGTGAATTTGAGGATAAATCTCAGGGGATTTGTACTGTAGTAGAGTATTATTATGACGATTCGGGAGCTTTTGAGAAGAGAATTGTAACTGAACACGATAGCAATATTAAAGATGTTTATGAGTACGAATATGAGTACGATGATAAAGGGAATTGGATTACAAAAGTTGAGATTCGCAATGGTCGTAAATCATTTCTTATTGAACGTCAGATAGATTAATTTTAAGTCTCAAAAATATTTTTTGTAAAGTTTAAATTTTTAATATTTTTGCATTCCGAAATAAGAGTCATTAGCTCAGGTCCGATTTTTAGAAAAATCTACCTGAAAAGAGTGATAAGTTTTTTGAAAGATTTGGATTTTATAAGGAGAATAGATTTTTCGTTAAAAATCGAGACTCCTCGAAAAATATTATAAAATTTCAATAAATTTTATGATTTTTCGGGATTGGTTTAGAGCACTTATGTGTTTCTATTTAGAATTTAATTATAAGAGTCATTAGCTCAGTTGGTTTAGAGCACTAGCTTGACAGGCTAGGGGTCGCTGGTTCAAATCCAGCATGACTCACAAAAATAAAAGCTTGATATTATGATGTTTGTAGAGTTCAAACAAAGTAATATTAAGCTTTTTATTTAGCCTTGTATTAGTTTTTTATGTTCGTTTACGTTCCTTTTTATTCCTTTTTATTCCTTTAAAAAATTGCAAATTATGTGCAAATAATGTATTTTTGTAAGAAAATCGTGCAAATAGTGTGCAAATAATTATGGCAAAATCTACAATTTTATTAGATACTAGAAGGGCTATTGCAAACAATAAGTTCCCTTTGAAATTAAGAATTTCACATAATTCAACAGTAGCATATATTGCCTTGCCTTACAATTTAAAGCAAAGTGATTGGGATGACGTTAAGTGTAAAATTAAGAAATCATGCACAGATTATCATATTGATCGAGAAAATATACTGTTACTGGAATACAAACAAAACTTTGAGCAGTTCTTATTTGCTTTGGTTGCAAGAGAAAATATAAATGTCTATAAAGCGGTTGATATTAAACAGTTGTTTTTACAGCACATGACAAAAGAGAAATCCATTTATTTTAATGACATTCTCGATGAATTTATACTTTTGAAGAAAAAGGAAAACCCTAAATCCGGTACTTACAGGCTATATGAAAATACTAAAACAATTTTGGAGAAGTTTAGTAAAAACAGAAAAATACTTTTACGAGAGATTGATCCTAGTTTCTTACAAAAGTTAGTTGATTATTTGCGAAATAATAATAATAAAACTAATTACATCTCCATTAACTTGAGAAATATTAGAGCTGTGTTTAACTATGCAATAAAAAACTCATATATCACATACAACGAATATCCATTTAAAAACTTTAAGATTGTTACAGAAAAAACTAGACATAGAGCTTTAAGTATTGATGATATGGTTAAATTGTTTAATTACTCCGGGACCAGGGCTGAAAATAAAGCACTAGACTTGTTTAAATTAAGCTTTTACCTTATAGGGATGAATTTTAAAGATTTGCTTTATGCGAAACAAACTGATATTTACAATAATAGGATAGAGTTTTATCGGTCTAAAACTAAAAAGGGAATGAGTATTAAAATAGTTGCTGAAGCTAAAAATATCATTAAAAAGTATCGAGGAGATAAATTTTTGATTGACATATTGGAGAAAAAGCTTAAAAAATATAATACCGAGAGAAAAACAGAATTGCACTCTGATGTAATTAAAACGACAAATAAACACCTAAAAAATATAGCTAAAGATTTGGAAATAAATGTTGAATTGTCAACTTATTATGCTCGACATAGTTGGGCTACAATTGCTAGGAAAATAGGTATTGACTACGATATAATTAGACTTGCACTAGGACACTCAAATAATGATGTAACGGCTGTTTATATTGATTATGATGACGATTTGATTGATGATGCTAATGAAAAGGTTATCGCAGCTTTGAAATTGTAGCCTAATTACATTCTAAAATAAAAAACTATGCAGTGACCGAAGCATCAATTGCGACAGGTGTGCATAGCTATATTTTAAGAAGTATTCTTTTACGGTGTTTCGGGCGAAGTCTGAAATCAGCATCCCAATCGCAAAAGAATACTTATGCAAAAACACACAATATTTCAACATGACAAAAAAAATCTCTTGTAGGATTAAAGGCAAAATCTGTAAAAAACAGCGTCCTAAGTACAAGAGATTATTACCACAAAGATAAATCAAAAAAGCGTAAAAATCAAAAAAATGTGTGACAATTTTTACAAAACCACGTTGATTTGGTAGATTTTGTATAAGTGTTTGTTTTTCAAATGGTTACAAGGTAGATGTTTGAAAATCAATTGGTAGGTAATGGTAGATAGTTTTTTATTTATATACTTTATCTACCTTTATCTACTTTATTAAAAAATAATATAAATATAGTAATAGCAATGCTTTAATCGCAATATCTACCAAATCAACTAAATCTACCTAATTTATTTGAATTTTGATATCCGACATAATCACTACCATACAATTTTATAATTTGATAAAAAAAACAGACTCGTCATGAGCCTGTTTTTAAAGTATATGTGGAGAAAAAATAAGAAACAACAGATAGCTAGATAATCATTTTGACTTTTACACGTCTTTTTAAACCAAAACCAATTTTCATTTCTATTTCAACATCAAGTTCAACTCCGAACACAACAGGTGAATTTCTGCTGGTGAAAAAAGATCTCTTAATAATATAGTCTATCTTTTTATCTGCATCATTACTGGAGTTCAAAAGAGTTTTATAAATATTCCCGTATGATTTTGAAATTGAAAATTCATAGTCTATACGTGTAATAGTGTGTTTGCTAATTTTGATTTTATCATTTTTTGAAGTGAACATTGCGATTCTTTCACCTTGATTAAAAATTGTTATTGTCGGCTTGCTTATAATCCTCTCAATTCCTTTTGAATTTTCAATTATTGTTTGATACTTCAATATGATTTTATCATCGCGTACACCAATAATATTACCAGTTTGTTTAACAGATAGTTGATTGAGCCATTTGTTCAGTCTAAATGCTTGGCCACCAATAAACAAAGTAGCGATCCCAAGAGTACCAAGAGCGCCAACTATTAGATTTTTTCCTTTTTGTGTTTTCATTGTAAAATTTTTTTTTGTTAAATTTATTAATTGTTTCCATTTAGTTGCCGAAAAAAGCCGTTAAGTGTCGATAAGTGTCGAAAAAAGTCGATAAGTATCGAAAAAACAAGTGATACTAATTTGTTAGCCATTTACTAAAAGGTCTGCTAACTCTTCCTCTGAAAAGAAGTTGTTTATTTCAAACTCGTAATATTTAGCTTTAGTCTTAATAGGTTCATCGTTATCAGGCAAATAATACTCAATGTTTGATGCTGAACTTGTCTTATAGTTATTATCGTTGAGCCATTCTTGAATTTTAAGTCTATCTGCATAAGCATATTGTAGTTTTACCAAATCGTATAAAGCTTTAAGAGATAGTCTAACGTAATCAGTATTGCTTTTTTCAAACTGACCTCGAATAACGTCTTTTATGTGTTTAATTAGTGGAGCTTCTGTTCTTTCTTTTACTTTTTTAAGTGCAGGAGTTGTGTAGATTCTTTCATCAAAGTACAAACGAGAAACATCAGGATAATGCAGTTTTCTGTTTTTTAAGAAATATAGAAATGCCGGTATCTCTTTAATCATTTTATCATATAGCTTGTTATCTCTTTTGTCAAGAGGAATTGCAGGAACCTTTATTATACAATATCTGTTCTCTTCCTGGTCTATTCGCATAAAGTTGTTTTCATCATTACTACACATAATAAGTTTTGCAAAATTCGGGATTTCACGAGCTTCTAAACCTTTTTCTTCTAATGGTATTGTTTTATTAGTCGCTATCATTTTAATCCGGTTCTTGACAGTATCCTTATCCATAGCAATTAAAGATTCATCAATGGCAACAACTAACTTACCTGCCCAACTGCCGTTAAACTTACTGCTAATTCTATCGGAGTCTAAAATTCGCATATTCTCAACATAAATTGCTCTCAAAAATTCAAGGAATGTTGTTTTTCCTGTGCCGTTTTCCTTGCTGACTAAACACAATACCGGCAGTTTGGTGACAGGAGATTTGTAGAGAATTTGTAAATAGTCTAAAGCAAACTCATATAACGGCTCTCCTGAACAGTTTTGATAATCAAAAATATGATGTAACAGATTGTCAATATTTGACCAGTCTCCTTCTGATGGGATGTGAGAAACAAGCTCATAACGATTGTATAATACTGATTTTATTCCATTTTTTTCAGAATGAACAATTTGTTTATATTCTTTAGGATCGTTTTCGGGAATGTTTGTGAAACTATCGCACTTTTGTATTTTATTGATAAAAATATTAGATTTGTTATAGTCCGCTTTTATTGTAGTTATTGTCCAACGCTTTAAATTTATTTCTGTTTGTTTATTTGGAGATGTTTCTATAACCTTTTTAAAGTAATCTGTGCCAATTCTTATGTAATTGTTTTGTTCGCCTTTCCAACTAACGCTTAATTTTCCATTTGCATCACAATAATATGGGTCTTTATAATAAATAAATTCCTTATCTTGTAAAAGGGAAAAGTTTTTCTCGAAGAATGTTTGTACGCTATCTAATCCAAATATCCGCTTAATATTATAAGGTGAGACTCCTGAAACTTTATATGTATGGATATATTTGCGATTTTCAGAACCACTAGTAAATGAGGTTAGTTCATCTAGTACATCTTTTTTGTTCTTTACAGCATTAAGTAAATCGTCGATGCCTTTATGTTCACTATTTACGTCAATATGTGCAAAATACATCGTAACGTCAAAAGGCTTAAGCAATTCGTTAAATGTTGAAACAGCTGAATGGAATTGTTTCAATCGAGTTGTTAAATCTTCGTTTTCTTTCCACTCTACTTTTAAGCAATCTGCATCAAACAATAAAACTATGTTTTCCACCTGACAAGTTTTAATGAAATCAATTATGTATTGGTGTAACTTGTCTTTATCCTTGTTCTTGAAATTGTGTATCCCTCCAATACCCATACAATGTATTCCCTCTTTGCTAAGCGAAAAAGATTTAAACTCACCTTCAGTTATATAAAGTGTTTTTACCTTTTCTTTTTTCTGAAAAGATTCTATAATTCTAGGAGTTGAAAACGGAATTACCTCTGTCCCAAAGGCTTGTTTATATTTTCTTTTGTTGTCATCAGGCGATTTGTATCTAATCCGATTAAAAGGCAGGAACTTCTTATTGTCAGGAGTATAATATTCTATAAAACCATCAGGAGAGAGGTAACTTATAATTATATTACCATCGGCATCCTCTGAAAAAAAACTAAATCTTTGATTAGTATGCTCAATATTAGTCGCAGTAAAAGTATTATCTTTCTGCGTAATATTCATTTCTTTTAACCTTTGCTGCAAATACGACATAACTATTTATTTTAATTTTTTTTCAAATTCCTCTATATCTCCAAATGAATTAGCTAATGCCTCCGAATACATGTCAATTAGCTGCGATTGTGAAAAAGTATTACCGAAAGCAATTTCGTCAATAATATGCTTAGTAAAAACTTCGTACAATTCATCTTCAACAAAACTCAAATCATAATCATCTAAAACAGAAAAAACATTACCCTCAATAATGCTACTAATCATATTGAAAATCATTTTTTTGTGTTCATCAATGCTTATTGAAGATGATATTCGAGAATAAAGCTCGAGTGTACTCTCTTGAGAATAAGGAATTTTATGTTTTGATTTGTTGTAAATGAGTGTTTTGTATGCAGGTAATAAGTCAGGTTCGACAAATGAAAGGTCTATATCCAAAAAAGATGCAGTTTTGCTGTGTTCTGTTTTTGTTTCGTTTGAGCTTTCGTTTAGTACTTTATAATCATCAACATTTTGCACGTCCCAAATCTGATCCTGGTCGGCAGGTTCCGTGTTTGTAATCGGGTCTTTTACTAAATCTCTAATGAAGTATGTAGTAGGAGTGTTTTCATACTTCTCATAAGTAAGTAAATTGTAATCATGTAAACCATCTCGGCAAGATTTAACAGTATTTACTGCTATTTTAAGTTCCGTAGATAAAGTGTCCAGGGAGCAATTTGTTTTTAATGTGTCAGGATTACACTTATGTAATAAGTACAGATAAACTGCAATCTCGTTTTTTGAATAGTTCTGTTCTGTCGCTAGTTGCATAAAGACATTTTCGATATCTTGCAGCTCATTTCTTTTTGTGAATAGTCCCATAATTTATGTTTTTAATAGTTGTTTTGATAGTGTCAAAATTGACACCTGTTAATTTTAATAGTTGTTTTGATATGTGTTTTTGATTTTTAATTCCTTATAAAGATTTTCGATTTGAAAGAGCGTAAATAATCTTTTATTCTTGAATTTTTGCCAAATCTCGGCAGCCTCTGAATTCCCTTTCAAAAAGTTTGGAAGATCTATTTCTCCGGATGCATCTTTTTTGATTAGAAAATCATTACTCAAAATCAAAATTGAGCCATTTCGTCCCAATCTAATTTGATTTTCAAATATTTGTGCATTTGTCATTCTTTTTACATAATTGTAAATGGTTCTCCTTGTACGATTGGCATTTAGGGGAGAGAGAGAGAACCCAATTTTATCATCTAACTTAATAATGTTGTCATTTCCATAGTCGTAATCATCAAGCAAATCGTAATTAAAAAATGCTATGTGCTCTCCTTTTAGCTTTGTGCGTTCATTCTGTTGATTTTCATTGTGCTGTATTAGCTTTAAGAAAAAAATCAGTTTTATGTAATTCCTATTTATTTTCATAGTTACTCATTTATTTTATTATTATTACTGCAAAGCGTTTCCATACAAAACCTGTCTAGGGCGGCTTTAAAATTTAACACTGCGGATAAATCATAAGATTGTGAATTATCAATTATTCCGTTGGATGCTATTTGGGGCATAGCATTAGCGATTATGATTGATAAGCCATTGGACATATCAACCAAATCTTCGAGATTAAACGACACTTTACATTCACTGTGAATTAACATTTCACTAAATTCTACTACTTTAAATTTTGCCATAATTTTAATTTTTGTATCTTTGTACTAGAAAAGCGGTTACAATGCTTTTATTGCTTTAAAAAAAGAGGTGGTCTTGTGGTGGGAAGCCTCTTTTTTTATGCTTTTCCGACAAAAGATGATTTAACTATTTATTTATTCTCACTATTTAAATACTCGTCCAGTGCTGCCTGCGTTATCATGCCTGAAGCTGTTGTTTTTATAAAACCATTTTCGCATAGTTTTTTAATGGTGTTGTGAGACTTTCCTAAGAGCCTTGCTACTTGACTTTTATAAAAAAGTTTGCTTGCGGTTTTGCCTTTCTCTAACTCTCTTACAGTTTGCCTTACAATCGCAATGGTTGAGTCTCTAAATTCATCTTTTGTCATAATGACTAATTCTTGTTTCATAAATTTATTATTTAGTTAATTATTACTATATTTGCGTAAAATACATTCTGTTTACGATACAAATGTAAGTAAAATTGCTAAAAATGACAAGAAAAACTAAGAAAAATATAAAATAAATATAAATGAATTGTCTAAAATGCTGATTATGAGTAAAATAGGTCAAATAATGAATTTGTTGCTGAAAGAGAAAAACATGAATATTGAAACTTTAGCAAAAGAATCTGGAGTAACAAGACAAGGAATAACCAATATAATTAAAAGTGGTGACACTAAGATTTCAACATTATTAAAAATTTCGGATGCACTAGAAGTTAATCCAACTATATTTATCAATACTTCAATTGCAGATTTTCAATCCGATTTACTATATTTTCTAACCAAACAAAACTCGAATCAAGAAATAAGCGAATTGATTAGTAACTTCGATTATGATTTTTTTATAGAGCGATTAGGGTATATATATTTAGACATGATGTATCTTAAACCTGGTTTGTTTGAGTGTTTGCACCTTAACAAAAGTATTGTTTATAGCATTACACAGAACAAGTATTTTGATTTTTACATGACTGATGCAATTGGGAATGATATTTATCCTGATGAAGCTTGGGTTCATCCTTTAAGATTAAATGATTTTTTTGAAACTTACTTTTCTCCATTAACTGATGATGTGCTTGAATCCTTAGCAGGTGATATTGAGGAAAGGGAAAAACGATTTGTAGAATATACAGAAGAAAGTCCATTTATTTTATGGCTTTTTGAAGTCGGAGTTTTGGATAGTCGTGCAATAAAATCAATTATTGCAGAATTATCACGAAATTTGCATCCTATTATTTCTAATACTCGAGTAAATTTTAAAATTAATAATCGGATACCTATTGAAGAATTAAAGAATAGCTTTGATAGGAATGATTGGCTAAACAATCAAGAACTGATGTCTATTTATGGTGCTTGTTCCGAAAAAGACTTGCATACTGTTAGACAAGAAAGCAAAATTAGACACATTATCAATCCTGAAAACAATAATGAATACCTGTATTATAAAAGAGATGTAGAAAATGAATTTGAGAATGGTGTCGTAAAAAAGAAGAAAAGTAAGGAAGATTTGGAATAGTGTCAATTAACAGCGATGCCGATATTCTTTTCTTAAATGGCTTGTATATGCCCATCAGTGAGATTTTAAGTTACCTATAACTTTTACTCAACTCCAATTTCCCTTATTATAATGGCATTTTTATATTGGTCTTCTGTACTATCACCAGTATGGACAATTTGAACGCAATATTTTCCATTATCAGAAACGATTTGAGAAATATTGAATTTAAAGTTGTATGCATCACCATTTATTACTCTATATTTATCACTAAAGTAATTCGCTTTAAAATCAGGGCTATATGGAATGATGAATGATTCTTTTCGAGCATTATACCATAACGATGTACGTCCATCACCAATTATTCTTTCATTCGGCTTTGATAACAAGTTCTTGTCAGTTAAAACTTTTTTGTTTACAGTAATTTTAATTAAAGCACCAGCGCCAGCTTCTTGAGGATGATTTATTCTTGCATTTATAAACAAAATATTTTTTGAAGTGTGATCAAAATAAAAATTTTTAGATTCCTTAAAATTGATAATAACTAATTTGTTTTTCTCATTTGTTCCGTTACTGTCATATGTTTCAACTGGGTATGATTGCTTTGCATCATCAGGAGGGTTTAAATCAACCGAAACTCCGAATAGTTCTATTTTTTTTACGATAATATTTATCCAGGGCAGCAAGATTAGGAGTAATAGAATAAAAGAGAAATTGTCATTTAAAAATGTTGGAAATATTAAATGAAATACTAATAAGATTATTGCAATTGAAGATATAGTAATTTTAAAAGTGAGTATTTTTTTATTTTGCATGTTTTCTTGACTTTCCATATATTCTTGCATTTTTGTTACGGTATTTCGTGACCTACCACCCAACTGGATATAGCTATTTTGCTAATTTAATGATTTTTTCTTAGTTCTTGTTCTTGATAGAGAACAAATATCCCATTATTTATGAATTGTTGCTTTAACTCCTTATCAAGCATCTCGATATTTTCTTGATCTTTAACTGAATACGCTTTGAAGTTTATGTAGCTTTTATCTATACTATTAAATAAATATGAGGATGCAGTTTTTTGCCACTCAAAAGAAATTCTATTAAAGCTCATTTTGTTCATTCTCCAGGTGAGATAGTACGTAATCCCAACAACCTTTATGTTTGACATGAGTAATTGAGTCAATGCAACCTTTTCATCTATCTCTTTTATATTTTTAATTATATTTAGTATCCCTTCGATTTGAATAATAAAACTTCTTATTTTAAATTTATTATCTTCATGGTTTTTATTGAAAGATTCCTTGAAAGACTTATAAAAACTATTCATTGCTGTGTCAATGGTTTCATAATCATTTACATCTGAATTTGATATATTTGTTTGCGAAACGTAAGTAGATTTAAAGCAATTGTTTAATGTAGATTCTATAAAACCATTAATTTTATTATTTTCCATATAATCTATCAACTTATCAATTAAACTCAAAATTAACTCTCTATTATTTGCCTGAAGCATTATTTCTTTTTGCTCTTGCATTGCTATGCTTGATGCTGTTTGTGCTTCAACTGAGAGTTTTAATTCTGTTAGCTGATTTTGATATTCTTTAATTTGGTAAACCAATGCGCCAAAGAAAAGTACTGCACCAATAAGTGAGAAAATAGCACTAACAAAGCCGTCATTACTGTAATGTATGCCCCATTTTGCAATAGGGAAAAATGCAATATAAACTCCAAAAGCAAAAACAATAACTGCAATAATTATAATAACCTTTACAAAAATATTTTGCTTTTCTTCGATTCCAGTGTCTGTACTTTTCGTTTCCATATTCTACTCAATTTCAATTTTGTCAATTTCCCCCATCAACCTATCTGTTTCCGCAAGTGCAACGATGATTTTTTGATAATGCAGAATATCATCAAATTCTAAAACTCTATTTTTACGATCTTTTAGCCATTTTTGGGCTGGTTGATAGCCACCGATGTAAAAATGCCATGCTACTTCGGGAACTCCTTCAAAATATTGGTTTGCGTTGATGTAAACTCTTTGCAATTCTCTGTTGTAATTTGGTTTGGTAACTGTATTGTCGCCTTCTTCCGGATAGCTTGTGATGTATTTGTTTACTATCTCACTTTCGAGCAAATGTATCTGCCGTATTTCTCCACCAAGTTTTACAAGTTTCCAAAATGTGTCCTGGTCTTTTGGATATGGTACTCTCGGAAAATCTATCTTTAAAAACTCTTTGTATTTCTCTCGGTATGTTGGCGAATGTAAAACTGCATAAATGTAATCGAGAATATCAATCGGTGCAAAAGTATTGTCGGTTGCCTCTTTTTCGTTGGTGAAAGTTAAATTGAGCTTGTCGGCAATTTGTGAGACAATTTCTTGATTCAAGTTCGGAGTGCGAATAGAATCTAATTTTAGGCTTTGTGTTGAATCTGTTTCTGGATATAAATATAATGGGAAGAGATTCACACCCCCACGTCTAAAAATATTTGCATCTACTGGTTGTTTTGAAATGGTTGTCAGGCACCATTGTATATCTCCAACTGCTAAACCTTGTCTACCGATACCTAGTAATAGATTTTCTCTATGCTTTGAATGAGTTATAAGTTCCTTTCTTGGTCTATCAACAACTATTTTGTCAAAGTAAATAAATTTACACTCAAAAGGTCGATAAGCACATTCTATTATTTCATTTTCAATATTAACTTTTAACAATTCTGATTTAGCTTTACTAATATCAAAATCGCTTGTTGATTTGATTCCAAATGTTTTAAAAATCTCATCTTCATCAAAATTGAAATGCGCAAATTGTGATAAACGATCAAATAAAATATTTTTCTTTTCATCAATACAAAAGTTATCTCTGTGCGTTTGAAACCCCATTACATTGATTTTAAAAAGTTCGGTTGGGTTTATTCCTTTGTCATAATTATAATGGGCAGTTTCATCTATTTCTTTGAAAACATAACTGTTAGCAAATGGTTCGAGCTTTTTATATTTTACGTTTTTTAAAGAATTTTCAGCAAGAAAATCATATTTTAATTCTCTTTTACCGTACAAGTCATAATGAAATATGCTTCCCAATTCATTAAGTTTTTTCTTACCAGTTTTTATAAAGATATTTATTGAAACGCCTTGTTCTATATCAAAAACATTAACATCTGCAGAACCATCTGGTGCAGTTTCTTTTTTCTTTGCATTTCCGTGTAAATCCAACGTATAAATTTTATCATAAGTTTTTAATAAATGCCAGCGCATGCCTCGAAAAGTCGGATTATCTATGAAGCCATGCGGATTAATAAATGCTAATATCCCGCTTCCATTTTTTTCTATAAAGTGCTGTCCATATCGCAAAAACTTGACATAATCGTCATTGATAAATTTTGAGTTTTGTTCTTTGAGTTTTTCTTTTCCGCCTGGTTCTTTTTTGTAGTCTTCCATCAACTTCATTATCCATTCACCTTTGTTGGCACTCTCGCCACTATACGGCGGATTTCCAATCACACACATAACCGGAGTGTCTCGTTTAATTCTGTTTGCTTCGCTTGCTTCGGTACTTAGCCAGTTTGCAAATAAAGTTCCGGTATCTTGGTGGTGCTCTTCGAGGCTGTTGGTTAAATAAACTCTTAATCGTTGGTTTGAGCTTGGTTTAAATCCTGTTTCTTTTAATAGCAATTCGAGTTTTAGATGTGCCATTGCATAACTTGCCATCAGCAACTCAAAACCGTTAAGGCGAGGAATTAAATGATTTTCAACATAATTACTCCAGATTCCTTGTTGTCCTTCAAAATTCTTATGAATATGCTTAATTGTTTCGGCTAAAAATGTTCCGGTTCCAGTTGCAGGATCGAGAATTTGTACTTTGTGTACTTCCTGCTCAACCATTTTGCCCTGCATATTTACTTTTATCTTTGTTTTGGATGTGTCGGCAAGTCCGTTTGGTAAATCGAATTCTGTTTTTAGAATTTCGTCCAAAGCTCTCACAATAAAACTTACAACCGGTGCAGGAGTGTACCAAACTCCCCTTGCTTTACGCAGTTTTGGATCGTATTCGCTCAAAAATGTTTCGTAAAAGTGAATTATTGGGTCTTCGGTTTTGGTTTCTTTGCCGTAATTATCCAAAATCTTTGCAACATCGCAAGCTAGGAATATTTCTACAAGATTGTCAACAATCCATTTAATTCTGTCGTCAATGTCCGGTCCTGCAATGTAGCCAAACAGTTTGCGTAAAAACGGATTTGATTTTGGGATCAGTTCCGCAGCTTCCTGTCTGCTAAAATCATCCAAAGTAGAATCGTGCAAACGTGCAGCAAACATACCGTAGGCAATTGTTTGAGCATATACATCAGCAAATGCTTTTGGAGAAATATCGTGTATTAGTATTTGTTGAAAAGCAATTAGCTGGTCTTTGAGTGTGCTGTCTTCGGAATTATCCGAATCACTAAGTAAAGCCTTTTCAATAACATCAGCCAGTAATCTTGCTTTACCTGCCATCATTTCGGCAAGTTTTTTTGGGCTTTTTATTGTCTGACCAACTTTTTTGCAAAATTCAATCAGTAAAAGCTCAAATTTTTCAAAGTTTTCGACTTTTGCAATAATTCCTTTTTCAGATATTTCTGCAATACTTATTTCGTCAACTTTGCTGCCATCTTTAAAAAACTGGAATGTTAAATAATCGGTAATAATAAGATTGTTAAGCGAATTCCGGTAGCGGTCGAATTGTTCCTTGTATGATTTGCTGTTAAGGTCTGCACCAACGTCCTTTGCCTCAACAAAAGCAATCGGAATATCTTTTTTTGTGAGGATGTAATCGGGCGCACCGCAAGCCTGCCGTTTAGGTTCGTTGGTGGCTTTTATTCCTGGTAACAATGCCTCGAACAATTGCTGCAGGTCGCCACGAAAAGTATGTTCGGTTGCGTTTCCAAGTTTATAACGACTATTAATATTGGAAATGTAAGTTTGTAGATTCATAATCTTTAAAAATTTGTCTTCAAAGTTAAAAAAGATTCTAATTATATCAAATATTTGGGCTTTTATCTATTGGGATTGTGTGAAATATTTGTATTTTTACTTCATTAAAAAGATTAGAGTTTAATGGGAATTAGGCAAATGTTTTTATGATAGCAAATATGTTATAAAACAATTTTTAAATTGCAAATACCATGCAAATGATAATTGTGAAAACTAGCTTAAACCCTTTGATATTATGGCTTGTATTGATATTTTTAAATACACTTGACAGGCTAGGGGTCGCTGGTTCGAATCCAGCATGACTCACAAGACAGAAAGCCCGGCAAAGCCGGGCTTTTATCGTATATGTGGTCTTATGATGCTCGCATCAATAAGACTATATATACGATAAAACAGGTTTTGATTTCAAAACCTTTCTGTCTTGGTTCACCCGAGTCCAGACTGGATCATCCCGTAAAATTCCTAAGAATTTTACGAGGATAATCCGCGATATTATATGCTCGCATCAATAAGACCATATATACGATAAAACAGGTTTTGATTTCAAAACCTTTCTGTCTTGTTTCACCCGAGTCCGATCTGGATCATCCTCGTAATATTTTCCTAAAAGTGAAATATTCAACTGTAATTATATATTGCAATAAAACTTGCAAATTATTTAGTAATTAGCTATCTTTGCATTATAAACAAAATAAAAAATGTCAACAGTAACTATAGAGGTAAATGCAAGAACAAAAGCTGGGAAAGCTTTATTGGAAATTGCAAAACTATTAGCATCTACTGGTAAAGGTATTTTTATTAAGAAGCAGGTTGATTTAAGTGCTAAACAAGAAGCTGAAATATTTTTTGCAAACTCAAAGAGATCAATGTCTGGTGTTATCTCAAAATATTTATAATGTATAAGCAGAAAGATATTGTTGAGGTGAATTTCTTATTCCCAGACGGTTCCTTTAAACCACATATGGCTGTTATTATTTCTAATGATGAAATTAGTGAGGCTGAAGATTTTTTTTATATTGCTTTGATTTCCTCAAAAAATTATAATTCAAAATATACTTACAAACTTAATAATGATATGTTAAGTAAAGAGTTGTCGAAACAAAGCTATGTGATTTGCCATATCATATCAGGCTACACGCATAGAGATGTTATTAGAAAAGTTTGTAAAATTAAAGAGCCATATTTTACAGAAATAAGTACAAAAATAATCAATTCAATTTTTTAATTGTCGTAATCTATGTGCCTTATTATTAGACACATTTTATACAAAAAAAAACTGCCCAAAAGTTTGAGCAGTTTCTTTTTTTATTTAAGTTTTATTTATTGTTTAAGCATTTTCTTAACAATAGTTTCTCCATCATGGCTTTCGATGCTAATGAAGTAGAATCCATTATTTAGGTCTGAAGTGTTAATCATATTGTTTTGAATGTTATCAAAAGTCATAACTATTTGGCCAGTCACACTAATAATACTAACCTTTTCGATTGAATTGTAGTTTTCAAAATATATAAAATCAGAGAATGGATTAGGATATAACTCCACATTATTAAGTGTCGATGGATTTACAAAACTAGCGTCGCTAAAAGTAGCAGTAAGTGTTAAATTACTTTCAGGCATTGTAAAAGTGTATTCTGCCGAAGTGGATACAATGTTATCTAACTCATCTGTCCAGTTTATAAAGGCATATCCAGTTTCGGGGATTGCAGTAACGGTTACACTTTCGCCAAGAATAAAATCGCCACCACCTGATACAGTACCCCCTGCGATAGGATCCGCAACAAGACTCAAAGTAAATGTTGGAGCAGTTTCGGGAATGAAATAAGCGGTGATATTTATGTCATAGTCGGGCATAGTAAAAATGTAAGGATTTTGATCACTAACAACAGTGCCGTCAATTCTCCAATTTTGGAAAACATATCCTGGTGTTGCAAACGCTTCGAGTTCTACTTCCTCGTCGATATAAAACTCACCGCCACCTTCGACCCATCCGGTGAAAGCAGGATTGACATCTACAAAAACCTCATAGTATTCTTCGGTCATAGTAAGATAATAAAATGCTTCTGCACCTAAATCGAACTCAATTTTTATTGTTGCGTAGTAAGTGTCAGTTGTTTTAGTATTATTCAAACCTTTGCCACCTTCTGTTAAATCGATGGATAGAGTTGCAGTATTTGCGTCAATTGGTGTAACTGTATAATATGGATAATCATATTCAACCATAACCCCATCTTCTAAACTGTAAATTGTAAGGCTTTCGACAGATGATGCACTATTCCATGTTATCACTGTTTCAAGTGTTTCGGGCATTTCGCTTAAATCGAATGTGCCGGATTCAGGGTTAATAGTTGCATTTGTAATTCCTGATTGAATTGCTGTAATTGTTAGTGTTGAAACATCTGAGGTATTAAACTCAACGTCTATTTCTACAAAATCATCAACAGCGGTTAGCTCAGTCTGTAAATAAGAATTATGGATAAATAGCCATATTCCTTCAATATGGTAGTCAGTGTTTTCAACTAACGCAACAGAGTTTACTTCGACAGAGCTAACAGATTCGGCCATGTTAAACAGAATATTTGTAAAAACATCATCCGGATTATTTAAATCATAGCTTAATGCATCTGGCGAAACTGTTGGGATAGTTGTTTCAATAATGTAAATTCCAAAGTAGCTATTGAATCCGCTGTTAAAATTTGCATAAAACCAATGACTATCACCTGGATCTAGGCTTAAACCTTCGATAAAGCTTTGATTAATTGTTAAAATATTTCCATCTATTGTATAGTCTGTTGTCAGAGTTAATTCAGTTTCGTGATATACATCAAATTCATCGTAATAATAATAATAGATATGTTCTATTGAACTTTCATCTCCCCAATCAATGTAGAAATCTACATTTCCGGGTTCCATTACACTAAAAACATTCATTTCGGGAGATATCTCTCCAGGAGTAAAACTTCCCATTCCTGTTGTAAACTCAAGGAAATATGACTGAGCCATATAATTGCCGGGGTTACCGGCATCTTCAATAGACTCAGCAGGTATAGTCAAATAATAATGAGTGTTCATATTCATTGGACTATTTGGCTCTATTATTAGTTTGTTACCTTCTTCTATGTAAATGTCAGAAATTGGCCAATCCATACCGCCTTGTTCCATTCCAATGTCGTCAAATCCGTTAAAAGTTGTACCTTCGATAATGTTTCTGTCGAAAGTTATTTGAATAAACGATTCCGGATCAATTCCAAATTGGTTATTTGCAGGGAAAGATGATATTACTTCAGGATAATCTGATTGGAATTCTGCAACAATATTTACATTATTGCCGGGCATGCTAAAAGAATATGGATTTTGAAATTCTTCGACACTGCCGTCGATGATCCATTTGACGAAGCTATAATTTGGATTGTAAAACGCTTCTATTATTACTTCTTCGCCCTCTTCGTATTCTCCGCCTCCGCTAACATATCCTGCATAATCGGGACTAGGGTTTATGTCAACAATGAAATATTCGTAAAACATCCCTAAAAATATGTATTGAGGAATACCAACATTAAAATTCACTTCAATTGACACAAAGAAATATTCCATTTCTTTTGTTGCTTTTCCGCCACCGCCAAGGTTAATTCTTAGTGTTGCAGTTTGTCCGTCAATAGGAGTTACTGTGTAGTCTTCGTATGGCATCGATTCAGGAAAACCTGAATTTTCGGCCATTGTTACTGTCATGCCTGTGATAGAGCTTGCACCATTCCAAGTAACAATTGTTTCGACATACTCAGGCATTTCAACCATGTTAATGTCAAATTGTGATTGACTAAACTCAGGAGCAACAATACCTGATTGAACGGCTTCTATCACAAAAGTATCTGTGTCGTCAGTGTCAAAAGTTATTGTAGCAGTTATGCTGTTTCCAACACCTGTTAGAATAGTTGCAAGATATGTGTTTTTGAATATCAGATAATCTCCAATAATTTCATAGTCAGCTGACGAAAGGGGAGTGCCACCAACACTAACTTCTGTAACATCCTCGCCAAGTGCCCAGCCAATAGTTGCGAAAACGTCATCAGGGTTGCTCAAGTCATATTCTTTAGAGTCCTCAAAAATATATGGGATTATTGTTTGCACAACTCTAATATCAAAGAAAGCATCTGGTCCTGAGTTAAATTGTGCATAAAATCTTAGCTCCCAACCATTCTCAGGTGATAAGCCATTCAAAAAAGTTTGTGTGATTGTTAATTCGTTGCCCGAAACCTGATAATCTGCAGGAGAATTTAGAGTTGTTTCTTGATATTCATCAAATTCATCCCAGTAAAAAAAGACAACATTTGTAATTGTAGACGATTCACCCCACTCAATAGCAAAACTTACATCATTTGGGTCTTCTAAGCTATAGAAGTTTGTGTAAGGAGAAATGTTTTGTGCAATACTTGCCAGAGAAAAAGTTATTACTGAAAAAACTAAAATTAGTTTTTTGCAATAACTATAAATTGAATTGCTAGATTTTGTTTTCATGTTATTGTTTTTAGTTTGTATTAATTTAGTCTTGTTGTTTTTACAAAAATAGTGAATATTTGTATTCTCATAGAATTTTTGGAGAAAATATTTGTTAAATTATTGTAAAGTTGGATGTATTAGTAGAATAAATTGTTAAAAGTCTATTTAGACCTATACAATATTATTTTAATTCTATATCTATTTAAGAAATTTGCAAAGTGAATAGTATCTGACTTAGTCTGTTGTATAAATGTCATTTGAAAAATCAAAACTTTCATTTATCTTTACCAACCTAAACATTTAATATTATGAAAAAAATCGCATTTATTTCCGGAGCAACTGCCGGCATTGGTGAGGCTACTGCAAAACTGTTGGCACAGAATGATTTTGATATTATTATAACAGGACGCAGAGAACCTCGACTTGTAGAATTAAAAAAAGAGATAGAAAAAATAACTGACGCCCGAGTCCAAATTTTGTGCTTTGATGTTAGAAGTAAAGAAGAAGTTTTTAATGCTATTTCAAGTTTGCCAAATGATTTTAAAAATATCGATATTCTTATTAATAATGCTGGTTTAGCTTCTGGATTAGGTGCAATTCAAAATGGCGATATTGATGATTGGGAAAAAATGATTGATACTAATATTAAAGGTTTATTATATCTTACAAGAGCTTTAACGCCACAAATGATTGCAAGAAAATCGGGTCATATTGTTAATATAGGTTCAATTGCAGGTAAAGAAGTTTATCCAAACGGAAATGTATATTGTGCAACAAAACATGCAGTTGATGCTTTAACAAAAGGAATGCGAATTGACATGTTGCCCCACGGAATTAAAGTTTCACAAGTTGCCCCCGGTTTGGTGGAAACAGAGTTTTCTGTTGTTCGTTTTCATGGCGATAAGCAGAAAGCCGATGATGTTTACAAAGGCCTTACTCCACTTTATGCCGAAGATATTGCAGATGCAGTTTTGTATGTCATATCAAGACCTTCACACGTATGTGTTAATGATATGATTGTTACTCCTACTGCTCAAGCAAATGCAACAAATGTGATTAAAATATAATGCAGAATTATAAAGAAATATTAGTTCCTTTGGCTTTAAAAGCTGGCGACGAGATTTTGAAATATTTTTGTAAAGATTATATTACTGAGTATAAAACTGACAACTCGCCTGTTACTATTGCCGATATATCTGCTAACAAAATTATTATTAGTGGGCTCGAACAAACTAAATTAGAAATTGTAAGTGAAGAGTCAAGGTTGATTGATTTCGAAAGACGAAAAAATCTTTCGGAATATTGGTTGGTTGATCCTCTTGACGGTACAAAACAATTCGTCAATAACGAAAATGAGTTTACGGTTAATATTGCTCTAATAAAAAATAACTCACCGGTAGAAGGAGTTGTGTATGCTCCTGCATTAAAAAAGCTGTATTACGGAAATATTTCAGAGGGAGCATTCTTGTATGATTATAATGGGAGCGAGGTCACGGTTCAAAAACTGTTATTAAAGTCGGCCACAGGTTTTAGAGTTATTGCTAGTAAATCACACATGAATAAAGGAACCGAGAGTTTTATTAACGAACTTAAAGCTAATATCTCTGACTTATGTCTTTTTAATGTGGGGAGTTCTCTCAAGTTTTGCAGTATTGCAGAAGGACAAACTCATATTTATCCACGAATAGGAGCAATCTCTGAATGGGATATTGCGGCAGGGCATGCTGTTTTGCGTTCGGCAGGCGGGCGTGTAATAAATGTTATGACAGGTAATGAAGTCGTTTATAATTCAGAAAGTCTAAGGACCCCCGATTTTATTGCTTATTTAGAGAAAGAGAAATATGACAGAGTCAAAGATATAATTATTTTTTCTTAGGAAAATGAAATGATTACACTTGTACTTTCAATAGGGATACTTCTATTTGGCTATTTTACTTATGGTCGTTTTGCTGATCGTTTTATTGGTATAAATGAAAACAACCAAACTCCTGCTTTACAAATAAATGATGGTGTAGATTATACGCCATTGCCTGTCTGGAAAATATTTATGATTCAATTTCTTAATATTGCCGGATTAGGCCCAATATTTGGTGCAATACTTGGAGCTGCTTATGGACCAATGGCTTATCTGTGGATTGTTTTAGGGTGTGTCTTTATGGGAGCTGCTCATGATTATTTTGCCGGTGTTCTGTCCTTGCGTAACGGAGGTGCAAGCTTACCCGAATTAGTAGGAAAATATTTGGGAAAGGGGACAAGGGCATTTCTACGATTTTTTACTCTTATTTTACTTATATTTGTTGGTGTTGCTTTTGTTAGTGGTCCGGCAAAACTTTTAACTGTTTTAACTTCCCTTGACTTAAACTTTTGGCTGATTGTAATCTTTGGGTATTATTTCGTTGCGACAATGTTTCCAGTACAAAAAATTATAGGGAAAATTTATCCTTTTTTTGGTGCTGTTTTGATTTTGATGGCGCTAATGGTGATGATTATGATGATTGTTAAGCATTTTTCCGGTGCTATGGTTTTGCATGAACTGAGTTTTTCTGATTTTAAAAATTTTCATCATAATCCGGAGTCAAACATTCTTTTTCCTATGATGTTTGTCGTTATTTCATGTGGTGCAATTTCAGGATTTCATGCTACACAATCGCCTATGATGGCTAGGTGTTTAACTAACGAAAAACAAGCACGATTTTCTTTTTACGGAGCAATGATCGCCGAAGGTATTGTGGCTATAATTTGGGCTACAGCTGCCATGAACTATTTTGGTACTGTTGATGACCTAAATTTTACTCTTAGCAATCCCATTCACGACCCGGCATGGATTGTGAACGAAATTAGCACTACTTGGTTCGGAAAAATAGGAGCAGTGATTGCAATATTAGGAGTTGTGTTTTGTCCTATAACCACAGGAGATACTGCTTTTCGCTCTGCTCGACTAACTATTGCCGACTCTTTTAAAATCGATCAAAAAAAAGTAACAAACCGTCTTGCGGTATCAATTCCAATTTTTGTTGTCGGTATTTTGTTGACATTTGTTTTGAGTAGCCAATTTGCAACAATTTGGAAGTTTGTAGGCATTTCTAATCAAATTCTTGCAGCAATAACCTTGTGGACAATAGCAATGTATTTTGCTGTCAACAAAAAGCAGCATTGGTTTATTTCTTTACCGGCTATCTTTTTGACATTGATTTGCATAACCTATATTTTTGTTGCTCCTGTAAAAGCCGGAGGCATGAACTTATCTCAAGAACTGTCTATTTATTTAGGATTATCGGTTACTTTCGGTATTAGCGTTATTTGGTACTTATATTACAAAAATAATTTGAAGAATCTGAAAGCAAAATAGTTTGCGAAAAACAACGAAATTTTGATGTAATTTGTCTTGTATTAAAAAAATTAGTATCTTTATACTCAGGAATTTACACCAAAAATGCTATGAAAAATAAATTTTATTTAATGTTATTACTTATTTCTGCATTTTTATCACTATCGTTGTGTTTGAATGCTCAATCTGAGTTTATCGAAAACAAAGGGCAATGGAACGAGAATGTCAATTATAAAATGGAGTTGCATAACGGGGCTCTATTTCTTGAAAATAATTGTATTACTTATAATTTTATCAATCCTGAAGAAATGCACTATTCTTCAGCTCATCACGGTGCCGAAGGCTCCTCGCATTCCTTACTTAAAGCTGCTCATGCATACAAAATGAATTTTCTTAGATCTAATAAATTTCCCGAAATTATTAGTTCAAGCATAAAATCTGATTATTGTAATTATTATATTGGGAACGATCGCTCAAAGTGGGCATCTTATGTGCGAAAATACGAAAAGATTTACTATAAAGATTTGTATGATGGAATCGACTTAAGCATTGTGGCGTTGGGTCATGGAATGAAATACGACTTAATTGTTAAGCCGGGTGCAAATGCAAAGGATATTGCTTTCGAGTATATTGGTGCCGACAATATTGTTCTTATTGATGGTAATCTTGTCGTTTCAACAACCGTTAGTGAAGTAACTGAATTCAAACCTTTTGCATATCAAATTATCGAGGGAGATACTGTCGAAATAGCTTGTCATTATTTATTAAAACGAAATCAAATTAGTTTCACAATTGATGACGATTATGACAGAAATCTTGATTTGGTAATTGATCCTTCGTTAGTTTTCTCTACATATTCCGGTTCTACCGGTGATAATTGGGGCTTTACTGCAACTTGGGATTATGCTGACAATGTTTACTCAGGCGGGATTGTTTTTGCAGTAGGATATCCAACAACAACCGGAGCATATCAAATAGATTTTGCAGGCGGGACTCCACCAATTCCTGGTAGTACATATTATGCCGGAGGTTGTGATGTGGGAATAATTAAGTATAATGAGGATGGTACTCAGAGATTATATGCCACATATCTCGGAGGCGCCGGTGGACAGGAAATGCCTCATAGCTTGGTGGTTACAGAGGATAATGATTTGCTTATTATGGGGACTACAGGAGCACCCGATTTTCCTGTGTCGGCTAATGCGTATCAATCAACTTTTGCCGGTGGTGATAGTATTGTTTATGATAATGTTATAGGTTTTGCCGGCGGTGTTGATGTATTTGTTACAAAACTTAGCGAAGATGGATCGCAATTACTTGGAAGTACTTATGTGGGTGGATCTAAAAATGACGGTTTAAATTATCAGGTGCACTTTAGTGAGGCTGACCCAACAACTGGGATTAACTTTGTTTCAATGCATGGCAACGATTCATTGTATTATAATTACGGCGATGGTGCAAGAGGCGAAATTATCGCAGATGGAAAAGGAATGGTTTATGTCGGAACAAATACTTTCTCTAGTGATTTTCCACAAGGAATGAATCCAGGTTTTCAAACTGCGAGTGGTGGTGGCCAGGATGGTATTGTTTTTAAATTTAATCAGGATTTATCCCAAATGTTTTGGTCGAGTTATATGGGCGGGGATGAAGATGACGCAATATTTAGTTTGTCGCTAACTGAAAATGAGGATGTTATAGTTGCCGGAGGAGCAGTATCTTCAAATTTTCCTATAACTTCCGGAGCTTATAATACTTCGCATAATGGTGGATCTACTGATGCTTTCGTTTCAAAAATAAGTATGGATGGAAATCAATTGCTTGCATCAACATTTTTTGGTTCAAATACTTATGATAATGCCTTTTTTGTCCGTACCGATAGATATAATAATATTTTTATTTGTGGGCAAACAAAAGCAACTGGTAGTACACTCATTCAAAATGCTGGTTATTCTGTCCCCAATAGCGGACAGTTTATTACAAAATTTAATAACGACTTAACAGATGTTGTTTGGTCAACAGTTTTTGGAACAGGAAATGGGCGTCCAAATATCTCCATAACTGCATTTGCAGTTGATGTTTGTGATAGAGTTTATCTTTCGGGATGGGGACGAGAATGGGTTTACTCATATTATAATGCTCAAGGAAATTATTATACTTGGGACGACCAATATGGAACCAAAGGGATGCCGCTTACAAGTGATGCAATACAGACTGCAACCGACGGCCAGGACTTTTATGTGTTAGTGCTGAATGAAGATGCAAGCAATCTGGAATATGCTAGTTTCTTTGGCGAAGTTCACTATGCCGGTTGCGGATACTCAGGACACGATCACGTTGATGGTGGTACCAGCCGATTTGATAAAAAAGGACATGTAATTCAATCGGTTTGCGCTAGTTGTGGCGGGTGCCAGGAATTTCCTACCGATCCCGATCCCGGGGTGTGGTCAACTTCTAATAATGCTACAAACTGTAATAATGCTGTTTTTAAAATTAGAATAATCGAAAATCTGGCACAAGCTAATTTCGACCCGGTACCGGTTGGCTGTGCGCCTTATGAAGTCGATTTTCAGAACAACTCGCAAGGAACAACATTTCTGTGGAATTTTGGTGATGGATCGCCAAATTCAACAGAATTTAGTCCTAGCCATACATATACTGAGGGGGGAGAATATACTGTAAGCTTAATAGTGGGTGATCCTGCTAGTTGTAACTTTTTCGACACTATTACACGTGTAATTAATGTTGTCGAACCGGGACAATCGTTTTTGCCTGATGTCGAAATTTGTCCCGGAGAAAATGTTATTGTTGGACCAACCGGAACATATCCTGCCGGAACTACTTTTCAATGGGTAGAAGGCACAAACCTAAACAATTATCAGATACAAAATCCCGTGGCATCTCCATCACAAACAACCGATTACCTGCTTATCGCAACGGGAGTCTGCGTTGATAGCGTTTGGCAACAAGTTAGTATTTATGAGCCGGATATCGATATCTTTGCATCAAATGACACATTGATTTGTGAAGGTGATCAGGTTAATTTATTCTCTGGTTCTACAGGAACTGTTAGTTCATGGCAATGGTCGTCTAGTCCATCATTCACAAATACTTTATCTTCTACAACACAATTAACAGTTTCTCCAACATCTAATACAACATATTATGTGAGAGCAAGAGAAAATGTTTGTAACACTTATGTGACAGAACAGGTTACTGTTAGCATACACCAATTCAATTACAATTTAGCACCGGAATATATAATTTGTCCGGGTGGAAGTACTTCTGTAACAATCACAAATCAAAATTCCTCTGATGTGTTAAGTTATAATTGGTCACCAACATCTTCGATTCTTAGTGGTGCAACAACAAACTCACCAGTAGTTTCGCCATCATCTGCAACTACTTATTATGTAACTATTACCAATCAAATGGGATGTGAAACAAACGATCAGGTTTTAGTTACAATTGATAATGTTATGCTAAACTCACCTGCTGTTGGTCACAATTTATGTTTTGGGGATTGTGATGGAACAATTAGTATTACAGCTTCTGGCATTGCTCCATATAATTTTATCTGGAGTAATGGCGAAACAGGGAGTAATCTCGAGAATCTGTGTGCTAATACATATTCGGTTACAGTAACTGATAATCATGGTTGTACAGCAAATTCAGAGGTTGTTGTTAACCATCCATCGCTGTTGATAGCTGATTTTGAAAATGTAATCGTTCCACAATGTGATGGAGTGGGATATGGTTCGGCTACTGTTGATGCTTCGGGAGGTACACCACCATATACATATCATTGGCAATTTGGCGGAAATCAATCATACAATAATCAATGCTTAGTTGGTGATAATGTTGTTACAATTACTGATTCTCATGATTGCGAAACCGTTATTAGTGTTTATATGCCACCTCCCGGCACTTTAATATCTGCAATGGATTCTTACTCAATGATAAAATGTTACGGAAATTGCGATGGAAGTGCTACGGTTTCTGCTACCTTGGGAACTCTGCCATATACCTATAATTGGTCAAATGGAGAACACTCGCCAACAATTAGTCATCTGTGCGCCGGACCTTATACCTGCACTGTGCTAGATGCTGATAATTGTGTCTCTCATCAGTATATTTATATCTCAGAACCCGACACATTGATTACTCAGGCAATTGTTGTAGATGAAATTTTGTGTTATGGCGAGCTTGGTGATGTGCTTGCTCAAACAAGCGGTGGTACACAACCTTATTCTTACGAATGGTCGCAAGGTGAAAATACAAATCAACTTAATGATGTGCAGGCTGGAGCATATTTTATAACTGTAACAGATGCAAATGAGTGTGTTGATGTTAGTAATGTAACACTTATCCAACCACCTCAGATATCTATGGACACAAGCTTGTTTAACATGTTGTGTGATAATGTATGTAATGGAAAAATATACTCTCAGGTTAGTGGTGGAACTCCACCGTATTACTACAATTGGAGTAATGGCAGTGTACAGCATTATGCCGATAATCTGTGCGAAGGTGATTATGAATTGATTTTAAAAGATGCAAATAACTGCACATTGTCGGAATCTTTTACAATAATCAACGAGGGGTATGTGCCTGATTTAGAGGCTGTTGCTAGTAGTTATGAGGTTTTTGCAGGTGAAGAGGTAAACTTGTTGGCATATTCAAACATGACTGGTGTTTTTAGTTGGAATAATGGACATTATCTTAATAATTCGTTTATCCCAAATCCTACTGCTGTTCTTGATGATTCTACTCTTTTTAGAGTCTCTTTTAGGGACGAAAATAATTGTATTGCTACAGATACAGTTTACATTAAAGTTAAAGAAGTAATATGTGGTGACCCATATTTATATGTTCCGAATGCATTTACTCCAAACTCCGATGGTAAAAACGATATGTTTAAGCCATATCATCCTATAAATCTTGTTACAGAGTTGTATTTTGCTGTTTATGATCGTTGGGGAAATGTAATTTATGAAACAACCGACTTAAATTCTCAAGGATGGGATGGGACTTTTAATGGCGCTAAGTTAGCAACAGATGTTTATGTGTTTTGGCTAAAAGCAAGATGTCTTAATGGAGAAGTTTATAATCATAAAGGAAATGTAACTTTGTTAAGGTAAAGATTGGGCTTTAATCAATTTATAAACCTCAAAACTGTCTTTAAACTGTATTCTTAAAAAGTATATTCCTGTCTCTAAGTGAGAAATGTTAATTGTGTTTTCAACACTTGTTAATCTGCCAGACTTTATTTTCAATCCTTCTACATTTGTTATATCATAATCTGAAGTCCCGCTAATTGTAGAATTGCATCTAATCGTAATAAGGTTTTCGAACGGATTTGGATATATCGCAAAATTCTTTTGCTTTTCCTCTTTTTCAATCGTGCCACAATTGCATTCTGAGGCCATAATTTGTTTTATGGTTAATGATTCTAAACCAAGGTTGTTTATAAGCTTAAAGTACTCTATTACAGGTTCCGGATTTGTAACGAAATTATATACATGAGTGTTTGCTCCAAGAATTTTATAATCTTCTGAAATATTATAAAGATTGTTAAGTAATGGAACAATATTTTCCATTGAATAAAGAAATGCATGACTTGCGCTACAATAAAAATTAGAATTGGCGAGAATAATCTCAGCATTTGAATAGGATTGATCTACAGAAGTTCCAAAAGTCTTATATAAGATGTTTCCCGGAAGTTCACCATCATCTTCGGTTCCACATGTAACAATTTCGATTGGTGTTATTTGTTGTATGTAATTGTACAAACTGTCAGTTGTTCCCTTGTACTTTAATGTGTCTCTGTCGGCTTCATGTATTTCTGCCATACTTAAATTTGAAAAGCCATCCCACATGCCGTTTGCTTGAACTTCATGATGATGCATTGCTATTTCATGCCCTTGAGTTTGCCATGTAGAAAGCTTATTTAATCTTTCAGGATAATCGATTATTGAATCCACCCAAAAACTTGTGAATTCAATAGTTGCTTTTATATTATAAAAATTGGCGGAGTCGATAAGTCTCTCTAAACTCGGAAAGTTTTGAGTTTCATTTGGATCGCAATGTACTACAAAAAATGACTTTTGTGTTTGTGCATTTGACAAAATTGTTAGTCCAACGAAAATTAATAGTAATATTCCTTTCATAAAACTTTTTGTTATTAGGTTTCGTTTTGTAAAGATACATATAAAATGCGATATTTAGAATTAGAATCCTTATTTTTCACTAAAATTAGCCATTCTATTAAGCAATTTCTTTTTTAGATTTTTCTTAGTCAACATTTATTAACGACACTAAATTTTTGTACTTTTGCACAAAATTGCTGCTATGAAATATTTTTTGATTGCTGTATTGTGTGTGTCGCTGATATCATGCAATAGTAAAAGGGAGAAAGAATTTTATTTTTACGAAGGTCCGATTCAAGGAACCACTTTTCATATAACTTATGAGTGGGACAAAGACCTGGCAAGACAAATTGATAGCTTGTTGCAAAATTTTAACAAATCGCTTTCAAATTACGATCCTAACTCGAAGATTTCGCAATTCAACCAAAACCTAAATAACGAAACAGACGACTTGGTAGTCGCAATGATAGAGTCTGCCCAAAAAGTTTATGATAATACTAATGGCGCTTTTGACATTACTGTAGCTCCTATTGTTAATGCTTGGGGTTTTGGATGGGTTAGAGACAACAATAATCAAATACCTGATTCAATGCAGATTGACTCTCTTCTAAGGTATGTTGGTATGAATAAAGTTCGTTTGGAAAATAATTTACTAGTTAAGGACTATCCGCAAACTATGATAATTACAAACGCAATTGCACAGGGATTGTCGGTTGATTATGTTTCAGAATACTTGTTTGAACTCGGTGTGCGAAACTTCCTTGTTGAAATTGGGGGCGAGGTTTTTTGTTTTGGCGTAAATAATAAAAAAGAACCATGGCGAATTGGAATAGATAAACCAATTGAAGGAAGTGGACAACAAGATCGAGAAAATCAAATAATAATAAATCTTTCGGGCAAAGCAATTGCTACAAGCGGAAACTATCGAAAGTTTGTTGAAGACGGAAAAGAAAAATATGGACATTCAATCGATCCACGAACAGGATATCCTGCTCAAAATGAACTTTTAAGTGTTTCGGTTATTGGTGAGAATTGTATGGAATGTGATGCTTATGCTACTGCTTTTATGGTTGCTGGTTTAGACGAATCATTAAAAATTGCTGAAGGGATTAAAGGTATTGAGGCATACTTTATTTATATCGATCAAGATAGCAATGTTAGAACAATAGCAACAAGTGGCTTTGAAACTTACACCTTGGAATAATTGACTGAAGGAGCTCTTATTTGTCAATAATCAAATACATTTTACATAAAAGTAGTGAGATCTCGAAATTATTTTTTGAACAAATAACTACTATATCTGTTTTTTCCTTAAACAAAATATAAATGGATAGCCCGAGCAAACCTGTTAAAAATATGCTGTCAGAACCAAATAAATATGATCACGATATAAAACTATATTGTGAATTACTCTCTTTCTTACCATATCTCGAAGAAGCAAACGAAGATGATTATATAGTATATCATAACGATAATACTTTTGAATATACTCCACAGTTTTATTCATTTATAAGAGCACTATTCGATTCAAAAATGGTCGAAGAACCAAAACAAATGACCGATTTTTTACTTCAATACAAATCTGCATCTGCTTATTCGCTATGGATAAAGGATATGAATATTGTGTTAAGTGATATAGATTTGTCAAACCAAATCAATATTTCATTTATTCGAAAGGCTTTATTTACTATGGTTAAACTCGAAAAAATTATGCCCGGTAGCTGGGGAATTGACGTTGAAACCGGTAATTGGCTAAAACTTCTTAAAGCTTTGCAAAGAATTCTTCCACAAGTTTATAAGTGCGATAAAAGAGAAATGAATTAAACCAGGATTTAAGGTATTAGCTCAAATCTTAGTTATCAGCTTTATAATCTATATCTAATCTGATTTTGTTTTGTCTATATATATAAATACAAATTCTTTGTCATGTTATTTTCTTGTTAATTGTTTGATAAATAATTTGTTTTATAGAAATATTTTATACTTTTATGGCCAAAATATCAAGACATAATGAGTTTTTGTTATGAATCAGGAATATTATAATAAAATATTAGAAGAAAATAAGTTGTTAAAGCAGCAATTGGCTGATTTACAAAGGAGTCAAAATTCTATTTCTGATAGTATTTATAAAAACGATTCAATCAAAAACCTTTTACTGTTGATAAACGAATACTCGATGGATTTAATGAATGTTCCGTCTGATGAAGTGTTTGTTACAGGGTTGCAAAAACTAACAGAGTTTATCGATGCAAAAAGTGTTCATTATTCAATTTATGACCCAAATACAAAGGAGCTAGTCGTTCAGCATACTTCTCTGTCAAAAACGGAGCGAAAAGTTTTAAAAGCTCTAATGGGACGAGATATTATTGGAATGAGAGTGCCTTTTACTGATGAACATCTCGAATCTGCAATGAACGACAAGGTCCATATTGCATATTCTGTTCACGAATTAAGTTTAGGTAAAGTTCCTAAAGCAGTAGGTGTGATAATCGAAGAAACTTTTAAAGTTGGATGGTTTCTTGGCATTGCAATGATACATAAAGAGAAATTTCTTGGTACATTTGTTATAGTTGGCAAAAAGGCTGTTCCAATTCCCGATAAAGAGGTATTGTATGCATTTGCAGGAGTTACTGCAAATGCACTAATTCGTAAACAAGCCGATGAGAGTCTGATAAAAAGCCAACAAAGAATGAAAGCATATCTTGATAACTCTCCTGATGGAATCTTTATTACTAATTACTTAGGAGAAATATTAGATGTTAATCCGGCAGGAGCTTTGCTGATTGGTAAGGATAGAGGTGAGCTTATAGGTTTAAAAGTTAGTGAGTTTATTCTTCCTGAATACATGGCAGACGTAGATACAAATGTTGATAGTTTAGTTGTAAATGGTCAAGTATTTAGGGATACCATTAAGTATTACAGAAATGACAACTTGATTTCTACTGCTTTAATTAGTACAGCTCGAATAGATAATGATTTATATGCATCTTTTGTTAAAAATATTGATGATATAGTTGAGGCAAAAGATTTACTATTTAAAGCTAAAGAAAAAGCCGAGGAAAGCGACCGACTTAAATCAGCCTTTCTTGCAAATATAAGTCACGAAATCAGGAGCCCAATGAATGGCATACTTGGGTTTGCAAATTTGCTCAAAACCAGAGATGCTGGCTACGAAAAAACACAGATGTTTTTAAATTTAATTACCAGTAATGGTAATCAATTACTAATGCTAATCGACGATTTACTCGATATTGCAAAACTTGAAGCCAAACAACTGAAAATTCAAATAAGGGAGTGTAATCTTGCTTCAATTATTGACGAAGTTTTTATCCAATATCAACCAAAAGCTATCGAAAAAGAAATTCAGCTTATCAAAAAAACTAATCAAGATGTTTCCGAATTTGTGATGTATTCTGATTGCCTGAGAATTAAGCAAATTATTACAAATTTGGTTACAAATGCAATTAAGTTTACCCATGAGGGGCAAGTAGTCATTTCATATTCTGCAAAAAAATCTCATTTCGAAATTGAAGTTAAAGATACCGGAATTGGAATTCCAAAACAGCATCTTGAGAACATATTTAATAGGTTTAGTCAAGTTGAAAATGCCCAATACACAAGCTCTTCTGGAACTGGGCTTGGTTTGGCAATAACAAAAGGACTTGTTAAACTACTAAATGGAAGGATATCTGTTTCAAGTGAACCAAACATAGGGAGTAGTTTCGTTGTGAGTTTACCAATTAGTCATTCCGAGGAAGAAAATGCTGATGTGACAGTGCCGGAGTTAACTCAAAAAATACAAAATATAGACGAGAAAATTATTCTAGTGTGTGAAGACGAAGAATCTAATTATCTTTATATTTCTGAATTGTTGAATATCTATAACTATAAGCATATTAGAGCATCAAACGGTAATCAAGCGGTAAAAATGGTTGAAGAGAACGAAAATATCGGACTAATACTTATGGATATTAAAATGCCTGAACTTAACGGCTGTGAAGCAACAAAAATTATTAAAGAAAAAAAACCTAATATTCCTGTTATTGCTAATTCTGCATTTATTTCTGAGCATGTCTCCTTCGAAAACGATGATTGTGGATTTGATGAGCTAATAATCAAGCCAATTGTTCCTGAAGTTTTATTAAAAACTATTAAAAAGTATTTTAGCATCTAAAATTACTGTTGGTATTAATCTGATTTTTGTTTACTTTGTAAAAAAAATGCATGATAGTGTTGTATAGGCTATTGTGCCTAGTTAAACCTTTTTAATATTACTATAATGAGAAGATTATTCATTTTGCTTTCCCTTGTGATAATCAGCTTGTCGTTAGTTGGTCAGATATATGATAAATCTGAGTTCAAGCAGCGAAGTGCAGGATTTTATCACAAAGTTATAATGCGTGATATTGTTGGAGATGATAATTTTGTATTGCCCGACCTTAGTGGAAAAAAATATTTTGCAATGGATTTTGCTATTAATATTTATCCTGTTCAAATCGATAAATACAAAGCTTTTTACCATAGTCTGCCTGTATCACAAGGAAATAGCGGAACATGTTGGGCATATTCGGCCACTTCGTTTATGGAATCAGAGGCATTTCGTTTAAATAGTATAAAAGTTGATATCTCTGAGATTTATACAGTTTATTGGGATTATGTTGAAAGAGCTCAACACTTTGTGCAAACTAAGGGCGAAACATATTTGGGAGAAGGCTCCGAGGCAAATGCAATCAGACGAATTATGCGAAATCATGGTATGGTTCCATATCAGGCTTATTCGGGACTAAAGAACGGACTTAATTATAACAATCACAGAGAGATGTTCGAGGAAATGGAGAGATACCTGCAATCGGTTAAAATGACTTCCGACTGGGACGAGAAAAAGGTTGTCGAAAATATTAAAAAATTACTCGATCAATACATTGGAACACCGCCTGAAAAATTTGAGTACGAAGGCCGAATTTATACTCCAATGACTTTTATGACTGACTATCTTAAATTAAATCCAGGCGATTATTTTAGTTTTATGTCAACTATGGAATATCCTTATAATGAGAAACACGAATTGGTTGAGCCCGATAATTGGTGGCATTGTAAAGATTATTACAATATCTCATTGGAAGATTATATGTCTCTTTTTAACGATGCCATTTTAGCCGGATATACAATTAGTTTGTGTGGTGATGTGTCTGAACCTGGATATGATCAATATCGCGAAGTAGCTGTGGTTCCTACATTTGATATTCCATCGAAGTACATTAACGAGGATTCTCGCCAAATGCGACTAAGTAACGGAACAACTACCGACGATCATTGTATTCATGTTGTGGGATATCAAAAGTATGGAGAAGCTTATTGGTATTTAATAAAGGACAGTGGGAGCGGTGCATTTGACGGACGAAATAAAGGATATCGTTTTTATCACGAAGATTATATTAAGCTTAAAATGATGAATTATATGATTCATGTCGATGCTGCAAGACCTATTTTAGATAAGATTATAAAAAAATGACAGACGCTTTTAAAGAAGAATTAGATAATGATAAAATTCCAATCCTCGAAGAGTTTTATTCGATTCAAGGCGAGGGATTTAATACCGGAAAAGCTGCATATTTTGTGCGTACAGGTGGGTGCGATTTAGCTTGTCGATGGTGCGATTCGCGTGAGTCGTGGAAACCTGAAGTGCATCAGTTTGTTCCAATTAGGCAAATTCTTGATGCAGTGAAAAAAACTGCTGCCGATACTATTGTTGTTACAGGAGGTGAACCTTTGATGTATAATTTTGACCATTTTTGTGAAAAAGCAAAAGAAGAAGGCCTCACATTGATGATTGAGACTTGCGGAGCTCATGTTTTTAGCGGCAAATGGGATTGGATTTGTTTGTCCCCAAAAAAACAGAAACCTCCAAAGCAAGTATATTTCGATAAGCTTAATGAGTTAAAAGTTATAATCTATCAGGAGTCTGATTTTGACTGGGCAGAAGAGTGCGCGCAAAAAGTGCACGATAATTGCGTGCTCTTTCTTCAACCTGAGTGGAGTAGGTTTGAAATAACCGGCAAGATGGTGGTTGATTACGTTAAAAATAATCCAAAATGGAACGTATCCATACAAACACATAAATTCCTTAAAATCCCATAATTATGGAAAAATTAAAATATATTTTCATCCTTTTTGCTTTATTTTTAAGTTTTTCATGTCAAGCTCAAAATAAGTCGAATTATACTAAGAATAAATCGGCAATTAAAAGTTTTAATAGGGCTGTAGAGTATATGGAAAGAGGTCAAAAAAGTATGGCAATTTCCGAAGTAGATCGTGCAATAGAGAAGGATGCCGGTTTTCTGGAAGCTTATCTTCTTAAAGCCGAAATTTACGATTTTTGGGGCGAGTCCCTCGAAGCTTTTGAGAATTATGCAAAAGTTTTCGAAATAGATCCCCATTACGATCCTGCTTTAAGTTTTAAACTGGCAATTAACTCATATCGCATTGGTAAATATGCTGAGGCCAAAGAGTATATTGATGCATTTTACGAAAACAGTGATCCCGAAAAATTTAAAAAATACGACACCGATAGATTAAAAAAATACATCTATTTTGCCGATAGTGCTTTCAAAAATCCTGTTGCATTTGAGCCCAAAAGTGTTGGCGAAGGTGTAAATACCGGTTTTGATGAGTATTGGCCTTCACTTTCTGTTGATGAAAATGTGTTGGTTTTTACACGACAAATTCCAATTAATCCCGACAAACCATCTCGCAGTCAGGAAAGTATGCACGAAGATCTTTTTGTTTCTTTTCGTAATCCTGAAACCGGAAAATACGACCAAGCAATACCAATGCCCGGAAATGTTAATACACGCTTAAACGAAGGTGCTCAATGTGTATCTGCTGACGGAAAAACTGTGGTAATTACTGCTTGTAATCGACCCGGAGGAGTAGGTAGCTGCGATTTGTATATTATGTTTCTTAAAAATGGTAAATGGACAGAACCTCAAAACTTGTTTACAGTGAATTCCGCATCATGGGATAGCAATCCTTCTTTGTCTGCCGACGGTCGAACCATTTATTTCTCTAGTGGACGTGCCGGTGGTTATGGGAAAACGGATTTGTGGAAAGCTGAAATTGATAGAAATGGAAATGCTAAAAACCCTCCGGTAAATTTAGGCCCTGTTATCAATACTGAGTACGAAGAATTGTCACCATTTATTCATCCCGACGGCAAAACACTTTATTTTGCATCGAATGGATTTCCTGGAATGGGAGATTTCGATTTGTACTATTCTCGCATGGGGGAAGATAATAAGTGGAAAAATCCGGTTAATGTTGGATATCCAATTAATACAAACGGAGAGGAGAGAAGCTTGATTGTTAATGCAAAGGGTGATATTGCAATGTTTGCTTCATCAACTACAAAAAGAGACCTCGATATATATTATTTCGAAATTCCCGAAGAAGCAAAACCTGTAACCGTAACTTATGTTAAAGGTTATGTTTATGATATTAAAACCAATGACAGACTCGTGGCTCAATGCGAAATGCTTGATCTCGAAACAGGAAATGTCGTAGTAGAAATGATGTCTGAAGCAGAAACTGGCGAGTACATGGTTTGTCTTCCTATCGACAAAGATTATGCTTTTAATGTTTCTAAAGATGGTTATTTATTCTATTCCGAAAACTTTTCACTAACTAATCTCGAAAATCCCGAAGAACCTTATGTAATTAATATCCCACTTAAACCTATCGAAGAAGGAATTATTGTAGTCCTGAAAAATATTTTCTTTGAGTTTAATTCATTCGAATTGTTGCCAGAATCCTATACTGAACTAAATAAAGTTGTTGATTATATGAACTCCAATCCTAAAATGAAAATAGAAATTGGTGGACACACAGATAATGTTGGAACAAAAGAATATAATAAAGCCTTGTCGCAAAACAGAGCAAAATCTGTATATAATTATTTGATTGAGAAAGGAGTGTCTGCTGATAGACTTTCATATAAAGGGTATGACTTTTCTATTCCTATTGCCGACAATGATACCGAAGAGGGACGAGCTCTAAATAGACGTACGGAGTTTAAAGTTATCAGTAATAAATAATTAGTGAACATTAAATTTAGAAGTCAGTTATATTTGTTGTCCATTTATTAAATTTGGATGGATTATCCAACGTAAAATTATAGTTAAATGAGAAAAATATTTATTGTTTTATTGGTATTATTACCGTTTTTTAGCTTTTCCCAATTAGAAAAAGTTGATGTCGATTTATTAAATCAGGAGCTTCAAAAATCTTACGATGCATGGAATATCCCGGGGTTTGCAGTAGCAATCGTACATAATGATGAAATTGTTTATGAAAAAGGTTTTGGAGTACAGGAAGTTCAGAAAAAAGCAAAGGTAGATCAATTTACAAACTTTGCGATAGCATCAAATACAAAGGCTTTTACCTCTGCTGCACTTGCTATTTTAGTCGATCAAAATCAAATTAGCTGGGATGATAAGGTTACAAAGTATATTCCTTGGTTTGAACTTTACGACCCGTTTGTAACCAACCAAATGACAGTTCGCGATTTATTGTGTCATAGAACAGGTTTAAAAACTTTTAGCGGCGATTTAATTTGGTATGGCTCTAACCATTCGCGTGAGGAAATTATCAGACGTGCCAGATACTTAGAGCCAACCTATGGTTTTCGCGAAAAGTTCGGATATTCAAACATTATGTATCTCACTGCCGGTCAGATTGTTGAGTATGTTACCGATACAACTTGGGATGATTTTTTAAAGTACAGAATCTTTGAGCCCTTAGGAATGTCACGAACAAACACAAGCATTATTGATAATAATAAGCTTGATAATGTTGCAACTTGTCATGCCTACGTAGATGGGGAAAATATTCCTATACCTTATGTGAATTGGGATAATATTGCTCCTGCAGGTAGTATTAACTCAAATGTTCACGATGTGGCAAAATGGTTAATCTTACAACTTAATCGCGGAAAATATAATGACATGCAGATATTTACCGAAAACTCTGCTGATGAGATGTGGAAAGCACATACAGTACAGGACATCTCTGCTTTTTCTAAATCGGTATATCCATCAACTCACCTTAAAGCTTATGCTTTGGGCTGGGGGTTATACGATTATAGTGGATATCTAATTGTTACTCACAATGGAGGATTCGACGGAATGATTTCACAAACTGTTTTAATTCCCGAACTAGACTATGGTTTTGTCGTATTAACAAATAACTTGTCGATGTTTTATACAGTAGTTCAAAGTCAACTTCTTGATTATATTACTAAAGGAGAAATAGATAGTAAATGGAGCGACTATTTCCTGAGAATAGAACAATGGATTAGCGATTACGATAAGGAAGAAAAGCAAGCATGGATCGATGCACGAGTAGCAAATACAAAACCTGCTCATCCTTTGGTAGATTATACAGGCGTTTATAATTCAGATGTTTATGGTGATGTGATTGTCGAAGTAAAATCTCAGAAACTATATGTAACAATGACTCACACATCAATTTATCATGGTGAGTTAAACCATTGGCATTACGAAACGTTTACCGTGAAATTTGACGACACCCCGTCACTGCCTCAAGGTACAGTAAATTTTATTACTGATAAAAATGGTGATGTCGTTGAAATGCAAATAGATATTCCAAACCCTGATTTTGATTTTACAGAATTAAAACTTTATAAGCAACAGGATAATAAATAGTTGGATATGAACAGATCGGAGAGGTTAGGAGAGGAGAAAATAGGTAAACTGCTATGGAGTTTGTCTTTGCCGTCTATTCTCGGGATGATGGCCATCACAATTTATAATCTTGCCGATACCATTTTTATTGGACGTAGTGTAGGGACTCTGGGGATTGCAGGGATATCTGTCTCGCTTCCGTTACTGATGGCTATAAACACATTTGGACATGCTATTGGATTAGGTGGTGCATCAATTGTTTCTCGTGCATTAGGCGCTAAAGATAAAGCAAAAGCAAATTTAACATTAAACAACCTTGTAACTATAATTACAGTAATCAACTTTGTTGTTTTTACGGTAGCATATCTTAATTTAAGTGCTTTGTTAAAGACATTTGGCGCTAATGATGAGATTATGCCTTACGCATACGAGTATGCTGTTTGGGCTTTACCCGGTACATTTTTCTTAAATTTCCTGTTTGTTATTGTTAATGTTATCAGAGCAGAGGGCAACGCTCGTTTTCCAATGATAGTGCAAACGATAGCAGCAAGTTTAAATCTAATTATTGATCCTATATTTATTTTTGTATTAGGTTGGGGAATGATGGGAGCCGCTTTAGCAACCACTATAAGTCAGTTTGTCGGATTTGTTTTTGTCGTTTGGTATTATACAATTAATAAAAAAAGTGTTCTTAGATTACACTCAGATGTTATTCTGTCTATACCCAATAAAGAAATTACTAAAGAAACATTTGCACTTGGAGCTTCATCGTTTGGACGACAAATAGCCTCCTCTGTTATGACTATTGTGCTAAATAATGCATTGCTGTTTTATAGTGGAAGTACTGCAATAGCAGCTTTTGGAATTATTTTTAGACTGTCGATGTTTATTTTTATGCCTCTGTTTGGAATTAATCAAGGTTTTATGCCAATTGCTGGATATAATTACGGAGCGAAAAATATCCAAAGAGTTTTAGACGTAATGAAAAAAGCTATTGTGTGGTCAACTTTCTTTTGTTTCGTTGCATTTTTTGTGTTCTTTTTCTTTGCCAGACAGTTATTGGGGATTTTTACAACAGAGCCGGAGTTGCTTGATATTGGGTCAAAGGCAATGAGAATTTTTATTGTTGCATTTCCGGTTATTGGATTTCAGGTTGTGGGCTCAGGACTGTATCAAGCATTAGGAAAAGCAAAAGCTTCGCTGTTTTTGGCTTTGGCCAGGCAATTGCTATTTTTAATACCGTTTGTTTTGTTATTTCCTTTGCTTTGGGGAGAGAATGGAATCTGGTATTCTTTTCCTGCAGCCGATTTCCTTGCTGCAATTATAACTTTTTTTATGATGGTTTTTATGGTAAAGAAACTCCGAAATATGATACCAAATACGACACAATTCTCCTGATAGCATATAATGCTGAGTTTTTATGTATTATGATTAATGTGTGATTATCAGACTGTTATTAAACTTATTAACAATGATGTTGGTATAGTTTTATCCTTTTTCATCAACATATATAACATTTTAATGTTATTTTTGTAATTAAATATTTATTATGCAAACAAACTTTTTGACAATTCCTGACCTACTAACGAATTCTTTTAACAAATTTTCAGGTAACGATTTTTTAGGATTTTCAGATGAATCTCCAAAGACTTATGCAGAAGTGCAGAGTGAAATGAGATCTGTTATTGCGTTTTTAGAGAATCTTGGTGTTAAACCCGGCGATAAGGTTGCAATTTTATCTAATAATATGCCTAATTGGGGTATTACCTATTTCGCAATTGTTTCGATGGGTGCTATTGCAGTTCCTATTTTGCCTGATTTTAGTTCTGAAGAGATTCAAAATATTTTAATCCATAGCGAGAGTAAATCAATTTTTTGTGCCGAATTGTTTAGGACAAAAATTGAAGATATTGAAACTCCATTTCTTACTTCTAAGATTCGTATAAATGATTTTACAGCTATTGATATACCTGAAAATATTAGTTTTAAACTTAATTTAAAATCTGACAATGTGTATTCGGTAGATCCCGAAGATACTGCTATAATTATTTATACATCCGGAACTACCGGAAAATCAAAAGGTGTTATGCTTAGTCATAAAAACCTAAGTTCTAATGGTAAGAGCTGTGGGATACTACAACCAATTGTGCCTGAAGACAGATTTTTATCTTTCTTGCCTTTGTCGCATGCATACGAAAATACTTTGGGGCTGATCTTACCTATGATCAATGGTGCTTCGGTATATTATCTTCGTAAGCTTCCTACTCCGGCTATTCTTATTCCTGCAATGCAAGAAGTAAAACCTACAATTATGTTGTCGGTTCCGCTAATTATCGAGAAAATTTATAAAAATAAGATATTGCCTACTTTTAATGCCAAGAAGTTGACAAAGTTTATGTATAAAATTCCACCAACACGAAAACTATTAAACTCGTTGGCAGGACGTAAACTTCTCGAAACCTTTGGTGGTAAAATCAGATTTTTTGGTATTGGTGGAGCAAAACTCGACCCGGTTGTCGAAAAATTCTTGATTGAAGCAAAATTTCCATACGCAATTGGGTATGGACTTACTGAGACTTCACCTTTGGTAGCAGGGGTTAACCCACAAACGGTACGACACGGATCTACAGGCCCAATAATCGAAGGTCTCGAGATGAAATTAAACGACATAAATCCAAAAACAGGAGAAGGTGAAATATGGGTTAAAGGTCCGTCTATTATGAAAGGTTACTACAAGGAACCCCAACTTACAGCCGAAGTACTCACTGAAGATGGTTGGTTTAAAACAGGCGATTTAGCAACTCTTGATAAAGATAATTTCGTTTACATTAAAGGTCGTAGTAAAAACGTGATTGTTGGTTCTAGTGGCGAAAATATTTATCCCGAGGAAATAGAATCAATTATTAATAATTTCCACTTTGTAACTGAATCTCTTGTAGTTGAACAAAAGGGGAAACTTGTTGCACTAGTTCATTTTAATAGCGAAGAACTAGAGAAGAAATATCATAATCTTAAGGGAGAAATCGATGGTAAAATAGAGGAACTCTCAAATGATTTAAAAGCATATATCAACTCAAAAGTAAATAAGTTCTCAAATATTAAAATTATTAGAGTTCAAAAAAATCCATTTGAAAAAACGCCAACTCAGAAAATTAAAAGATATAAATATAATTCTGACAAATAAGAATCTAATAAAAATCTTAAATGGGAGTAGAGCTAATGGTTTTATTCCATTTTTGTAATTGTTTAGGTGGATGCAACTAAGAAATTCTTGATATGCTTCTCTGTCGGCTGACGTATTATCACGAGTGGCCTTGCTGATATATTGTCCCTACGGGACAAGTGGAACAGTTCTTAATTTTAGTTGCCGAGATGTTGTTTCTTTCTACTTAGTCTCCGTGATATTGCAAAAATGCATTCCAAAAGGCTCAAATCTTCCCATAACCTTAATAATTACCACATTTTTATATAACTATTTGAGTTATCTAAAACACCTCAATAATTACTTCTTTGACGAAAATAAATGCGATAAAGCACGAAACAATTAATTTTAAAACAACGCCAAACATTAATCCTAAAAATGAACCAAAAGCAGCTTTAAGGGATTTATTAAACTTTACGCTATCATTGTCCGGATTGTCTTTTTTTGTATAATGATATAGTAATTCGCCTAGCATAGCACCAATAAACGGTCCTACAAATATTCCGATTGGAGCAAAAAATAATCCTACAATAAGTCCTAAACCGCTGCCACGTGTTCCCCATTTTGATCCACCAGCCTTTTTAGTTCCCCAAACCGGAACAATATAGTCTAAAACTGTTGCAACAGTTGCTAAAACAGCAGTTAGAATCAGTGTAAAAGCTGTCAAATCTACAGGTTCGGTGAAGTGTAATAGTAATAAACCTGCAAAACTGAGTGGCGGTCCAGGAATAACAGGCAAAATACACCCAACTATACCGGCCAGAATAAGAACAAACCCTAAAATTATCAGTACAATATCCATATTATTGTGTTTCTTCTTGTAAACGTCTTTTTAATTCTCTATCAATAGTTTCTTTACTAATTTCTATTGCTACATATGATTTAAACAGTTCTTTCTTAGGAATTGTTTTGCTACAGATGATTGAAATGTCGCTCAAAATAGTTTTGCGGGCAGTTGTTAGTTTTTGCTCAAATAGTGGGTCAGCTAAAAAAGTTTGATAGTCAAACTTGTCGAGAATGTAAATGTCAACTTCCTCTGCTATATTTTGTTTTGCAATAAATAATGCTTTTTCCTGAGCGAATTGTGTGTCTGTACTTATTGCATTGGCATGTGCTCGAAAAGTTGTAGCATCACTTTCGTACCCTGAACAAATTCTCTTTTCGAATAAACTGCACGAGCTTAAAACGAAGAGAATAACAATTGCCAATATTGATTTTTTCATTTACTTATTTTTTCGAACAAAGGATTATCAAATATTATGCAATTTAGTAAAAAAGTGAATAATAATAACGGTATTAAGCTACAATCTTTTAACATTTTCTGACTCTATCCAACCCTGTTTGCCATCAGAGAGCTTAATATTATACCATAAGTTTAACGAATCTGTTATTTCGACCTTTAGTCCGGGTGTTACCTCAAAAAGATTATTGCTCTCCTGATTTGGCGAAGACTTGACTAAGGATTTATCAAATACTATTGCACAATTATTTTTTGTAATTCTCTTTGCAAGATTTGTTGAAAAAATGATCGACAATGATGCAATAGCAACAAGTATAATAGAGCTTATAAAACCCATTTTTCTAAGACTTAGTCTGTTGCTAAATAGATAAATTGCGAATGAAATCAGTCCTAAAATAAACAAAATGATCGCAGTAATAGCCCATGCGTCGCTCGACATAATTGAGATTGCTCCTAAAAACCACCTTTTGTAAAAAGCTACCGGTAACTCTTCGACTTTGCTTTCGAGTTTAGTTTTTGCAATCTCCAAATTGTGCATTGCCTCTGCGTTTGATGGATCGAGACTTATTGATTTCTCATAAAAATAAATAGAATTTGCAATGTCGCCTGTTTGGAAGTAGCAGTTTCCCATGTTTAAGAATAACTCGGGTGACGAATAATTTTGTGAATATAAACTGTCGTAAAAGTATAGAGCATTTTGATAATTGGCTTTATTGTAATATAATTGAGCGCTATCCTCTATGGGACTATTGTTTTTTGCAGATGCTGAAAAACTTAAAACAATAATAATTGCAATAGAAATAATGTATTTAATTTTGTTTCCAAAAGTTTTTGTTTTCATGATTATTTTGTTTTAATCTTTTGTTCAAGTCTCTCTATAATATCAACTGTTTCTTTGTAGATAAAGGCTAATTCGGTTTCGGCCGTTGCCGGAGCAAAATGGGCAAATTCACACTTGTTTATTACCTCAATTAGATTTTTGATAGTAATATCATCAATTCCAATCTCTTTAAGCTTTTGCTCTGTGCTATCTTTTGTAAGTGTCGCAATAGGAATCTCAAGTTTGTCGCTACAATATCCCCATAATGCCGAAATAATTTCTTTGTAAAATTCAGCTTTTAAGTTTTGCCTCATAAACTTACGCGCTGTTTTTAATCTTATTTGCGAAGTTCGTCCAGCCTTGCGCTGTTTAACTTTTGCAATATCAGCATTTTCCTTAATTTTCTTTCTTAAAACTATAATAACTACAATAAAAATAAGAAACGGAATAATGAAGAACAAGTAGAAACCCCCTATAGCAACTAATGGGATATAGTTTTGAGTCAGATTAAGATTTTTATAATTGATAAATCTGATATCGTCCTCGCCTATATAGTCGATGCTTTTTTGCGAATAATTGTATGAAGTTTCACCGAAATTTGTATCGTTTTTGTCCTTTTTAACAGCGATTGTAATCTCAGGGGAGTTTAAAGTTTTATATTGTTTTGTATTTGTGTCGAAAAAGGTAAAATCAAGCGCACCAAGATTAAATATACCGGGGTAACGTGGAATTATTGTATATTCCCACGACTTTGTTCCGTTAAGTCCCGATGCGTCTATACCTGTGTTTTGCGATGCAATTGGATCATAAACTTCGAATTCTTTGGGCCAATTGAATTTAGGTGTTTCGATCATATTAAAGTTCCCACTCCCGGAAATGCTTACTTTTATCGTAATAGCATCGTTAACAATAACGGTGTCCTCCGACTTTTCAACTTTGTAAGTAAATTTTCCTACTGCTCCATTAAATGTTGAAGGAGCTTGAGGTAATTTGTTTACTTTGATTTTAATTTCGGGACTCTTAATCGATTTTGTTTTGGTTTCGTAATAACCGAAAAAGCCCATTCCTCCCTGCTGAGTCTGTTGTCGCACCTGACAATCAATTTCGCAAGGTTCTATTGTTAAATCACCCGAAACTCGTGGGTATAAAATGTATTTTTTGATTAATCCAACATTATAAGTTTGATTGTTATATGTTTCTCGAACTAGATTAATTCGGTCGGCAGTTTCTATCTCTTCGGCATAAAAATCGTTAAATGCAGGCAGTCTGATGTCTTCAAAACCCATTAGATCTACCTTAGTATAAATCTTTATTGTGGCAACAAGGCTTTCGCCTTTGTACATATTTGTTTTATCAACAATAACTTTAACAAATAAATCCTCAGCGGTTATTTCTTTTGGTTGAGCATTCGCATTGTTATTACCATATCCCATCATGTCGTAAAAGTCTGCCCAAGGATCATAATTTCTCGAACCTCGTCTTCCGCCCGACTGAACTGCTTCTTGCTGTATTTGTACGCTAACGCTATTTGAAGTGTAGGTTTGACCATCAACTACTGCTGTAGCACCACCGATAGTATAGGTTCCTGTTTGCGAAGCCTGAAATACATAAGTATATGTGTATGTATTGGATTGCGTATAATTTCCATTTACAATGCTAATGTTTTGACTAGTTGAAACACTGGGACCACTTATCAATTTTAACCCATCGTAGTTTCCTGGATTAATCTTTTCGGGCTTTTGATTAATTGAAAATTGTACCTGAAAGTTTTGCCCAACACCTGCTTTGGGTGCACCATTGGCAGTGAATTTGATGCCATCTGCAAAAAGTAGGCTAGCTGTTAAAACTAGTAATAATGTTGTCGTAAGCTTCCTCATAGTCCATCTTTTCATTGTTGCAAAATTAACAGATAATTGCAAAAAACAAAATCTAAAAGTTTTAACTTTGTTATATAGATACGCAAATTTAACGCTTTGTCTATATTTTTGTTATTGTCTTTCCTTAAAAAAAAGTTAAAAAAACTGAGTGTTATCAATAATCGTCGTAGTAATAATATGAAAAGACATGCGAAAATTTGTTTTATTTTTTCTAAATGCATTGTTCGAAAAATATTAGTATATTTATGCACTCAATCATAATTAGCACTTATGACAAAATATTTATTCGATACTTTAGTCAGACTCTTTGCAATTGCTGTTAATAGGAATCCAAACTCAGATAATTCAGAAGTCAGAGCCCTTTTCGAAAAGTTTTTAAAAGATTATCTAGACCCAAAATATGTTGCTAGCTTTTTATTGTTGTTCGATAATTATATTAACGAATATTCCTCACAAATATCTGAAAAAAAGCTTTCCTTAAATTCAGTTAAGTTAATAAAATATTGCGAAGAAACAGCAACTTTTCTAAGTCCTCAGGAGAAATCTATTCTGCTTTTTCATTTAATCAGATTGTTATACTCAAGCTCTGGTTTAGTTAATTCTTTTGAGTTTGTTTATTTAATTGGAGATTTGTATGGTATTGACTTGTCTGATATTGATAATTTGATATGTTTTTTTAATGGCGAAAAGGCAAAAGATATAGGACAGTTTGATGTGTTTCAAAACGAAAAGCTTGATTATATTCATTTTTGCAATAAGGTTTATGCGGTCAGGAATAATACAGATAAAGAATTTACAATTGATACTGCTCCATTTTTGCCCGAATCGGTTTGTTTTGCGCTTAAATCATCAGTAATTAATTATAAAAATCAGTTAAAACTATATTTTAATGACTTAATTGCAGGAATAGATACGGTTTCTGATGTTGGTTTTAGTATTTGTACGCAAAATGTAAGCTTAATTAAGGGAAAAAGAAAAATTCTCAATAATGTCAATCTCCAAATTAGTAGTGGCGAGTTTGTAGGTATTATTGGAAAAAGTGGAGCCGGAAAATCTAGTTTATTAAGGGTTTTAGCTCATGACGATCAACATTTTAGCGGGCAATTATTGGTTAAAAAAGAAGGAGATAGGGATTTGAATTTCAGTTACCTTAAGCAATCATACAGTTTTATTCCATTTTTTTCGGTACGCGAACATCTTTTACAAAGATTAGACTTTTTGCAAGAAAAAAGGATAGACAAACATGAAAGATTATTAAATGTTGCCTATGCTGTCGGACTGGAGCATGATTTAGACAAAATTGTTGTTAAAAATCGTTCAGATTCCGGTCAACTATCAGGTGGACAAAAAAAACGACTTAGGATAGCTATGGAGTTGTTGGCTAATCCTGATGTCTTCTTGCTTGATGAACCAACAAGTGGGCTTGCATCTATAGATTCTTTTAAAATTCTTTCCATATTAAAAACAATTGCTAGCAAAGGTAAGCTAGTGGTTGCAACAGTTCATCAACCTGATTATGATAGTCTAAATCTTTTCGACAGAATAATAATTGTTGATGATGGGGGATATGTTTTATACTCGGGTAATCCGGTTTCGGCTGTAGAGTATTTGCGTAATGAAACCGAAAGTGTTGATCGATTATCAATATTTGAGGAGACAAAAAATCCTTCTTTGCTCTTAGACCTTGTTCAAAGAGGTAAAGATAATAATTCATCTGATTTTTGGCATAATAAATTGCCTTTAGCTCATACAGATTCCAATGTTCTTGACTGTTTGGGTAAACCTTACATAATTAATCGAAAGAATAAATCAAATTTTGCAAAATCAATAATTTCTCAGATTGCATTTAGTTTTAAAACTGATTTAAGGAATACTTCTCGACTAATTTTTCTTCTGGCGATTCCTTTATTATCAGGAATTTTGTTTGCATTTATCGCAAAATATAGTCCAAATGATAGTTATTCGGTTTTTGACAACCCCAATATTCCGGTGTGGATATTAATGATTGTTATTACTGCAATATTTACAGGGCTTGTCAGTGCAGGGAATGAGTTTATTTTTATGCGCGATTTTCACGAGTCAGAGCACTATTTGATAAATAAAAACTTCTCACTTGTATTTGCTAAACTGTCCAAATATTTTGTTTTATCAATACTGCAAACCTTGTTTTTGTTACTGCCATCTATATTTATACTTAAAATGGAGTTTCTTTTTATTCAATTATTTGCTTTTTCAGCATTACTTACTTTTTGGGGAGCTGCATTCGGTTTGTTTTTAAGCAAAATTTCCAAATCAATCAATGTTGTTTACCTTACAATTCCGCTTATAATTGTTGTTAATATGATATTCTCAGGAGTGATGATTAAGTTTGATAGATTTAATCCCAAAATCTGTAATAATCCTGTTCCATATATTTCGATTTTTGTGCCGGCTTATCATGGAATAAACTCTATTGTGACGGAGTTCTATTTACAAGAAGATAAAAAACAAGAGTTGATGGAAGAGAAGATATTACTTTACGAATCAGCTTACTATCTCGATTTCTTTATTCCTGCTGTTCAAGAAATAGCGATAAATGATACTTGTAGAGCAATTGAAATTATTAATTCTGAACAGAATAAGAATTTTTTTATGCCAAAAAGTAATGGACATAGCCTGACGACACAATTATTAATTCTTAAAGATTATTATAAACGGCAATATGAGGTGTCGATGAAACACTTATCAAACAATATCAATAAGGAAAGATACAGAAATGTAGGAATAAAAATGATTGTCGAAACGTATTATGCCGACCCAATTATTATAAAAGCAAACGAAATAGAGCGCAGGTTTATGTCAGCATATATGCCACCTTATTATAACCAAAAACAGATCATCTTTTTTAGTGCATATTCAATTGTTTTTGGAAATGCAATAAGTAATTTCTGGTTTGGTGGTTTTTGCCTTGTAATGATGATATTTATTGTGTCATTTCTAGTTTTTTGTTTTAAAAAACCAATAATTTAGTGAAATTATTTATTTGTTTGTAACTTTAGGAAAAGTGATTCCCCGCCATCACTATCGGTAACAATACCAAGAATGTCGTTTTTATCTGATTGATTTGAAAGAATACAAATAGATTCGGCTTTGACAGGATCTCCATTATTATCTATTTGAATAATATTAAATGAGTCATCATTATACAAACTAGACAAAGGGACACTAGCCACAAAGCTTCCTAAAATCTCTCCATCATTGTAGCTGTCCTCGGTATTCTCGACCGAAGCTGTTAAGTATAGTTTTCCGGTTGATTGTGAAATAGTAGCTCCAGAGAGACCTGCCTCTATTCCATTAATTGTTGGTAATTTTATAGTAACTGCTTTGTATTTTGGAAAATTGCCACCATTGGTAACGGCATTCTCGAATTCCATATAATCGAATGCAACAATCAGGTTATTCATTCGATTAAAAAGAAAAATACTCTCCTTATAATAGGCTAAGCCCTCAATATTAAGTTCAACATTATTCATTTCCGGAATTAGAGCGAAATCGCTATAGAAAGTTGTTGTGTCAAATGTTGTAACAGACATGTCGTCGAGTAATACCTTAACAAGAATATCTCGCTGCGGTGATTTCGATCCTGAGCCTAGAATGTAAATGCAATTGCCAATTAATTCCATCGATTCAAAGTCAGGTTTGTCCTTTTTTGCAATTTCACCATTTATAAATCCTGAAGTGTCGTAGATTGCAATTTTATCGACTATCCTTAAATTCCTATCAAGTTTATACAAGTAAGGGGAATTGTCGCAAACAATAAAAATATCTTCGTCAATATTAATTACTCCGGATGCTCCGGTGATTTGATCGAGTTCATAAATTTCGACCATTTCTTGTTTTGAATTGGGAGTTGAACATGAAAAATGCATTGTTGTCGCAATAGTAAAAACGACAATAGCCCATAAAAAATTAAACTTTCGATTCATAGATTTTACCTTGATATGTTTTTAATAAGTTCATTTTTTTCTGAACCATACTACTAATTTCGAAATTCTTTTTTCCATTCCAATCAGGATATACAATCATCTCTTTGGGAGATTCACTTGTAAACCTTTCAACAACTATCTCAGGATTTAGATTCTCAAGAAACTCAATTATTAAATCTATATAATTATCCAAGTTTAAATTGTAAAATAACTCGGGATTTTCATCAAAAACCTGTTTTAGTTTTGTTCCTTTTAGAACTTGCATTTGATGAACTTTGAGTGTTTTTATTGGCAGTTTTGATATTTCCAAAGCATGATTCATAAAGTCATTTTTATTTTCACCCGGAAGTCCGATAATAAGATGCAAACCACAGTTTATTCCAGTTTTTGAAGTTAATTTAACCGCATCTATTGTTTGAGAATAAGAGTGTCCGCGATTGATAAAATCTAAAGTTTTGTCTATTGTTGATTCAGCACCAAACTCAATACTGACATATTTGTTTTTTGCGATGTGTTTAATCAAATCCAAAGTTTGTTGATTTATGCAGTCGGGACGTGTTGCTATTACCAAACCTACAACTCCCTCAACTGAAAGTGCCTCAAGATACTTTTCTTCAAGAACTTCGAGTTTGTCGTATGTGTTTGTGTATGACTGAAAATAGGCTAAATACTTTTGAGTTTTGTATTTTGGACTAAAAAAAGAAATGCCTTTTTCCAACTGCTGCTTGATACCCAAATTGCCATTACAATAAAATGGACTAAAACTTTTGTTAGTGCAATAAATACAAGCACCTGTGCCTTTTGTGCCATCGCGATTAGGACAGGTGAAACCTGCATCGACAGAGATCTTTTGAACACGAGTACCAAACAAACCTTTTATATAAGATGAATAATCATTCCATGGAATACTATTTAAAGAATTATTGTCCATCTGGATTATTTGTCAGTATCTTCTTTATAAAAATAGTTAATTTCCACATCGTCGTTTTCGGTACAATCGCAATCTTCGTCAAATTCTGAATAAGTTGTAAATTCATCAACAATCTTAGGCGGACGTATCATAAACGCAAGTCCTATTCCTACAGCAAAACCAGATAAATGCCCTTCCCAGCTAACATTATTATTCATTGGGAAAATCCCCCATATCATACTGCCGTATAAAAATACTACAACAAGGGCAATGGCCATGTGCCTTATGTTTTTACTGATAATTCCGGCAGTAAATATGTAACCTGCAAAAGCATAAATCATTGCGCTGGCACCGATATGAATACTGTCGCGTCCTATCAGCCAGGTGAATATTCCGCTTAAAACGTACGACCAGATGAAAATTTGAATAGCATTATCATTATAAAAGTAAAATAGAAGTGATCCAAGAACTAAAAAGCTTGTAGTATTTGCGATAATATGTTCAAACCCCCCATGTAAAAAGGGCATTGTTAAAACTCCAAACCATTGAGAAACTTCACGTGGCCTCAGACCGTATTCCGAAAAACTAATGTTTAAACTAATTTCGAGCAAATATATCATCCAAAATAAAAAAATGAAACTTGCCGGTATAACTGTGGCGAGTAGCATTTTTTTTAATTCTGTCTTCGAGTCACTAATTTCTGTCATAGTACAAAATTACATAATTAATGTGACTTGTCCACATATCGTGCAGAATATTACTATATGACAAAAAGGCAGATTTGTAGGAGTAATCTATTAAATAATGTTATGCATTTTCAATAATTCTTCCATTTCGAGCTGAATTTCTTTAGCTTTTTCTCCGGCAACTATTGCGAAATTTTCGGTATTGTCTGCAAAAATAATTCCGCGTGATGAATTAACCAGAAGTCCACAATTGCTATTCAAACCATATTTTGCGACTTCCTGCAGACTTCCACCTTGTGCACCTACTCCCGGAACGAGAAGAAAATGTTCCGGAACAATTTTACGGATATCAGCAAGCATTTCAGCTCTTGTAGCACCGACAACATACATCATTTTGTCTTTACCTGCCCATTCTTGCGATTTTACCAGAACCTTTTCAAATAATTTGGTTTCACCTTCTGCAAAATATTGGAAATCGTCTGCACCTTTATTTGATGTAAGCGCTAAGAGAATAACCCATTTGTTTTCGTATGATAGAAACGGACTGACTGAGTCTTCGCCCATATATGGTGCGACAGTAACAGCATCGAAATTCATATTCTCGAAAAAGGCTCTTGCATAAAGATTTGATGTGTTTCCAATATCGCCTCGTTTAGCATCGGCAATAATAAATATCTCGGGGTAGTTTTTGCGGATATAATTAACTGTAAGCTCTAAGGCTTTCCACCCTTCGATACCTTGACTTTCGTAAAAGGCTAAATTTGGTTTGTAAGCTACAGAATATTCTGCGGTTGTATCAATAATTGCTTTATTAAATTCAAATAGGGGCGAGTCGGTTGCTAACAGATGCTGAGGGATTTTTTTTATGTCGCTGTCTAATCCGGTACAAAGGAAGCTTTTCTTTGTTTTGATTTGTTCAAATAATTGTGTGTAGTTCATAAGGTTTTTTTTGACAAAAATAAAAAAAAATGCTTGTGAACGAATAGTCCACAAGCATTTTAAAAAAAGTTTATTTTCAATTCTTATTTCATAAGATTGATTTTTCTTGTAACAACGTTACCGTCAACGATAGCTTTAACGAAATAAGTTCCGTTAGCATATTTTGACATGTCAATTTGGTTGTATTCGTTTAAGTTTTCAACAGACTCAACAACTTGTCCCATCATATTAATGATTTGAACGTCAGCACCTTCGATACCAGAGATATTTAACATGCCAGTTGTTGGGTTTGGATAAATAGATAAGTTAGTAGCAAACTCATTTTCTACGCTCATACCATAATAGTAATCGTTGAAATTAACGCGTAAGCCTAAACCACCTTCTAAACCACCATAATACCATGTTTCATCGCCATCGTATTTTGTGTAGAAACCATGATTATGAACAGCATCAACATAACTGTATCTGTCGTAACCAATCCAGATTTCATTATCACCATTGTAATACATCTCAATTGTGATAAGTAATTCAAGTCCTCCTACTTCAGGATCAATTACAATATTAACATCATCAGTGAACTCAACATTTTTCCATGTTCCTAAATCCTCTGCATTAATATTGTTAAGAGCAGAAGAGCTTACTGGAACCCATTGAGATGATTCACTGTCATATTGTAATGCATTTATTATGAAACTAGTACCATCGTTAGTATTGTCATCAATGAAAACATCAATTGAAGTAATCTGAGCATCCCACAAGAACATATAAGTTTGACCAAATTGTTCGCCATCAAAACCACCTAAAGAGCTGTTGTTTAAGCTATGCATGCTAGTTGGTTCGTCAACATCACGACCATAGTAGTCTTGAGTAATATTAAAGTAAGCTGTGTCAGCATTATTAGTAGCAACGAGGTCTTCAGCACCATCAAGAGCAATTGTGTACACAACAGTATATGTTCCTAACATAGGATCTGCACCTAATGCAAATTCGGTTTCAATTAGGTCAATAGTGTCAGTCTCATTGGTACTAATAACACTACCAGTAACAGTGTTAGTGAAAATACTAGTCATTTCAGGATCAAATATTTCAACTGTAGCTACAGGAGTTACATCATTAACGCCTACATTTTGTGCAGCTACATTAAACCAGCAGTTTGCATAAGCTGAAGCGAATTGAGCCTGAGGAATATTTCCATAATATCCGGAAATTTGATAAACGTTATATTCTGCATATTCTGGTAAAGTATAGTCAACATAATCAAAGAAACTCATTCTACCATGTGCTAGTTTTGTGTCATATAATGGAGTTTCTGTAATTTGAATGTCATCTAATTGCCATCCATAACCACTACCATAAGCAGGGTCTTCATTTGGACATACCCATCTAAATCTAATTGAAGCATTAGCAACATTAGCAATATAGTCAGTTGCAATGATTTCTAGGTAGTCTTCACCTGCTTTATTAACACCACCAAGTGATAACTTTTCATTGACTCGTACGCTTTCCCAAGTTGTTCCACCATCTGCGCTAAAATCAACATAGCACTCATCGTAATTATATACCTTGTAGTTTTGGTAAAAAGATAATTTTGGATTTGAAGATTCAGTTAAATCAATGTTGTCAAATTGGATATAAGATTCAGAAATTTCTACGCCCAATGTTCCAACTCCTAATAAACCTTCGATACCTGAGATCCAAGCGAAATTTTGACCCGATGGAGAAAAGTCGTGAACATATCTCCACAACATAAATAACCATGATGGTGGTACTTCAGCTGCTCCACCTTGATAATTTGAATTAGTGTAACCAAAAGCAGGAGTTGTATCTCCGATTGCCCATGTCTTTTCGCCAGAAATCATTCCAATCGTCCAAATTGGTGTTTCTTCTTCAAAAGTTACTTCCCATACTGGATCTTCTTTTTGCAAAGAAATTTGTTTTTTTGTTTTTTCTCCTTTATGTGCAACAATTTTTGAATTTACATTTAATTGTGCAAATCCAAATGTTGCAAGAAGAACTAAACTCAATAAAATAGTAAATTTTCTCATAACAATTTAAATTTAAATTAATATTTATTTAATTTTTTTTCGCTAGCCACAAAATTACATTTATTTTTTAATTTGATGGCATTTTTTTAATTTTTTTTACTTCTGTTCAAATCTAATAACTCTTTCTTTCTCCAAAAGGTTGCACGAGCTGTTGTTTTTGCTATAAAATATCCGATTTTGCCGTCTAAAAAACCCAATCTTAGGATGTACACAGATATAAACCTAAGCACAAAACTAAAATAAGCTAAAAGAAGATTGGAGTTTTTCCCTTTTGCAAAGTCGCTTTTAGCATTAAGCGAGCTAAACTTTTTGGCCTGATTTATATGCTCTTCTCGAGTATAATATGTGTAATGCAGTAAATCACCATTTAAGTGTGCAATTTGTGGTGGTGAGTCGAAAATCAGTTTCTCGTGTATTTCGCCTTGCCATTGACCAAAATTCTTATTCCATATTCTCGTTTTTTTATCGGGATACCAACCTCCATGTTTTATAGGTTGACTACAATGAAAACTTAAACGATTAAAACTAAATGCAATATTCTTATTGGAATCAAAACTTAAACATTTTATCGACTCATAAAGCTCTGGTGACAAAGCTTCGTCAGCATCGATAGAAAATATGTAATCATATTTAGCAATATTATTACCAAAATTCTTTTGTGAGCTATAATCATGAAAATCGTTTACGATAAACTTAATATTGTGTTTTTGACAGATTTCCATGGTTCTATCTTGTGAGCCTGAATCCACAACAATAATATCATCACTTAAGGAGATTATTGATTCGAGACACCTGCCAATGTTTCTTTCTTCGTTTTTGGTAATTATTACAATACTTAAGTTTTTCATTTTACAAATATAACTTAAATCGTAATTATTTGGCTGGTATGAGATAAGTATTTGAATTTGCTTCTTTTAAAATAGAGGACTTGTAGCATAGAATATGGAGCATTGACTTTGTTAAAATCTAAAATAAATAAAAGGATTAAAACCTGAAGATGTTATAGATGCAACCGATAAAACGAGTAAAACCATGCAAATAATTATCATAGTTATGTATCTTGTCCAGGTATAATCTCCATAAAATACTTTTTGTTCAATTTTAAAACCCGGCTTTATTGCTGTGAAGAAACTAAACAAAACTGCAATAACAAATATTGTCCAAAACTCTGTGTCGGGTTTGATAACTGCACCAGAATTGAAACTAAACATTTTATCAATAAAATCTATTGCAAACCCCATGCTTTCGGATCGAAATATAACCCAACCGATAACTGTTACTAAAAAAGTAAAGGCAATTGAGACTATCTTTCCTGATTTATTTAGAACTTTTAACAAAAATAATCTGTCTAATATCAGAAATATACCATGAAATGCACCCCAAGCTACAAATGTCCACGAAGCACCATGCCACAGTCCTGAGATAAGGAAAACAAACCAAAGATTAAAATATAAGCGAGCGGCAGAACTAACTTTGTTTCCGCCCAAAGGGATATACAAATAATCTTTCATCCAACGACCGAGTGTGATATGCCAACGTCTCCAGAATTCGCTAATAGACCGACTAACATAAGGATTATTAAAGTTTTCGGGGAATTTGAATCCTATCATTTTCCCAAGTCCTATTGCCATATCACTATATCCCGAAAAATCGAAATAAATTTGAAAAGTATAAGCGAGAATTCCTATCCAGGCTGTGGCTGTTGATATGGTGTTTGGATCAAGTTTGAAAATTAAATCAGCCTGAGCACCCATAACATTTGCAATGAGAACTTTTTTTGCTAAGCCCAGAATAAACCTATACATTCCTGTTAGTCGATTGTCTGCATTTTCGTTTTGCTCGCGGTTTGTTAACTGATCGGCAATTTCGCTGTATCTAACAATGGGGCCGGCAATTAATTGAGGAAATAGCAAAATATAAAGCATTAAATCGCTAATCTTTTTTAATGGCTTATGCTTACCACGATAAACATCTATTGTATATGTAAATTTTTGAAATGTAAAAAACGAGATGCCAATAGGTAAAACGATTTTAGCAAGATGTACTTCGCCTGCTCCTGTTAAATTGAGCAGTACATTAACATTGTCCACAAAGAAATTAGCGTATTTAAAATATGCGAGCAATCCAATATTAAGAATGACTGATAAGACTAAGAATGTTTTTTGTTTTCGTCCTGTCGAAGTGTACATTTGCTGAACTAAATAAAAGTCGGCAATGATTGACCCAAGCACTACAAAAATGAACTTTGGAGCACCCCAGGCATAAAAAATCAAACTCGCAAGAAGAGCAATATAGTTTTTATATTTTTTATCGGCAAGATAATACAGTCCCAAAAATATGGGAAGAAAATACAGTAAAAATATGTTGCTGCTAAATACCATTTACTCCATTGTGATTTCATAAATTTCACCAACGTAATCCTTTGCAGGAAATGGTATGTTTTCTTGTTGATATGGCGATCCGGGCCACCATCCTGTGTTGTGGAATTCCTGGGTAACTATCAGTACCATTTGATTGTCAGGAATCATAGATATAGTTTGATCGATATAGCCAACTTCGTATAGCTGGTCTTTTTCAGGACCAATTCTCCAGATAATTTTATCGGGCTGCCAATCAATCTGAAAATAATAGTAATCGCTGCCAAAAACCTCGTCGTCGGGAGCCATATATTTTGTAGTTACTGCTCTGTAGCAATCCTCCCAACGATGAGCAAGATATGTTTTTCCATCGTGTTTGACTTCATGACATCCTGATGAGAAATTCTTTGGTTCCCAACAAGCCATATCCCAGTTGGTACAACATACAGCAATATTTGGGTCATCTCTTAAAACATCTTCGGGCAACTTTGTATTCCAGTCTTTTACTTTGTTGGTGTGTGCCTCATAATTGCTGTAAACAGGAGGGAATTTGCTCCCCGGACAATAAGGAACAGTTTTAAGTATCTCAAAGTCTATTTCGCTATAGGCAACTCTTTCAACTCTGTCGTCAAATCTTCCGCCCCAATAGGTTTTCATATATCCTTTTTCTCTACATGGTCTGCGCAAATTCCAACCGGTTTCGTTTGTTCCTCGTCCGCCCTGATATATTAACCAAATTGCATTGGTAATTCCATTCCATACATTATCGTCATTTAATAGCTCGGTTAGTTTGGCTTTAACAGTTACCTTGCCATAAGTAAAACCATGTCTTGTAATCATTCCAACATTTTGTTTTTGCCATTTGCCATACTCCGATGCAGGATTTCTGATTATGATTTTATCCTCGATGGAGTCGCTTGCAACAGTTTCACAGCCATGAGATGCTGTTTGTGGCAGAACTTTAATTCGGTCTTCTTTTTTGTAAAAGGCGCGCAAGTAATTGTATTCTTCCTTAGTAAATCCACCTCCAAAAAAGTCTTGAATAACAGGAACATTATCAACCTGACTTGATTCGTCGATGTAATGTATAAATTGAGCAATGTGCGCATTATTGTATAAGTCTTCGGAGTTGTTGCAATTGCAAGTAAAAAACTCACCAAAATCTTCGTCTGAAGCATTGACAAATTTTGGTTTGTCGATATATACTCCATTCCCTAAATCGGGGCTAGCTTTTACATTAATGCTTTTTTTATAAAAATTAGTTTCGCAATTGTCTAATGCTTTTCCTTCACCATATAGAAAATAGAAAAATGGATTTACAAACCTCCCTTCGTGTTGTAGTTTTATATTGCTAATATAATCAGGAATAGATTTTAATGCATCGGAACTAACTACAACAATAAGAAAACTATAATCTCCTACACGTGGGTTGCGTTTCCATCTGTCATTTTCGCCATCGTAAAAATACATGTCTTCGTTACGTGGATTTCCAACTATACGAAAAGAGTCATTAATTTTTAGGCTTTCCCCGGATGTGATTTTTCCACATGATTTAAACCCAATATCTGTATCCTCCCAGCTTCCATAAAAATTTTCATGAGCAAACTCGTGTTGTTTGCTACTATCATTTGGATCAAACTCAGACCATTTATATGACTCGTTCTGATAATATATCTTGTAAAAAAACTCTTGTTCAGTTTTCGAATTATTAGTAATAGTAAAATCAAAATCAAACAAACCGTTTTCTGTCTGATTTGCAGAGGGAATTATAAAACCTGTATTTATAGCGTCCTGATAATCCATCCATATAGTTTTTTGCATATAGTTCGTAAAGAGGTGAACTTGCTCTATGGAAATTTCAGAAGTTTTATTTACTGCCGGTTTATTGTTGCAGGAATAAAAAACACTTAAGAGAAAGAGAGATGATAATAATAATATTGTATTTCTTTTCATAAACTAATCAAAACTATAGATTTCAACTTTTTGAGTTAACCAATCAACTTTTTGGTAATTATCCTGAAAAATAATTACTTCCATATTATCATCACCAAAAAAATTACCGGTAATGATTTTACACTGCTCATAATATTTCGGGTTTTGTTTGCGTGGAAATCCGACAAAATCGATATTAAACATTATTTCGTAGGATAGCTTGTTGAATTTTACAAACTTAAGGTCAAAACGTTCAGTTTTATTAAATTGTAGCAAACCTATTGTCGAATCGATAACATTAGTAAAAATATAATAATCATTTAAAAAAGCAAGTTTGTCAAAACTCTGACTCGACTTGTTTATATGAGAATTTGATAAAATCCATGAGTGATTTGATTTATTATAGTCGAAAATATTATACTTATCATTTTTATTTTGCATATACACCAATAAAACTTGGTTAGAATTACCTATAAATTTACCTTTAATATATTTGAGATTACCAAACTCACTATTTACCAATTTGTTGTTGCTTTTTAAGATAAAACTTTCATTTTCGGGCAAATAGGTAGATACATTACCTGTATTATAAAAAATACTTAAACTGTTATCCGGATTAGAACTAATCCCAGCTATATTTTCGGCATTTGAAACAATAACGCTTCCTGAAAGAGAGAAATTATTATCGTTTGGTGAGTATGAGTAAGCATAAATCGTATTAGAATCCAAATCTGAGATAATAAGTATATTCTCATCAACAAAAGCATTGAAATTCTGAGGAATATCGCGACTAAAATTCACTGTTTTTTCAAATATCTCGTTATTGCTAAAGCCTACCATGCTTGTGTGGTCTGGGTAAAAAGCCACAATAACGTCATATTTGCAGCTTTTGTCAAGTTTTCCAACAACATATTTTCTACTTTTAGTAAATACTTTGTTCAGTTCAGAAATCTTGTTTTGTGAAACCTCTTTACGTGAAATATATTTATATTCATAAGGTGGATGGTTTGATTTCTTCTCAAATTTCTTATTCGATAAAAAGTTATATGCAACAGGATTTTCTGTAATACTATTATCCTCTTTGATTACAACATACACATCGTCAACATATACAACATTATCGTTTCTATTCCATAAATAAATTTTTATTGTATTGCTGGGGTTTATAGCTTCGGGTGGAATAATAGCATTTCCATTTCCGATATCCCATACTCCAGTTTCATGGTCGGTGAAACTCAGGTGAGTACTGTTCCAGTAAACATCATTTCCTAATGTGTCGCTTATGGAAATTACAAATGCAGCATCAATCTCCGGTTTTTCGCATAGATAATGAAAGCTGTATGCAATACTGGTGAGGTTTTCATATTTTATGTCACTCATTGGGATTTTTATAGAAGTTGAAAAAGCGTCTTTACCACCGGCAAACGTGCTATAAAATCCAGACAATGAGTACTTTGAGCTGATTTTTGCATTGTCCATTTTTTCAAAATCAAAGAATTTTGATCTTGGGCTTTCAGGAATAAAGTTTTCATTTAGTGAGATGCTTATATCGTCAATATAAATAGCATTCTGACTGTCATCAAAATTCCACAAATAGATCTTTATTGTGTTAGTAGTATTCACTAAATTAGAAGGAAAATCGAAACTGTGATGAAAATTTTGCCAATTATCAGGCATTGCATTATCCATATTTATTGCATAACTGTCCCAGTGAATTTGATTCATATTTTGGTCAAGAATTGAAAAAACCAAGCTGGTATTTATTTTCTTTGAGTCTGGATTTAGCCAAAATTTAATATTTAAATCGTTAATCATGGTGCTGTCGCTTGTTGGAATTGGAATTTGAACAGAAGGGCTATAATTCTTTTTCCCTTGTACACTTCCGCTTTTCTTCCCCGACAAAAACTTCTTGCCCGAAATTCCGGACGAATTTGCTATAAACTTATTTGTTTCAAAGTCGATAAAGTATTCAAATGTACTCATTTCTAATTCGGGTTCTGAAACACTAACAACGGTACGATTATCCAAATATTTGCCGATAAAATAAATTACCATTGAGCTGATAACAAAAACAGATAATATAATCAAGAAAAGTTTATTTCTGCTTCGATTCTTTTTATTCTTTATTCTTTTACTTTCCATTATTCAGAATTAGATTTGCAAAGATAATTTTTTTTTAAAATTAGTTTTAACTTTAATGCTTTTCTTTGAGTTCTGCCAAAATGCTTGTTTTTGTCTGCAAAACTTTATGAAAATGTTAACGGTTTTGTGTATTATTTAGTGTGTATTAGTGTAATAAAATTGTAGGATTTGCCAAAAACAAAATTATTATAAAAGAAATATCAGCGATTTTTTTTATAGCACGTTGCTTGATTTATTTCTTTAAATCTCGCGCAGCAATAAACTCTTTTCCTAAACGCACTATAGTTTTAATGCTAAACATTCCGGTAATAAAAGCAAAAGCAAAACTTACTGACATAGCAAACGCGGCTGTGTAGAACCACTCAAACTTGTCGCTTCGAGTGAAATTAATTAATAATAGTGAAATAGCTGAGAAAATGATAAGCGATCCAATCAATTTATAGTTTATTCTAAAATTGAAAATCTTTTTTGCGATTATTAGTTGACTCAAACCTGTTGCTAATTGAGTAATCATACTCGATACAGCAGCACCAAGAACACCATGACTAGGAATAAATATTATATTTAGTCCGATGTTTAGAATCATTCCGCAGGCAGCCATAATGTTAAGGTATTTTAGGCTTCCGTTTGCTGTCAATAACGATCCAAAAATATATGTTGTGCAAATACCAATAAACCCGATCATTAAAATTCCCAAAATAGTAGAACTGTTTTGAACATGCTCCCAATACATAAGATTCATAATTTCGTTTTTATAAAAAACACAAACTCCCATAATAATTACAGCCGGGACAATTATCATTGAGAAAGATAGTTTTGAAAGCTCTTCGACAGACTCTTTTTTCTTTATCATTTTAGCAAACATCGGCAAAAGCAAAACAGCAAAAAGATATGCAAACATTGAGGCTGCTTCTAAAATTCTAAATGCTTGGGCATATATGCCAGCCTGAGCTTTGCCGTCGGACAACATTCTCTCAAGCATTACCGAATCAATTCGATTATAAAATGCCATTAGTAAGATTAACAACGCATAGGGGTAGCTTTTTTTAAGAAATACTCTAAAAAATCTAAAATCAAAATTAAGTCGGAAAAATGTTGTTTTGCGAACAACAATAATAAAAGCAGTTATTGCAGTAAGTAAATATGCTGTAGTTTGGATAAAAACAAACCACTCAATCTTAATTGTTTTGTCGGTGACATTTCCCCAAATTAAAATAGAGCACAAAATTATCATGAGCAGTCTATCGAGAACAGACATAATGCTATCTGTTTTAAATAACTGTAATCCGCTAATGTTAGATCTTAAATACAATATTAGTGACGACAAAAATTGATTTAGAATCAAAACGCCAAGTATGAAAAGCTGTCGTTCGTCATAGCCTATTATCAAAGCAATAATAAAGGAGAGAAATGCATAAGTTAGACCTAATAAAAGTCGTAACGATAAAATATTTGACAGATGTTTGCTAAGTATATTGTGGTTTTGGGCAATGTTTCGATTGTTAAAATTTGTAATGCCAAAATCGAGAATAATATTTAACAGAAGACTAAAATTGAATAAAGAAAAATACAGTCCAAATTCAGAAGCTCCAACAATATTCTGTACAGATCTTTCTACTCCAAAAATCCAAAATGGTTTTACCAAGACATTTAAGAGTAGTAAGAAAAATAGGTTTATGACAAATTTTTTATTCAATTATTTAAGAATTAGGCTGCAAAGATATTAAAAAAGAATAAAGCAGTTGATATCAAAAAAGAAAAAGATAAAGACAAACAGATCAGTTGACTTCAGGTACCATATCACATATGAACTTACAACCAAATAATGTGTCTTTTTGTCCAGGGCAAACACATACTTTTGGGCTGCATCAAGCTGAAGGTTGAAAAGCCTCTAATTACAGCATATTTGCATTTTTTTGAGTCTGAAAGACTCATTTATTTTAACCCTGACTGAAGCGTAGTGAAAGTCAGGGGTTAAAATATGCCACTAAATCTCCTTTTGGCGGGTTCTTTTGGTGCGTAAGCAATCCAAAAGCCATGACAAAAGAAGAAGTATGCGTTTGCTCTGTCTTTTTGTCCTTTTTATTTTTTTTTTACATCTAAATAATTTAACTTTGACAAATTTAATTTTAGGGCTAAAATTTAATAAATATAGATATGAAAAAGCTTATTGGAATGGATGAGGCTGTTGCAAAAATAACTGATGGAATGAATGTTATGATTGGAGGGTTTTTAGGCGCCGGCACACCACATAAGATTGTGGACGCATTGGTAGAGTCAGGAGTTAAGAATTTAACTATTATATGTAACGACACATCTTTTGAAGATAAAGGATTGGGAAAACTAATTGCAAACAGACAAGTTTCTAAGGTAATTACCTCACATATAGGAACCAATAAATCGACCATTGATCAATATAATAAAAAAGAAATTGAGGTTGAGTTTGTTCCACAAGGAACTTTGGCAGAGAGAGTGAGATGTGGTGGTTCTGGTCTAGGTGGAGTTTTAACACCAACAGGAGTTGGTACCGTTGCTCAAGAGGGAAAGCAAGTAATTAATCTTGATGGCAAAGATTTTTTACTTGAGAAAGCTTTACGTGCAGATGTTGCGATTTTAGGTGCAAGTATATGTGACGAAGATGGAAATTTATTCCATCGTGGTACTACTCAAAACTTTAATCCTCTTATGGCAATGGCTGCCGATTTAGTAATTGCCGAGGCTCAAAAGATTGTAAAAACCGGCGAAATTCCTATGGAGTCTGTGCATACACAGGCTATTTTTGTCGATTACGTTGTTAAATCATAAATAAATATAAAACTAAAACAAGGAGGCTGTTATGTCAAACAAGTTAAAATTAGATCTTACAGAAAAGCATTATCAGGAAGCTCTTAAAGTTATCCCTGGTGCAATTTTAGGGATTCGCAGACCGTACAATTTTGTTCCGGGTGAGTATCCAATATTTTTTGACCATGCAAAAGGTGGAAGAGTTACTGATGTTGATGGTAACGAGTATATCGACATGCTTTGTGCTTATGGACCAATTATTATTGGTCATCGCGAGGAAGAAATCGACAATGCTGTTATCGAGCAAATGCAAAATAAAGGTTTTTGTTTCTCTTTAACTCAGCCAATCCAAAACAAACTCGCTCAAAAAGTTATTGATTTAATTCCTTCTGCCGAAATGGCTGTGTTTGTAAAAACCGGTTCGGATGCTACTACTACAGCAATTCGTATAGCCAGAGCAAATACAGAGAGAACAAAAGTTGTGCGTTGTGGATATCATGGCTGGCACGACTGGTGCGTGGAAGTTAAAGGTGGAATACCCGAGAAACTCTACGAAGACGTTTACGAATTTCACTATAATAAGCTAGATGAATTAGAGGATATAATGAAAAAGCATGGAGACGATATGGCAGCGATAATTATCACGCCTGTTGGTCATCCTTTAGCTGATAAAGTTCAAATGCCAGCTCCCGGATTCCTTGAAGGTGTTCGTGATTTAGCAACTAAATACGGAACTGTTCTGATTTTTGATGAAATCCGTAGCGGTTTTAGATTTGATCTTGGCGGTGCTCAAAAAGTTTTTGGTGTTACTCCTGATTTATCAGTGTTTGGAAAAGCTATGGCAAACGGATATCCTATAGGAGCTGTTGTCGGAAAAGAACAATACATGAAAGTATTGGCTGATAAAGTTTTCTTATCTTCAACGTTTTTCCCAAATAGCTTAGAACAAGTTGCTGCTCTAAAAACAATTGAAATCCTAGAAAGAGATAATATTTTAGATGTTATCAAAGCAAAAGGAACTGTATTTGGAGATAAAATTACCGAAATTGCAAGAAAATCAGAATGGGATATAGAAGTGTCAGGAGCACCATTGATGCCTTTTATCACTTTTAATAAAGATGCTCAAAATCATTATAAGAAACTACGTCCGGCATTTTACACAGAGCTGATTCGACGTGGTGTATTCTTGCAACCATATCATCATGGCTATGTTGCATATCGTCATACCGACGAAGATTTAAATCATGCTGCAAATATGATTGAAGAATCTTTGAGCGTGTTGAAAAACTATTTGTAATTTAAATCGATTAAACAAAAAGAAAATAATATGGAAAAATTAATCATTACAGCAGCTATTTGTGGTGCAGAGGTTCTTAAAGAACATAATCCTGCGGTTCCTTATACTGTAGAAGAATGTGTGCGAGAAGCAAAATCGGCCTACGAAGCCGGCGCAAGCATTATCCACCTTCATGTAAGATGGGATGATGGAACCCCAACTCAGGATAAAGACAGATTCAAAATCATTATGGACGCAATTAAAGCCGAAATTCCTGATGTTATAATTCAACCATCTACAGGCGGTGCAGTTGGAATGTCGAACGATGAAAGACTACAACCTACCGAACTAAATCCAGAAATGGCTACACTCGATTGTGGAACATTAAATTTTGGCGGCGACGAAGTATTTATGAATACTGAAAATACAATTAAGTATTTCGCCGAAAGAATGATTGAAAGAGGAATTAAACCCGAATTAGAATGTTTCGACAAGTCGATGATTGATATGGCTTTAAGACTTCATAAAAAGGGGTATATCAAAGATCCTATGCACTTTGACTTAGTAATGGGTGTTAATGGTGGAATTACCGGAGAACTTAGAGATTTTGTCTTTCTTGTAGATAGTTTGCCGGCAGGATCAACATACACTGTTGCAGGTGTTGGTAGATTTGAATTCCCTCTTGCAATGGCTGCTATTATTTATGGCGGACATGTTAGAGTTGGGTTCGAAGATAATGTTTATCTTTCAAAAGGAGTTTTGGCTAAATCGAATGGCGAACTTGTTGCAAAAGTTGTTCGTATGGCAAAAGAATTAGGCAGAGAAATAGCAACTCCTGCCGAAGCTCGTCAAATATTGGGACTAAAAGCAATTTAATTTTTATAATAATTTAACAATTTCAAAAATGCAAAAAAAAGGAAATAAATACGGATTACATAGAGTAATTGAGCCTGCAGGAGTTTTACCTCAACCTGCAAATAAAATCGATAATAACATGGACGAAATCTGGGATAACGAAATCCTGATTGATGTTCAAACATTAAATGTCGATTCTGCAAGTTTTACTCAAATCGAAGAACAAGCTGGCGGTGATAAAGCAAAAATAGCTGAAATAATGATGGGTATCGTTGAAAAACAAGGAAAACATCGTAATCCAGTAACAGGTTCAGGTGGAATGTTGTTAGGAACTGTCGAAAAAATCGGAGATGCACTTAAAGGAAAAATTGATTTAAAAGAAGGTGATAAAATTGCAACTTTGGTATCTTTATCTCTTACTCCTTTAAGAATTGACAAAATAAAAGATATTCGTCCTGATATTGATCAGGTTGATATTGATGGCAAAGCTATACTATTTGAAAGTGGTATTTATGCAAAAATTCCAAAAGGAATGCCCGAAGGATTAGTACTTTCAGCTCTTGACGTTGCTGGTGCTCCGGCTCAGACAGCTAAATTGGTTAAACCCGGAGATACCGTTCTAATTATCGGTGCCGGTGGAAAATCAGGAATGCTATGCTGCTACGAAGCAAAAAAACGTGCAGGAGTTACTGGTAAAGTTATTGGCCTTTGTCATAGCGAAAGAAGTACAAAAAGACTTATCGATTTAGGTTTCTGTGATCACGTATTTGCAGCTGATGCAACACAACCTGTTGCTATTTTAGAAAAAATGGAAGAATTGACTGGTGGCGAAATGGCTGATGTTACTATTAATAATGTTAATATTCCAGATACTGAGATGACTAGCATACTTTGTACAAAAGATACAGGTCTTGTTTATTTCTTCTCTATGGCTACTTCATTTACAAAAGCTGCTCTAGGAGCCGAAGGCGTTGGCAGCGACGTGACAATGATCGTTGGGAATGGTTATACTAAAGGCCATGCAGAGATTACGCTTGCAATTCTCGAAGAAAGTGAAATACTTAGAAAAGTATTTACTGAATTATATGCATAAAACACAGTTTGAGCTCCTTCTTTTTAGGTGGAGCTCATTTTTTTTTTACGTTAGACTGATAATTGATTGAGATTGTGAAAATCAGTATCATAAAAAATTGGATAAAATGAATAAAGGATGTAGATATGGTACTCACAGAGTTCTTGAGCCAAAAGGAACATTACCACAACCAGCTCAAAAACTAGATAATACAATGAGTATTTATGATAACGAAGTATTGATTGACGTTGTAACATTAAATATTGACTCGGCAAGTTATACACAAATAAAACAAGATTGTAATTCTGATGCTCAAAGAATGAAAGAAATGATTCTTTCAATTGTTAAGGAAAGGGGTAAAATGCAGAACCCTGTTACAGGTTCAGGAGGTATGCTTATCGGAATCGTTCGAGAAATTGGACCAAATTTTCCTGACAAAAGATTAAAGGTTGGACATAAAATTGCAACATTAGTTTCTTTGTCGCTTACGCCGCTAAGAATTGATGAAATTGTAAAACTTGACCCTGCATCTGATCAGGTTGATATTAAGGGTCAAGCAATTCTATTTGAAAGCGGTATTTTTGCAATATTACCGGAAGACATTCCCGAAAAACTTGCATTGGCAGCTTTAGATGTAGCCGGAGCTCCTGCTCAGGTTAATCGTCTCGTAAAAGAAGGCGACACTGTTTGCATAATTGGTGGCGGCGGAAAATCTGGTGTTTTAAGTTGTTATCAGGCAATGAAAAACGTCGGACCTTACGGCAAAGTAATTGTTGTTGAGTATTCTAAAGAGAATGCACAAAGAATTATCGACATGAAACTTGCTCATCATGTGATTGTTGAAGACGCCACAAATGTTATGGAAGTTTATAAAAAGGTGACAGCCATTACAGGTGAGAGAGGTTGCGAGGTCGTAATTAATAATGTAAACGTCCCCAGCACCGAGATGACATCTATTTTGATTACTAAAGGGCAAGGCTTGATTTATTTCTTTTCGATGGCTACATCGTTTACAAAAGCTGCACTTGGTGCCGAGGGTGTTGGTAAAGACATTAATTTAATTGTTGGAAATGGTTTTGCAAAAGGGCATGCAAATTTAACGCTGAGCATTTTACGTGAATCGGCTGAAATTAGAGCTCTTTTCGAAAAATTATATGTTTAAAATATTATTGAAATGATAAACGAAGGAAGAAAGAAAATGTTTCCAAATGCTACTGACGAGCAGTGGTTCGATTGGAAATGGCAGGTTAAAAACAGAATAGAAACTCTTGATGAGTTAAAAAACTATATCGAGTTAACTCCGGATGAAGAAGAGGGGGTTGCAAAGTCTTTGCAAACACTTAGAATGGCAATTACGCCTTATTATTTAAGTTTGGTAGATCCGGTAGATCGTAATTGTCCTGTTCGCAAACAGGCTATACCAACAGGATTGGAAACTCATCAGTCTGCTGCCGATTTACTCGATCCATTACACGAAGACGAAGATTCGCCTGTTCCTGGATTAACTCATCGTTATCCGGATAGAGTACTGTTTTTAATAACTGACATGTGTTCGATGTATTGTCGTCATTGTACTCGCAGACGTTTTGCAGGTCAAACGGATAAGGAATCTCCTTCGGACAGAATACAAAGAGCTATTGATTATATTGCTGCTACACCAAGTGTGAGAGATGTTTTATTGTCAGGTGGAGATGCATTAATGGTAAGCGACAAAATGCTAGAATCTATAATTCAGAGACTACGAGCAATTCCACATGTCGAAATAATAAGATTAGGAACTCGTGTGCCTGTTGTTTGTCCTCAGCGTATAACAGACGATTTAGTAAATATGCTGAAAAAATATCATCCAATTTGGTTAAATACTCATTTTAATCACTCAAAAGAAATAACAGATGAGTCAACCGAAGCATGTGCTAAAATTGCTAATGCCGGAATCCCAATTGGAAATCAATCTGTTCTACTGCGAGGAGTTAACGACTGTGTTCATACAATGAAAAAACTTGTACATAATCTCGTAAAAATTAGAGTTAGACCTTACTATATCTATCAATGTGACCTTTCTATGGGATTAGAACACTTTAGAACTCCCGTATCAAAAGGAATCGAAATAATAGAAAACCTTCGCGGACATACATCCGGTTATGCTGTGCCAACATTTGTTGTTGATGCACCCGGTGGTGGTGGAAAAACTCCGGTAATGCCAACTTATGTTATTTCTCAAAGTCCTGGTAAAGTTGTACTTCGTAACTTCGAAGGTGTAATTACAACTTATACTGAGCCAACAGATTATGTTGATGAATGTAATTGTGAGGATTGTAAGGATGCTGAGCAAAACGAAGGTGTTGCTGCATTGCTTCGTGGAGACCAGTTGTCACTAGAGCCACAAGGACTTTCAAGAAAGAAAAGACATAAATAAAAAATTGATATGAATCTTATTTAGAAAAATCCGATCAAATGGTCGGATTTTTTGTTTATTTAGCTTTGTAAAATATATCACATCTATTCAAATTGTCGATACACTTTTAACAACCTTTTAATGCCATGAAAATGGGCTATAATCCTCCGGCCCCCGCTCCCGCACGATTGCATCGTGTGGAGGCACAATCTTATTCTTCACTACTGGTGATGCCGATTTGATCATTTAACAAAATTCAAATATAATCGAAACTAAGATTTACTCACACTATATAAATTATTTAAGCGGTGTTCGTGAAACGCTTCGCTTATTTTTTGTTCTATTTTAACGTATTTTCTTATTTTTCATCTCACAACTATCACATTGTTCAACAATCCTTTTTCACCGCTATAATCTCTGGCACTGCTGTAAACATAATCCTCTGCTCGATAAACCAAACCTGCGTCAACAGGATTGTTATGCACATAAGTTATTTTTTCTTGAGTAACTTTTGTACTCCAAAGCTCAATCGGGTGATTATCGTGCTGCCAAAACTGATTACCATTAACATTCGCTTGTTTGGATGCAGCTTCTTTAAAGGCAGCAAGCAAAAATTCTCTTCTGCTTTCGCGAGGGTTGTCAGCAATTTGCCTAACAATCTCCTTACTTGTAAACCTCTTAAAGTCGCCTATAACATTTTCTGGCAACAAACCATTTACTATTCTGAAAATCAAATGAACATGATTTGTCATAATACACCAAGCAAAAACTTCCGTCCCTTTTTCTTTCTGACAATAATGCAAACTGTCAAGTACAATTTGCTTATACTCGTTTCTGGTAAAGACGTCGTGCCAATCAATAACCGCAAAGCTTATAAAATAAACTCCTTCGGGATTATGAAATTTATAGTTTCGGCTCATTGGTAATTCGCTTAGTTGATAGAAATCAAATATAGGTATTTTCTATTTATTTAAGAAATATTCGAGATTTTTTCTGGTGGTACCACACAATGCAACGCCGCAGACCTCACCGAAGGTAATCGTGCGGTAACGGTTTTTTTCTGGTGGTACCACACGATGCAATCGTGCGGTAGTGGTGTATAAGGTAGATTTTATTTAACCACACGACACAGTCGTGCGGTAGCGGGGTTTATAATATCTCATATCTTTTTTATTTTATTTCATTTATATAATACAATTTCGTTCCACTTATGCTTGCATCAAAATTATAGATTAGGTATTCATATTGAATTTCGACACTGAATGTTTTATTGTTTTCTCTAAATTTTTTAGGTATATATCCTTTTTGGAAATAAACATAATATGGTGTATCAACCGGAGACTCTGAATGGGTAAATCTACCACAATACTCAACATGCTGATTGAGATAAGGTATTCCATCATCATTGAATCCACTATCTTTATATTCAAAAGTCCCAGTATATATAGGCATACTTTCTACTGGTTCGTTGTATTTTTCACAACTGCTAAAAGCTAAAGTAATAGCTGAAATGAATGTTAATAATAAGAATTTGTTGTTCATTTTGTTTTTCATTTTGTTTTTTTTATGTTTAATAAATTTAGTTTCGATTACTAGATAAATCTAATGCATTTATTCTTGACGAACAATTAAGAATAAATGAACCAAATGTTTGCTACAAACATACGAACTTAAAATCCAATAAAAAAACCTTTTAACATAAAATATCAAACATCATAAAACCTTCTAGCTGCTATGTGTTAGGCTGACAATAAATTAGGGCATAAATCCGCCCTAAATATCATAGTATTCATCACCTAAAAAGTGTAAAACCCTGATTATATACTATAAATATCACCTAAGGATTTAGTGCTATTTCTAACTTCTTTTTGCTCTTTTTGCTTTTTTTGTTTTTTTTTGATAATCGAAAAACACCTAAAACGTCATTTTTTTGTGGAATTGTAAAAAAAATGGAACCATTTTGGAGGGAAAAACACCC